>JBPCPO010000031.1:0-34901 GCA_050999075.1 Solirubrobacteraceae bacterium
GGCGCGCGCGGGCGGGGGGTGGATCGTCCGGGCGTGGTTTTGGTAGGCTCTTGCTCCCCCGCCCCCCCCTCCCCCGTTTGTGGTTTGCCCCGCTGCTGGCGATCTACCTGCTCGCCCCGCTGGCCGCGTTCGCCGTCCGTGTCGCCCACCACGGCGCCCCGTCCGCCCCCGGGCTGGGGGCGGCGCTGTTCACCTCGCTGATCACGGCCACGATCTCGACGGCGATCATCGCCGCGTTCGGCATCCCCCTGGCCTACGGGCTCGCGCACGCTCGCCGTCGCGTCGGGGCGGTGCTCTCCGCGCTGGTCGCGCTGCCGCTGGCGCTGCCGCCGCTGATGAGCGGAATCCTGCTGCTGTACCTCGTCGGCCCCTACACGTTCATCGGCGGCCTGTTCGGCGGCAACCTCACCGACACCCGCGCGGGGATCGTGATCGCGCAGACCTTCGTCGCCGCTCCGTTCCTCGTGCTCACCGCGCGCGCCGCGTTCCTCGCCGTCGATCCGGCCCTCGACGACGTCGCCCGCACCCTCGGTCATCGTCGACTGGCGCGCTTCTATCGGGTCGCGCTCCCGGTGGCCTGGCCGGGCGTGCAGGTCGGACTGCTGCTCGCGTTCCTGCGCGCGTTCGGCGAGTTCGGCGCCACCGTGATCCTGGCCTACCACCCCTACTCGCTGCCCGTCTACACGTTCGTGCAGTTCGACAGCACCGGGCTGCCGAGCACGCTGCTGCCGATCGCCTCCGCGCTCGGAGCCGCGCTGATCGTCCTGTCGGCAGTCGGGCTTCGCTCCCGGCGACGACGGCCTCGCGCACGGATGCCCGCGCCGGTCGGCCCAACGGGGGAACCGGGGTCCCCGCTGTCGTTCTCGCTGGCGGCCCGCCTGGGCGACTTCGAGCTCGAGCTCGCCCACCGGGCGAGCACCCCACGGCTCGCGCTGCTGGGTCCCTCGGGCGCCGGCAAGACGCTCGCCCTGCGACTGCTCGCGGGCATCGTCGGGGCGCAGACCGCGCGGGTCAGCGCCGGTGATCGGTCACTGGACGGGCTGGCGACCGAGGATCGCCGCATCGGCTACCTACCCCAACACTCCGCCCTGCTTCCCGGGCGCACGGTCTGGGCGCAGATCAACTTCGCCGTCGATGCCGACCCCGCCCTGGCGGCGTGGTGGCTGGCCCGGCTCGGGCTGGCCGGCCTCGAGGATCGCTTCCCCCGCGAGCTCTCCGGCGGCCAGCAGCGTCGCGTCGCGCTCGCGCGCGCGCTCGCGCGCAACCCGTCGCTGATCCTTCTCGACGAGCCGTTCAGCGCTCTGGACGCCCCCGTTCGCGACCGCCTGCGCCGCGAGCTTCGCCGCCTGCAGCGTGAGGCCGGACTCTGCACCGTGCTCGTGACCCACGATCCCGAGGAGGCCGCGCTGCTCGCCGACGACATCGTGATCCTCGATCACGGACGGTCACTTCAGCAGGGGTCCCTGACCGACGTGTTCGCGCGTCCCGCCTCGCCCCAGGTCGCGGCGCTGCTCGGCATCCCCAACACGTACACCGGCAGCGTCCTGTCGCCCGGACGCATCCTCAGCGGCGGGGTCGAGCTCGCCACGTCCACCGGCGGGTTGCCGCCCGGGAGCCAGATCACCTGGACGGTGCGCCCCGAGCACATCAGCGTCGACCCCCGGGGCCGCTACCAGGCGGTCGTGCTCGACGCGGTCACGCTTGGCGCCGCCCACGAGACCACCGTGGCGATCGAAGGCCTTGAGCTCACGATCCGCACGGCATCGCCACCCCTGCCCCAGACCGCCTCGCGGTGCCGGATCGACGTGCCGCCTGACGCGATCACGCTGTGGCCGAGTGATTCGGTCGATTCGACCGCCTGGGTCGGCGAGGGCCGGCGGCACGTGAACTTGCTTGCCCGACACCATTGGGATGCGGACTCAGTCGCCGACCCCCACGATCACGTCTGAGGCCTTGATCACCGCCGTGACCTCCATCCCCTCGCGCAGCTCCAGCTCGTCGGCCGCCTCGACCGTGATCGACGCCACCAGCCGCTGATCACCGACCTCGATCTCGATGTTCGCGATCGAAGCCCCCGGCGAAACGCTCTTGATGCGACCCTTCAGTTGATTACGAGCACTGATCTGCATCGGCTCACCTCCATTGCCTCGGTTTGCGACTCTGATCCGGTTGACATAGCCCGCGGGAAATTATTGCGCGCCCCGACGACGCCGGATCATCGCACTGATTCCCTGCGGGCCCTTACCCATTACCCTGGAGACGGATGCGCAGCATCGCGATTATCGGTGCCGGGCCGATCGGTCTTGAGGCCGCGCTCGCGGCCCGAGAGCACGGCTGGAGCGCTGTCGTCTACGAGCAGGCACCGAGCGTGGCGGGCAACGTCCGGGCCTGGGGCACCGTGCGGCTGTTCACTCCGTGGGACTGGAACGTCTCGCCGCGGATGCGCCGCCTCCTGGCCGGGCGCGCCCCCAGCGGGGAGGCGCTGCCGACCGGTCACGAGCTCGCCGACGAGCTGCTCGATCCCGTCGCCGCGGCGCTGGACGTTCGCACCGGCGTGTGCGTCCTCGGAGTCGCCCGCGAGGGCCTGCTCAAGCACGAGGAGATCGGCTCCTCCCGCCGCGGCGCCCGTCCCTTCCGTTTGCACCTGCGCGACGGCGACGGGCGCGAGCACCTTACCGCCGCTGACGCGGTGATCGACGCCACCGGGACCTACGGCTCCCCCAACCGGTTGGGGGACGGGGGCATCGACGCGCTCGGTGAGCGCGCGCTGGATGGGCGCATCGTCCGCGCGATACCCGACGCGCAGACGCTCGGGGGCCGGGAGGTGCTGCTCACCGGCGCTGGTCACAGCGCCCAGACCGCGGCCCGGGACCTCGCCGCGGTCGCGGCTCGGAGCCTCGGCTCGCGCGTCACCTGGGCGGTCCGCTCGCGCGAGCCCACCTGGGGCGCGGTCGCCGACGATCCGCTGCCCGAAAGAGCGGCCTTGGCCCGGACTTCCCGCGCGCTGGCCGACGGGGCCAGCGCGGGCGTCCAGCTACGCACCGGGTGCACCGTCGTGGCGCTGGCTGAGCGGGATGGTCGGATCGTCGTCACCCTGGCCGGCGGAGGCGGAGGCGGAGGCGGAGGCGGGGCGCGCGAGGAGCGCGAGCTCGTCGTCGACGATGTGCTGGCGCTCAACGGCGGTTCGCCGGACGCTTCGCTCTATCGGCAGCTGCAGGTCCACGAGTGCTACGCGACGGGAGCGCCGATGAAGCTGGCGGCGGCGCTGCTGGGCGAGGGCGGCGGCGACTGCCTGACCCAGACCGCCCACGGCCCCGAAACGCTCCGTAACCCCGAGCCGGGGTTCTTCATCCTCGGGGCCAAGTCCTACGGACGCAACCCCACGTTCCTGATGCGGATCGGCTGGCAGCAGGTCGACGATGTGTTCGGGTCGCTGCTCGTCTGAACGTCATGTCTCGACGTCGTAGACCTCAGCGGCCGGACTCGACATCACCCGAGTTGCCATCTCCGCCTTGAGCTGGTCCAATCGGGCTTCCTCCTCCGGGCTGCGCTCCTTGCGCGCCAGCGCGATGAACTCGTCGCTGACGACTCCCTCGCGGACGAGCAGGGTCACCATGCGCTCGCGGTATCCGACCTGGAACACGAAGCGCTCGAGCGCGCTGCCCCGGGCCGGCCGGGCCAGCCCAGGATCCAGGACGTAGCGGTCGCCGGTCACCGCGCGGGTGACGAGCTCAAAGCCGTCACGCGCCCCCGGACCACCGAACGCGGTCGTGATCGTGATATCCCGCCGGTGCAGCGGAGCACCCTCATCCAGGCGCGGAAATGCGCGCTCCATCACCTTGAAGGCGTGGGCCACCCCGCCGGGGGAACCCGGTCCGTGGTAGCGCATCATGTCCTCGAAGGAGAACGACAGCAGCCGGTCTCGATCGAGCACACCGATCGTGCTCAACGTGCCTCCCAGCCGAGGATCTCCGCTTCGCAGACGGCGAGCCCGGCGTAAGCCTGCTCGAGCTCGTGCCGGGCGGCGTCCAGGATCGGCCCCGGCGCCCGTTCGGGCTTCCAGCGGCCTTTGATCGGATCGGTCGCCACCAGCGACTCGAGCTCCTTGGAGGCCGTGCGCAGGCGCTCGTGCGCGCGGCGCAATTCGATGCGCTCCTCCGGCGACAGCTCTCCAGGCGTGGGCACCGCGCCCATCATGCCAGCGTCGGCTGGCCCGTGATCTGCTCCTGCGTCAGGCCGACCGCGGCGCGTAGCGGTGATGGAGCATCAAGAAGTTGCCGTCGGGGTCGACGAAGAACGCCATGTGACAGACGCCGGTGTCGAATATCTCACCCTCGAAGCTCACGCCCCGAGCCTCCAGCTCCGCGCGGGCCGTGGCCACGTCCTCGACGTGCAGCGCGATGTAATTCCGGTTGGGCGCGTACTCCAGGCGCATCTTCTCCGGCTCGATGACACTGAGCGTGAGGTCTCCCGCCTCGAACTCGGCGAACGGCTTGCCCTCGATGTGCACCGAGCACGGCAGACCCAGCGTCTCGCCATAGAACCTCATCGCGACCGCGAGGTCGCGCGTGGGCACCGAGACGAAATCCGCCCCGGTGATGAGAGGTGGCGCGACGGCCATCGATAGCCGGTCTTCCCTCGCGCGCCACGTCCTAAACGGAGCCGCTCTCGGAGTTGTCGCGATCGTAGTTGAGCCTCAGCAGCGCGATCACGTCGCGGACGTCGGACTCGTCCTCGATCCTGCGCGCCGCCGGACCGACCTTGCCGGGGAACACCGGATGGTCCACGATCCGTCCCTCGTCCCGGAGCGCATGCCACACCGCCTTGGGGAACGAGAAGTGGGCGGCGTGATCGCCGTGCAGGTGGCCGATCTCCCGCCGGCGGAGCTTGAAGCCGAGCTCGCCGCGGCGACCCGTGCCCGCCTGCACTCCCGGCCAGGACGTCACCTCCTCGATGATCTGCTCGCTCGGCCTCCGGGTGGGCTGGTGGGGCGGTTGGGTCGTGGTCATCTTTGCCTCCTGCGGCTCGCGGTTTGAACGCCTTGGCGACAAACTACAACCTCAAGTGAACTTGAAGTCAAGCTCCGGAGCTGCTTTGCTGCTGGGCATGGTGGAGCTGATGACGATCGGCGAGGTTTCACGCCGTAGCGGGGTCGCCAGCTCGGCCCTGCGCTTCTACGAGGAGCGAGGCCTGATCACCTCCGAGCGCGCCGGCTCGGGTCACCGTCGCTATCCCCGCCCCGTGTTGCGACGGATCGCCTTCATCGTGTTCGCCCAGCACGTCGGGCTGACCCTGGAGGAGATCGGCGACGAGCTGGCCCGGTTGCCGCCCCACCGCGTCCCGACCCGGCGCGACTGGTCACGTCTGTCGCGCGAGTGGGGTGCGCGCATCGAGGCCCGGATCGACGAGCTCGAGCGGCTGAGGCTCGGCCTCACCGAATGTATCGGCTGCGGATGCCTGTCGCTGGAGCGATGCCGGCTCTCCAATCCCGGCGACCGCGCCGCGAGCCTCGGCCCGGGCCCCCGGTACTGGATCGGAGATCGGCCGCCGGGACCCTGACCCGAGAGCGCTGTCCGCCGGCGATCTCGGCCACATCCGATCGTTCCTGGCCGTCGTCGATTACGGCGGCTATCACCGGGCCGCGGACGCCCTGCACCTCTCGCAGCCCGCGGTCAGCCAGCACGTCCGCCGTCTGGAGGCTCAGCTCGGCGGTCCGCTGTTCGAGCGCCGCGGCCGCGGTGTCGATGTCTCGAGCCGGGCGAGGTGGTGGCCGGCGAGCTGCGCGGGGTGATCGACGCTCACGACCGCGCCCTGGCCCGAGTCGCCCGTGACGCCCACGGCGCCGGCCCGTTCGTGCTCGGCACGGTCGAGCACCTCGGCACGGTTCCGCTGCACTGGTGGGCCAGCGCTGCGCTGGCCCTCGGGCCCCTTCCGGATCCACTCCCGATCGTGACCTACGATGCACCGTGCGGGCTGCGCGACCTGGCCCTTGACCACCTCGACGTCCAGGGCGCCGCCGTGATCATCACCGCGCAGAGCCCACACCTGTCGGGCATCCAAGCGGCGCTTCGAAGCGGGCTCGTCGTGGCGCTGCTGGCCGCGGGCGCCGACGGCCTGCGCCGTATCGAGGACGATCGTCTGGCGCAGCCGCTGGCGGCACGCCTCTGGTTGGTCACCACCCCCGAGTACCGACACCTCGCCGATCCGCTGAAGCGCGCGCTGCGGATCGCCACCGGCGCAGCCAGGATACCCGAGGGCCAGATCCGCGCCGTCGCCTGATACTGGCGCCATGAGCGACCGAGCTGCAAGCCCGCGGGACCCGGGCCAAGAGCCGGCGGACGCCGGGCGGCCCTCAAAGGTTTCGACGCTCGAGCTGTTCTTCGACCTCGTCTTCGTGTTCACGATCACCCAGCTCACCCGCGTGCTCGCCCGCCATCCAGACGGGCAGGGGCTGCTGCACGCCTCAGTTCTGCTGGTGGTGATCTGGTGGATGTACGGCGGGTACGCGTGGCTGACCAACGTTGTCGCCCCCGACCGGATCGCCTATCAGCTCCTGACTGCTCGGCGGGATGGCCGGGTTCTTCGTCATCTCGCTCGCCATCCCGGGCGCGTTTGGCCCGGGAGGGCTGGTCTTGGGAATCGGCTACCTGCTCGTGGTACTCGTCCACGCGGGCCTGTTCACCCGCAGCGCGGTCGGCGAGTCGGCGACCGCGATCCTGAGGGTGGCGCCCCTGAACCTGACCGCGGCCCTGCTGATCATCGCCGCGGGAGTCCTCGACGGGGATCCGGCCCGCGCGCTGCTGTGGGGTCTGGCCGTGGCGGTGATCTTGGTGCCGTCGCTGCGGGTCCCCGACGCCCGCTTCGAGATCGCTCCGAGCCACTTCGTCGAGCGTCACGGCCTGGTCGTGATCGTCGCCCTCGGCGAGTCCGTGGTAGCGGTCGGCGCCGGTGCCTCGACGCGCCCGCTGAGTGCTGGACTGGTCGCCACCGCGGTGACCGGACTCAGCCTCAGCGCCGGCCTGTGGTGGTCCTACTTCGGCGAGGGCGAGGACGAGCGGGCGCTCGAGGCGATGAGCGCCGCCCCCGCCGACCGACGCCCCTGGCTGGCGCTGAACGCCTACTACCACTGGCACCTGGCGATCCTCCTGGGCATCGTGGCCGCCTCCGCGCTCCCCCGCGCGATCGGAGCGCCTGGTGACCCGCTCTCCCTCGCCCGCGCCCTGTTGCTCGGTGGAGGGGTGGCGCTGTTCCTGGCCGGCGGCACGCTGTATCGCACCAGGCTCGGACTCGCTCTGCGCCCGTGGCGGATCGCCGCCGCGGCGCTCCCCCTCATGACGATCGCGCTCGGCACCCAGATCTCCGCCCTCACCCAGCTGACGAACCTGCTGGCCGCGCTGGTCGTCTGCCTCTTCCTCGAGCGTTTGCGCGCCGACAATTCAGATCTCGACCAAGCTCCGGTGCCGCTAGCATCGCGCGACCGCGGCGAGATAGCTCAGCTGGTAGAGCACACGACTGAAAATCGTGGTGTCCCGGGTTCAAGTCCCGGTCTCGCCATCGCTAGAAGTCCCTGGTAATCAGCGACTGACCAGACCGGCAGACGGCCCAGCCGGCGGTGGGCACCTTGCGGGCGCCGAACAGGTCGGACAGCGGTCCGACGAGCAGCAGCAGCCCGCCGAATGCGATCACGTAGGCGTTGGCGGTAGCCGGCGGCCGCGGCGGACAGCGATGCTCATCCGGTCAGCTCGTAGCCGGCGGTCGTGACCGCCTCCCGGAGTGCCGCGTCGTCGATCGATTCGCCGCGCACGACGACGCTTCCGGTGCCGCGATTGCGAGCGGTCGATCCGCGAGGAGGTCGAGGCGCTCGACCGGTGTCATACCCCTGAGGGGTTCGGTATGCTCAAGTTGAGAACCTCCAGACCGAAGGGGACCAAGAGAGATGCCGCCAAGCGCCGAGACCCGCGGGTACACCGCCACCAAGGACCAGCTCCTGACCCGCCTAAAGCGAATCGAGGGGCAGGTCCGCGGGACCGAGGGGATGGTCGAGAGCGACCGCTATTGCATAGACGTGCTCACCCAGATCTCAGCGATCCAGGCGGGGCTCGACAAGGTCGCGCTCGGGCTGCTCGACGATCACGCCCGCAACTGCGTGCTCGGCGCTGAAACCGAGGACCTGAAGTTCGACCGCACCGGCGAGCTGATGGCCGCGGTCGGCCGGCTGATGCGCCGCGGCTGATCCGGCTGTGCACCCGCTCGGCCACGCGCTGCGGTTCTCGTTCGGGATGACGCGGGAGATCCTGTGGACGCTGATCCTCGGGTTCGCGCTGTCCGGCGCGGTGCAGGCAGTCGTCTCAAGGCAGCAGATGCGCCGGCTGCTGCCTGACGACTCGCCGCGAACGCTCGTGGTCGCCTCCGGCCTCGGCGCCGCCTGGTCATCGTGCTCGTATGCGTCGGTCGCGCTCGCCCGCTCGCTGTTTCGTAATTGCGCCGATTTCACCAGCACGATGGCGTTCCAGTTCGCCTCCACGAGCCTCGTCGTCGAGCTCGGGATCATCCTCGCCGTGCTGATCGACTGGCGGTTCACCGCCGGCGGACTCATCGGCGGCCCCGATCATGATCGCGCTGACCCGCGCGTTGCCATGCCGGACGCTCCGGGGGATGAGGGAGAACCTCGTGATCACCTCGGCACACGACAAACCAACGAGAGGAGCAGCCAAGTTGATTGGACACCTCGCACCCAATGGTCGTCGTGCAGGTCGTAGACGACGCGGCGACCCTCACGATGCCCCACGACGAAACCGAGAGGCGCAGCAACCGCAGCTGATGGGACACCGCCGAGGGCTCCATCCCGACCGCCTCGGCCAGATCGTTCACGCTCGACGGACCAGCCCGCAGACGGCCCAAGATGCGAACGCGACTCGGGGCCGCGAGCGCCTGCATCGTGTCGGCCACCGCGCCCGCGAAATCGGTGTCGAGTTGTTCTGCATCGCGTAGATGTCCGTGAGCCACGCTCCGCACCATGACTGAATGTCCGTTCAGCTGTACAGTCTCACCGTCGTAAGGCGAATCGCCGCAGCACTCGAGCTCGGTCTGGACGAGCGCGTCAGCAGATTCGGGCTCCGGGCGATCAGCAACCGATCAGCAGGAGGTGCGAAGTCGCTGGTTGCTGGCGCCGCATGATTGGGTCATGCCACGTCGCGGCGGATCGACACGCGCCATCCCGCCGCCGCTGCCGCTGCCGCGTATATCGCGAGCAGCAGCATCGCGGGGCCGGCCGCGAGCTGTGGGACTTGTCCGCTCGCGGCGTTCCCAAGCGCGCCGGGTAGGTAGCGGCCGATCGTGCCGACACTCCCGGCGTCGCCGACGAGCAGGCCCTCGACGAACAGCAGCCACGCGCAGATGCCGACGACGGTCGGGACTTGGTGCCGGATCGCGGCGCCGACACCAACGCCGATCGCTGCGAGCAGAGCGGATGCCACGATGCTGCCGCCGAGCAGCAGCGCGAAATCACCGCCGTCCAGGCGGATCGGGATCCCGCGCGCGGCGAGCGCGGCACTCCCGGCGCCCGCGGCGAAGCCCGCCCCGATCAGACCGAACACGCTCCCGATAAGCACGCTCGCCGATACCTTCGCCACGATCACCCGACCGCGCTGCGGGGTGACCAGCAGCGTCGGGCGGATCGTGCCGTGACGAAACTCGGAGGTGATCGACATCGCGCCGACCAGCGCGGCGAACAGTGCCGCGAGCATCTCGCCGCGCCCGAACGTATCGCTGGTCTGTACGGTGCGCCGGGCGGCTTCCGTGGCGGGCAGCGCCACGGCGTGCAGAAGCACGACGAGCAGGATCAGGCCGAGCATCGCGGCGAGCAGGCCGAGGTTGGTCCGTGTGGAGCGATGCTTGTAGAGCTCCGCGCGAATCTGCGCGGTCATGCCGCCAACTCTCTGACTGTGAGCTTGAGGTAGGCGTCCTCGAGCGTTTCGCCACGAGCGGTGAGCTCGTCGAGCGTAACGGCCGCGAGCAGCCGCCCACGGTCGATGACCACGACCTGATCGACGGTCTGGGCGATCTCGGCCAGGACGTGACTGGAGATCACGACCGTGCCGCCACGGTCCGCGAAGCGGCGCAGGAACGCGCGCAGCCAATGAACGCCCGAAGGATCAAGGCCGTTCGCCGGCTCGTCCAGGACGAGCAGGTCCGGCGCTCCGAGCAGCGCGCCGGCGAGACCAAGGCGTTGGCGCATCCCGAGCGAGTAGTTGCCGACCCGCCGAGCGGCCGCCGACTCCAGGTCGACGAGCTCGAGGACCTCCTCGACCCGACGTCGGGGGATCCCGGCCGCGATCGCGAGCATCCACAGGTGGTCGCGCCCGCAACGCCCGGGATGAAAATCGTTTGACTCCAGCACCGCGCCGACGCGCCGCGCCGGCTCGTGTAGGTCGCGATAGTGACGGCCGAAGAGCAGCGCCTCACCGGCGGTGGGCTCGGCGAGCCCGAGCAGCAGCCGCAGCGTCGTCGTCTTCCCCGCACCGTTCGGCCCGAGGAACCCCGTCACCGTGCCCCGTTCCAACGACAGCGTTAGATCATCCACCGCGATCACCTCGCCGTAGCGCTTGGTCAACGATCTGACCCCGACAACCACCTCGCCCGGATCGTCATCGGTCGCGTCCTCGATCTGCCGCGGGTCGGGATGCTCGCTCAATGCGAGCCGGCTCCGATTGTGCCGGTGAGGTGCAACAGCACCAGCGCCGAAACGAGCACGACAACGATGATGACCACCCACGCGCCCCCCCGACGCGGCGTGCTGCCGGTCGGGGCACCATCTGTTGTGCGGCCGTCCTCGCCCGGGTAGCGTGGCAGCTCAGACAGGTCGGGCTCGTCTCTTGGGCTGCTTGGATCCACGACGATCAAGCTACACATCGGCTGGATGGTGCGAAACACCCGCGTGGGGGAACTTCTGCGTCCCCAGCCAGTCCACCCGGGTCCCCCCACAGGGGGACGCGCGGGCGCACCAGCGGAGGTATCGTCGCTCGGTTAGTGAGGTCGATGGCATCCGCCAAGCGACGCTTCACGAAGCGCCCGAGATCGGGACTGCTCGTGGATCTCGCAATCACCACGATGGCGGTCGGCGGGTCGCTGCTCTTTCTCGCTCATGGTGGTGCCGGAGCGTTGCGGACCGGCTCGCGGTTGGACGTGGCGGGCGGGCTGCTGGTCGCGGGCGCGGGGCTGCCCTTGTTGGCTTGGCGGCGTGCGCCGTTGGGCGTCTTCGTCTCGCTGGCAGGCGCCAGCACGCTGACGGCCGGGCTTGGTTACTCGCTGAGCGTCCCGCTCCCTGCGACCGCCGGGCTGTACTTACTCGCGGCCAGCCGGGACGAGGCGAGCCCGTGGACCATCGGTACCACGATCGTCGTGGGAGGCCTGCTGGCCGCCTACCTGGCGACCACCGCGGCCGCGAACGGAGCATTTCCCGGCCTTGAGATTCTCCACACGTGCCTTGCTTGGGCGGTCGCGTGGTTTGCCGGTGAGCGAACCCGGCTGCGACGCGAGCACATCGCCGAGCTTGAGCAGCGCGCGATCCGTGCCGAGCGCGAGGCGGAGCGCGAGCGTCGGCTCGCAGTCATCGAGGAGCGGGCGCGGATCGCCCGTGACCTGCATGACTCGGCCGGCCACGCGATCAATGTGATCGGCGTCCGGGCGGGCGCAGCCCGACTTCGGTATCAGCAAGAGCCTGACCGCGCGCCCGTGGCGCTCGAGGCGATCGAGCAGCTCGCCCGCCAGACCGTGCAGGAGATCGATCAGCTCGTCGGCGCGCTGCGCGAGGACAGCTCGACCGACCGCATCGTCGACGCGCCGCCCGGAATCGCGTCGCTGAGGACGCTCATCGCCCAGCACACATCAAACGGTGAGAAGGTGAGCTTCGCCACCACTGGCGCCCCGCGACCAGTTTCCAGCAGCGTTGATCAGGCGACGTTCCGGATTTTGCAGGAGGCGCTTACGAACGCCGCACGCCACGGCAACGGTACCGTCCAGGTCGAACTTGCGTTCGCCGAAAACGGGCTCGAACTGACGGTCTGCAACCCCGTCCCGACGGGGAGGAGACCCGGCCCCGGCGGCGGGCACGGCTTGATCGGCATGCGCGAGCGCGCGGGCCTGCTCGGAGGCCGCCTGGTGGCCGAACGCCTGAACGGATCGTTCCGCGTTCATGCCGAGCTCCCACACCAAAGCCTGCGCCCGTGATACGGGTCCTGCTCGCCGACGACGATGACCTCATGCGCGCCGGGCTGGTCGAGCTGCTCGGTGCGGACCCCGGTATCGAGATCGTCGGCCAGGCCGCAACCGGACGTGCAGCCGTGGAGCTGGGCCGACGCCTGATGCCCGACGTCGTGCTGATGGACGTCCGCATGCCCGATCTCGACGGGATCGCCGCCACCGGCGAGCTCGGCCGTGCTGCCCCAGGCGTACGGGTCCTGATCCTCACCACCTTCGAGCAGGACGACTACATCTTCGGCGGTCTGCGCGCCGGAGCCTCGGGGTTCCTGCTGAAACGCACGCGACCGGAAGAGCTGATCGCCGCCGTGCACACGATCGCCACCGGCGACTCGTTGCTCTCGCCCTCGATCACACGGCGCGTCATCGATCGCATGGCCCAACAGCCCACTCCGAAGCTCACCGATCAGGCAAATCTCGCCGAGCTGACCCCGCGCGAGCGTGAAGTCCTCAAGTTGATCGCCCGCGGGCTATCAAACCGCGAGATCGCGGCCGTCCTGGGCATCGAAGAGTCCACGATACGGACCCACGTCAAACGGATTCTGGCCAAGCTCGAACTCCGCGACCGGGTGCAGGCGGTCATCTTCGCCTATGAAACCGGCCTCACCCAGGCTGCCGGCGCAACGAATGACAACCCGACCACCCCCGTGAGTTCTCGCCGGTGGCCCCCCGGATAGGTCACACCCAACCAAGGAGCCCGATGACCCTCATCATCAACTGCCCCCGCTGTGACAAGACCATCACAGCCGACGACGAAGAGGACCTCGTGGCCAAAGTCCAAGCCCACGTACGGAAGGATCACGGATTTCCGCACACCCTGCCGCGCAAGCACATCCTGGGCCGCCTTCGCTCGCTACCGCCGAGTGCCGATCCGGATGGATGACCTGGATTGAGCTGAGCCCGGTTGGTCGGCGAGAACGAAACGACCCGAACGAAGCAGGCGGTGACCGCGATCGGCGCGTCGTCCCATTGATCTGCGCCGCAGCCCGGGCGACCTCGAGGGCGGCGAGCAAGCTTGAGGCACGGTCAGGCCAATGGCGGAGCTCTTGGCGCAGGGCTGCGGTCTGCGCTTCGATGGCGATCGGGGGCGACGATACTGCGGTCAGCGAGCGCCGCGCTGGTTGTAGAGGCGTCGGGCCCAGAGGTAGGAGGCGACGGCGACGGCGACGCTCCAGGCGACGGCGGCGATCGCGTTGTCGCCGATCGGCGTGCCGGTGAGCAGCCCGCGCAGAGTCTCGGTGACGGGGGTGAAGGGCTGGTAGGTGGCGAACTGCCTCAGGCCCGCGGGCATGGTGTCGGTGGGGACGAAGCCGCTGCCCAGGAACGGCAGCAGGGTCAGGATGATCGGCGTGTTACTGGCCGTCTCGACGCTCTTGGCGGCCAGGCCGAGTGCGGTGGCGAGCCAGATGAGGGCGAACGCGAACAGCATGATCACGCCGAGGGCCGCAAGCCAGTCGGCAGCGCTGGCAGCGGGCCGGAAGCCGAGGGCGATCGCGACGCCGAGGACGACCGCGATGCTGACGAGCGTGTGGATGAGGCTGGCCAGGACGTGGCCTGTGAGCACGCACGCGCGGGCGATCGCCATGGTGCGGAACCGGTCGATGATGCCCGCGGTCATGTCCATCGCGACCACGATCGCGGTGCCTTGGACGGAGGCAGCCACGGTCATCAGCAGGATGCCCGGCGCGATGTAGTTCAAATATCCGGCACGGCCCGTGTGACCACCCGCGAGGCCGTGCCCGAGTCCTGCGCCGAGTTGGCCGCCGAACACGTAGACGAACAGCAGCAGGAACACGATCGGCATTCCCATCAGCATCAGCGTCAGCGACGGGTAGCGGCGCAGGCGCCGCAGGTTGCGGCGCAGCATCGTGGCCGAATCGGTGGCGGTGTAGGCCAGCGTGCTCATGGCACGGGCGCGCTCTGTTCGCTGGGGTGGCCGGTGACGGCGAAGAACACGTCGTCGAGATCAGGCGTGTGGATCGACAGCTGCGCGATCTCGACGCCGGCATCGTCGAGCCGGTCGAGCACGCGGCGCAGCGCAGCCACGCTGCCATCGTTAGGCACCCGCAAGATCAACTCATCGTGCTCGCTCGAGGCCACCGCGAGCACGCGCTCAGCCGCCTGCAGGGCATCCGGGGCGGTGAACTCCAGTCGGAGGTGACCGCCGGAGATGCGTCGCTTGAGCTCGGCGGGCGTGCCCTCGGCGACGATCCGGCCACGCTCGAGGACCGCGATCCGGTCGGCGAGGTGGTCCGCCTCGTCCAGGTACTGCGTGGTGAGGAAGATGGTCACACGGTCCGCGGCAAGATTTCGGATCGCGTCCCACATCGTGCGCCGCCCGCGCGGGTCCAAGCCGGTCGTGGGCTCATCGAGAAAGATCACCCGCGGGGAGCCGACCAGCGTCATCGCCAGATCCAGTCGGCGGCGCATCCCACCGGAGTAGGTCGAGACCGGTCGGCGGGCAGCATCCACGAGATCGAATACGTCCAGTAGCTCGGCCACTCGGCGCCGGCCTGCGGTGCGGCCCAAATGGTTCAGATCGGCCATCAGGCGAAGGTTCTCCTCGCCGGTGAACAGCTCGTCCACGGCCGAGAACTGCCCGGTCACGCCGATCGCGCCCCGCACCCCGTCCGGGTCGGTGGCCACGTCGTGGCCCGCGACGCAGACCCGCCCGGAGTCGGCGGGAATCAAGGTGGACAGGATCCGCACGATCGTGGTCTTGCCCGCCCCGTTCGGCCCCAGCAGGCCGAAGATGGTGCCCTCAGCAACGGTCAGCTCAACGCTGTCGAGCACCACCGTCTTCCCGAACGACTTACCCACGCCGGCCGCCATGATCGCCGGTGCGCCTGCGCCAGTCACGCTCGATCCCGTCCTTGGCGGCGGGCTGTGTCCGGGAGCCGGCCGGCGGCGACCAGGTCCTCGCGGCGCGCGTTCCACTCCTCCTGCAGCACCGGCACCCGCTCCACGAGGAAGTCGGCGAACGCGGATATCTCCAACAGCACCGCCTGCCGTTCCACTGGGGAGTCGCGCACCACCTGCAGGCCCTCCTGCGCCAACTTGCTCAGCTCCTCGTACTCGGTGATGTCCATCCCCATCGACTGCGGTGAGCTCAAGTCAATCTGCACTCGGTCCATCCGCTCGCCCGCCGTCCGCGAGCGACGGATCGCATGCGTGGTCTCGAGAACCTTGACCGCGCCGGCGATCGCGCTTCGGCTGGCCAGCAACGCCTCGGCCAGCTCACCGATGCTCTGCTCCGGCGGGTCGCAGACCGCGAGATAGCCGAGCAGCCGGCCAACCATGGGCGGAAACGCGTAACGACGCGCGTAGAAGCGCCCCATGTGGTCCGCGAAGGTGATCTCAGCGTCGCTCGGCACGGCGAGCATGATACACAAACATCTGAGATCACATAGATCTCCGTCATCTTAGTCTCAACATGGTCCGTGGGAGTCCCGGGCCGCCGGCGATCCGAGGCCCTCGCAGACAGCGTCAGTCTTGACCCACCGAGCCGACTCCACGCGGTAACCTGCGCCGAGGCATTGGAGGGCCCGGCGTCAGGGAAGAGTTATCGGTCGGGAGTGACGAGGCCGGCCTGGTAGGCCATGACGACGAGCTGGGCGCGGTCGCGGGCTCCGAGCTTGAGCATGGCGCGGCTGACGTGGGTCTTGACGGTGAAGGGGCTG
This sequence comes from Solirubrobacteraceae bacterium, assembly GCA_050999075.1. Taxonomy (GTDB): domain Bacteria; phylum Actinomycetota; class Thermoleophilia; order Solirubrobacterales; family Solirubrobacteraceae; genus Palsa-465. The sequence goes on from JBPCPO010000031.1 coordinate 15,939, forward strand.
AGGTAGAGCTGGCCGGCGATCTCGTCGTTGCTCAGGCCGGTGGCGACGAGGGCCATGACCTCGCGCTCGCGGTCGGTGAGCTCGGCCAGCGCGGTGCTCGGGGTGCTGGGGCGGTGGGGGCGGGCGGCGATGTCGGCGATCAGCCGCCGGGTGACGGTCGGAGACAGCAGCGCATCGCCGCGGGCGATGACGCGGATGGCCTGCAACAGCTCGACGGGCTCGGTGTCCTTGACCAGGAAGCCGCTGGCGCCGGCCTGCAGCGCCGCGTAGACGTACTCGTCGGTCTCGAACGTGGTGAGGATCAGGACCTTGACCCCGGCGAGGTTCTCATCGGCGCCGATGCGCCGGGTGGCCTCCAGGCCGTCGACGCCGGGCATGCGGATGTCCATGAGCACGACGTCGGCGCGGTTCTGGCGGGCCAGAGCGACGGCTTGGGCGCCGTCGCCGGCCTCGCCGACGACCTCGATGTCCGGCGCGGAGTCCAGCAGCACGCGGAAGCCGGCGCGCAGCAATGCCTGGTCGTCGGCGAGCAGGACGCGGATCACGACGCCAGCGGAAGCCGAGCGTGGACGCAGAAGCCGCCTTCGGGCCGTGGTGCGGCGGTGAGCGAGCCGGCGGCGGCGAGAGCGCGCTCGCGCATCCCGGTGATTCCGTGCCTCGGACCCTGGGTGGCGGCGCCCACGACGGGTCCGCGCCCTGAGTCGAGGACCTCGATGATAAGTTCCTTCTCGCGGTAGGTCAGCTCCACGGTGGCGCGGGTCGGCCCGGCGTGGCGCAGCGCGTTGGTCAGCGACTCCTGGACGATGCGGTAGGCGGCCAGGTCGACCGTCGCTGACAGGGGCCGCGGATGGCCGTGCACGGTCACTGTGGTCGGCAGTCCAGCGCGGGTGGTGCCCTGGATGAGCGCGTCGAGTTGGCTCAGGCGCGGGACGGGCGCGGTGGAGTCGGGCTCGTCGGCCTGACGCAGCACGTTGAGGATGGAGCGCAGCTCGCGCAGGCCCTCCTTGCTGGCCGCCTTGATCGCCTCCAGCGCATGGGTGGCCTGGTCGGGTTGCTGGTCGATGACGTGCGCGGCGACGCCGGCCTGGACGTTGATCGTGGCCATGGTGTGCGCGACCACGTCGTGCAGCTCGCGGGCGATGCGCAGCCGCTCGACATCGACTTGCCGGCGGGCCTCCTCCTCGGTTTCGCGGTGCGCGTAGGCGCGGCGGCTGGCCACCCAGAGGCCCAGCAGCAGCGCGGCGGCGACCTCGCCGGGAATCAGGATGAACCCGCCGCCGGTCGCTCCCAACGGGTCGAACCCCGCACTCGAGGCCATCAGCGCGACCATGGTGAGCGCCGAGAGCACGACGGCGCGGCGGGTGTCAACGGCCAACGCCACGGCGTACAGCGCGACCACCGGGTTCAGCAGGGCCGCGCCGTCGACGTAGCCCAGGCACGTGTAGAGCACGACGCACACCAGGGACACGACCAGCACGAGCACGGGCCGCCGGCTCCGCCAGCTCAGCACGACGGCGGCGAGCGCAATGAGGAGGTAGGCAGCCAGCGGCGCGGGGGGGACGTGCTGGCCGACCGGGACGCCCCCGAACCGGTGGTCAGGGTGGCTCTCGGCGATCGAGCCGGCGATCGTGACCATGGCCATCAGCGCCGCCAAGCCGGCGTCCACGACGAGCGGTGAGCGCCGTGGGCGCGTCCGGCCAGCCGTGGTCGCAGGCGCCGCGCCACCGGGGCGGGATGGCTGGCGCACGGCGCGGAGAGCGTTCATGACGCGAGGGTAGACCCCGAGCAGCCGTGTGTCGTCGTCTACGGGAAGGCGATGGATGTACTGCGCTGGGAGTAGTCCTCCCTCCACTCGCTCCGCCCGCGGTAGTCAGATTGCCTTCCGCGGGGCGACGACAAAACCGGGCCGGCCGTCGATGCTCTCAGGCGTCATCACCCCCGGCGTCTTCAGGAGGCTCGTCATGCAGGCACTCACCCGGTTCGTCCTCAGCCACAAGCGACTCGTCCTGGCCGGCTGGATCGTCCTGGCCATCGCCGGTGCGATGACCGCCGGCACGACCACCAAGCGCCTGACCAACAGCTTCGCGATGCCTGGCTCCGCCTTTCGCACCGATGCCCGGGTCCAGGCGCTCTACCACAACGGCACCGAGGATCCAACCGTTGCGCTCATCACCCTTCCCTCCGGAATGACGATCCACACGCCGGGTGTCGCGGCGCAGCTCCATCGGGCGTTCACCGGGGCCCAGCGGGTCGTGCCCGTGGCCCGCGTGGTCGACTACGCCAGCACCGGCGACCGCGCGTTCGCCACCCGCGATGGGCGCACCGCGTTCGCGCTCGTGAGCACCCCGGCGAGCCACCCGATGGCCCCCAGCGCGCTGACGGCGCGAATCCAGGCCGCCGTGCGGGCGGCGACCCCGGCCGGATGGCAGGTGCAGAGCACCGGCATCCAGGCTCTGGCCAGCAGCCATTCGGCGGCCAAGGGCGCCGGGGTGCTGGCCGAGGCGATGCTCGGGGGCCTGGGCGCGCTCGTCGTCCTGGCCTTCGTGTTCGCCAGCTTCCTCGCGCTGGTCCCGCTCGTCATGGCCGCCATCTCGATTCTGACCACCTTCCTGGCCGTCGACGGTCTGACGCACCTGACTGCGATCAGCCAGATCGTCGAGTTCCTGATCGCGCTGATCGGACTGGGCGTCGCGATCGACTACTCGCTGCTCGTCGTCACCCGCTGGCGCGAGGAGCGCGCCCACGGCGCCGACAATCACGCCGCGGTGACTGCGGCGATGAGCTCCGCCGGACGCGCGGTGCTGCTCTCCGGGCTGACCGTCGGCGTCGGCCTGCTCGCCCTCGTGGTGCTTCCGGTCCCCTTCCTGCGCAGCGCCGGAATCGGCGGCGTGCTGATCCCGCTGATCTCCGTCGCCGTCGCACTCACCCTGCTGCCCGTCCTGCTGGCCACGATCGGCCCCCGCCTCGACTGGCCGCGCATCCGCACCGAGAGCACTGCCAGCCGCGGCTGGACGGCCTGGGCCCGGTTCACCTCGCGCCACCGGGGCCTCGCCGCCCTGGCCGGCACCGCGACCCTGGCCGTGTTGATCGTTCCTGCGCTCTCGATGCACGTCGGCGAGCCGAGCACCAGCGCGCTGGCCCAGACCGGCCCGGCTCATACCGCACTGGCCACGCTTCAGGCCGGGGGCGTGCCCTCCGGGACGCTGACCCCGATCGACGTGCTCACCCGCGCCGGCGCCGCTGACGCGATCGCCCACCGGCTCGCCGGGCTGCCCGGCGTCCAGGCCGCCGTGGCCCCGACCAGCCCCGATGCCCGCCGGGCCGGGACGGCACTGGTCACCGTGCTGCCCGCCGCTGAGACCAACGTGCCCGCCGGGCAGGACACCGTGCGCGCCGTTCGCGCCGCGCTCGCCCACGACTCCGGTGCGCTCGGCGTCGCCGGGTCGGGAGCATCCACGCTGGACTTCGCCCACGACGTCTACGGCAGCTTCCCGCTCATGCTCACCCTGATCGCCCTGGCCACGTTCGTCCTGCTCGCCCGGGCGTTCCGCTCGCTCCTGCTGGCGCTCAAGGCGGTGGTCATGAACCTCGCATCGCTCGGCGCCGCCTACGGCGTGATGGTCTGGGTCTGGCAGCACGGCCACGCCAGCCACGCCATCTGGGGAATCCCCGCCACCGGCGCGATCACCATGTGGGTGCCGGTGATGGTGTTCGCGTTCCTGTTCGGGCTCTCGATGGACTACGAGGTGTTCATCCTCGCCCGCATGCGCGAGACCTATGACGCCACCGGCGACACCCGCACCGCGGTCATCCAGGGCATCGGGCGCACCGGACGCCTGGTCACCAGCGCGGCACTGATCCTCGTCCTCTCGTTCCTGGCCATGTCAACCGGGCCCGAGACCGACATCAAGATCCTCGCCACCGGCCTGGGCGCCGGCATCCTCGTCGACGCCACCATCATCCGCTGCCTGCTCGTCCCCGCCCTGGTCAGCCTCTTCGGGGCCTACAACTGGTGGCTGCCCACCTGGGCCGCCCGGCTGCTGCACGTCGCCCCGTCCCCGCTGCACCACGACCGACACACGCCCATCCCCAGCACGACGACGGACGCGGCCCCGGCCAGCGCCTGAGAACTCGCCAATGCGGTGCCCGGCGGCCCCCCCGAATCGCTCTGATCATGGTTGACCGGCAGCACGACGACCAGCACGCCGTGGTCGACCGGTGCCATGTTGCGGCGGCCGTGCTCCCAGACGATCGGATCGACCTCGGGGCGCACGAACCTGGCACGAGCTCGAGGATCATTCATCGAGCTCTCGCAGACGCGTCGCGAGGAAGTCGCGCTCGACGGTGTTCTCGGTGAGGTGCAGCGCTTCCTGGTAGGACGTGCGCGCTTGGTCGGTTCGACCGAGGCGGCGCAGGAAGTCCGCGCGGGTGGCGGCGAGGTATCCGTAGCCGGCGAGCTGAGGCTCGCCGGCCAGCTCGTCGAGCGCCCGCAGTCCGGCGGAGGGTCCGTCGGCAAATCCGATCGCGGCGGCACGGTTGAGCGCGACGACCGGGGACGGCCAGATCTGGACGAGCACGTTGTACAGAGCGACGATCTCGCGCCAGTCGGTGTCCTGCCAGCGCGGGGCCTGCGCGTGCACCGCGGCGATCGCCGCCATCAGGGCGAAACGACTCGGCGGGCGCCGCTGGAGCGCCGCGCGGACGAGCGCGACCCCCTCCTCGATCGCCCCGCGATCCCAGTCCCGGCGGTCCTGCTCGGCGAGCAGCACAAGACGGCCGTCCTCGCTGACCCGGCTCGGTCGGCGGGCGTCGGTGAGCAGGATCAGCGCCAGCAGCCCGGCGACCCCCGGGTCGTCGGGCAGCAGGGTGCGGAGCATCCGAGCCAGGTCGTGTGAGCGCTCGACGAGGTCGCGGCGGACGAGATCGCTGCCCGCCGGAGCGGTATGCCCGGTCGTGTAAAGAAGGTGCACGACCTCGAGCACCGCGTCGATCCGAGCCGGCAGCTCCTCGGCCCCGGGGACCCGGTAGGGAATCGCCGCGGCGGCGATCTTCTTCTTTGCCCGCGTGATGCGTGCCGCCATGGTGGGGGCGCCGACCAGGAACGCTCGTGCGACCTCGGGCGTGCTCAAGCCGCACAGCAACCGCAGCGTCAACGCGACCTGCGCCTCCTGGGGCAGGGCCGGATGACAGCAGGTGAAGATCAGCCGCAGGCGATCATCGGGGATCTCGTCTGCGGCCAGCTCGTCGGGGGCGAGCTCGGCTCGAGCCTCGACGAGCAGCGGCAGCGTGCGAGCGAGCGTCGTCTCGCGGCGCAGCAGGTCAAGCGCACGCCGTCTGGCCACGGTGGTCAGCCACGCGCCGGGATTGGTGGGGATCCCTCGCTCGCTCCAGGTTCTCAGCGCCTGTGCGTAGGCGTCCTGGACGCATTCCTCGGCCAGATCGAGGTCCCGGGTCACCCGCACCGTCGCGGCGAGCACGAACGCCCACTCGCGACGGTGCGCGCCAGCGACGGCGGCGACGGCGGCCGAGTCGCCTGCAGCGACCCGGTTCATCAGTCCTCCATCACCGCGCCGGGGCGCACCGGACGGACCTCGACCCCGCCGGCCGGCGCCGGGACCTGCTTGGCCACCGCGATCGCCTCGTCGAGATCGGCGACCTCGATCATGTAGTAGCCGCCGAGGGCCTCCTTGGTCTCCACGAACGCGCCGTCGGTGACGCTGAAGGCGCCGCCCGATTCCCGGCGGATCGAGGTGGCGGTCTCAACCGGCAACAGGCCGCTGCCGCCCCGCAGCACCGGGCCGTTGCGCTCGATGAACTCCCCGTGGTCCTTCAGAACCTGCTTTATCGCTCCGGCATCGGCGAAGGTCGACTCGTCGGTGTAGATGAGAATCGCGTACTGGGGCATCGCGCTTCCTTTCTGGGTCTGGGTCCGCGATTCGGACCCTCTACCCCAAACGACGAACGAGACCCCCCCAGATCGACAGAGGTCAGAAAATCTGGCGGTCTGATCCTGTTCTCACTCGCGTCGCTCACCGGCCCCCTCGCCTCCTCGGAGGCTGGCTGATCGCGGCCCGTTCTGTACAGGGACTGGGCGCCGCGCTCGTGTCTGCGGCCGCGCTCTCGATCCTGATCACCACCTTCACCGATGATCAGGAGCGAAACCGGGCGCTGGGGGCGTGGGGCGCGATCGCGGCGCGGCCGCGATCCTCGGGATGCTGCTCGGGGATCCTGACCGGCGGACTGTGCTGGGAGTGCGATCGACCCGCGCTGCGCAACCGGTGAGCGCTCCGACCTGAGACTCCACCCTGGTGATATAGTCCAATGGTCAGGTTCCCCTTCACGGAGGAGCGCGTCCACATGGATGAGCTGAGTCCGCCGGACCGAGTCAGATAACACCTGTTGCGCACATCCTGCGCACACGTTTGTTGGGCGACGCCAGGCGTCGCCAGCCGCCAGATCGAGCGGCAAGTGTTTCAGCGTGGGCCGGGGCCACGTTTGTGTCCCCGGCCCGCTGCGTCGCGAGTCTGAAGTCGACGCTCTGCGCAGAATTGGTGACCCGCTGGACCAGGGTGCGGCTCAGTGCGATCGGCCGGCTCCGCGCCGAGCGGCGTCGCAGCGGCTGCGATGATGCGAACGCATGAGGATCGAGGCGGCGCGGGAGCTGTGGGAGCCGGAGGGGGTGTACTGCAACACCGCCAGCTACGGATTGCCACCGCGGCCGGCGTGGGAGGCGCTGCAGTCCGCGCTCGAGGAATGGCACGGCGGGCGCACGAGCTGGGAGCACTGGGGGCAGAGCACCGAGGGCGCCCGCGCCGCGTTCGCCCGGCTGGTGGGCGTCGACGTCGAGCGCGTCGCGGTCGGCTCCACCGTCTCGGAGCTGGTCGGCTCGATCGTCACCGCGCTGCCGGCGCGAGCGCGCGTTGTGGTGCCCGACGTCGAGTTCACCTCGGTGCTGTTCCCGCTGTTGGTCCAGGAGCGCCTCGACGTCCGCACGGTGCCCCCCGATCGGCTGGTCGAGGCGATCGCCGACGGCGCCGACGCCGTCGCCTTCAGCGCCGTGCAGATGAGCAGCGGCGAGGTGGCCGACCTGGAGGCGATCGTGGCCGCCGCCGCCGTCAACGAGACGATCACCATCTGTGACGCGACCCAGGCCATCGGATGGCTGCCGGTTGACGGGAGCGGGCTCGATGCGGTGGTGTGCGGCGCCTACAAGTGGCTGATGTCGCCCCGGGGCAGCGCATTCCTCGCCGTCTCCGAGCGTCTGCTGCAGCGCGCGGTACCCCACAGCGCCGGCTGGTATGCCGGGCAGGACGTCCACGCCAGCTACTTCGGGCCACCGCTGCGCCTGGCCACCGCCGCCCGCCGCCTCGATCTCTCGCCGGCCTGGTTCTCGTGGGTCGGCACCCAGCCCGCGCTCGAGCTCGTCGAGCGGATCGGGGTCCCGGCCATCCATGCCCACGACCTGGCGCTGGCCAACCGCTTCCGGGCCGGGATCGGCCTTCAGCCCAGCAACAGCGCGATCGTGTGCGCGGACCTTCCGAACGCCACCGAGAAGCTGCAGCGCGCCGGGATCGTCGCCGCGATGAGGGGCGGTCGTCTGCGCACCTCCTGGCACGTCTACAACGACGCCGCCGATGTGGACCGGGTGCTCGACGCGTTGAGCTGAGCCGTTACGTCAGCGGCAGGACCATCGTCGGGTCGGGGATGGTGCGATCCTCTGCGCCCTCGCCGGGGATGATCGCTGTGCCGATGGCGAAGAACTCGATCACGTGGCTGCCCCAACCGTGGCTGCGCTCGTGGATGTCCACGCCGACGATGCCCTCGGCCTTGGCGTCGAGCGCTTCGGCCTGCATTCGCTCCATCGCGAGCTCGCGGGCGTCGTAGAGCGCCTGGGTGAAGTTGGGCAGCTCGACGTTGCGCCCGGTGTTGCTGAGCGACTGGCGCCAGCCCTGATGCGCGACGTGGTACACGCACGAGCCCATGACCATCCCAACGGGGCGGTGGCCGGTCTGCAGCAGGGCCCAGAACTCCTGGCCCGAGAGATCGCTGGTGAACGGTCGCCCCGAGGGCGCGCGGTGCAGCTCACCGCCGCGGTGCTTGACCGCGGTGCCGATGGCGATGAACTCCGCCATGTTCTCGCCCCACTCGTAGCGCCCGATGTCCAGGCGCACTCCCACCACGCCGTCGGCCCCGAGTTGATCGGCCTCCTCCTCCATGCGGGTCATGGCCAGGTTGCGCGCCTCGTACATCGCCTGGGACAGGACCTGCATCTCCTGGTTGCTCTTCCACTGCGCCTGCTGATATCCGATGTGATAGATGCTTGAGCCCACCACGAGCCCGAGCGGCTGAAAGCCCGCGTGCCGGACGAGCAGGAACTCGTTGACCGACAGGTCGCTCGTGTACAGGCCGCGCTTGTTCTGTTCGAGGCGCTCGCGGCCCGCCTCCGGCACGCCTTCGGTGCTGGTGGGGTCGTAGGGGACGGGCTGGTCGGTCATTTCGTCGCTTGCCTCATTTCGTCGTTTCGCTTTCGGGGAGCTCAGCGCAGCGGGAGCACGGTCAGCGGCTCCGCGGGCTTGGAGCTCGAGGCGAGCGCGGGGTCCTCACGGATCGCGGTGCCCATGACGTTGAAGGTGACTTCGAGGTCCTCGCACTCGATCATGCTGCGCGTCACCCGGTGCGTTCGCGCGTGCTGAGAGATCTGCACCCCCACGATCCCGTCGGCGCCGAGCTGTGCCGCCTGGGCGGCCGCCGCGCCGATCGCCTTCTCACGAGCGGCGTAGACGCCCTGGGTGAAGTCCCTGAGCTCCTGGTTGACCCACGCCGCACCGCCCCAGCCGCCGCTCGTCGCGCGCTGGGTCTGCCACGAGGCGGGAACGTAGTGAACGCTGGTGTGCGCCGCGATGCCCACCGGCCGCACGCCGGCCCGGCACAGCTGCACGAACTCCTGGCCGCTTAGGTCGGTGAGCACGGCCGCGCCGTCGGGGTGACGCATATGGGGCTCGAGCCGCACCGCCGTCCCGACGGCGATGAACTCGATCGCGCCCGCGGCCCAGTCGTGGGCGCCGCGAACGATCCGCACGCCGACGACCGCATCGGCCCCGGCCAGCCGCGCCTCCTCAAGCAGGCGCCCGAGCGCGAGCCGGCGACTCTCGTTGTAGGCCCCGGAGAGCACCGTCACCTCGGTGGGCACGTTGAAGTAGGTCGGCTGCCATCCGACCTGGTAGATCGAGGACCCCATCACCTGCGTCACCGGCGCAACGCCGAGTCCCTCCAGCAGGACGAACTCCTGCACGGACAGATCGCTGCTGAACAGCGCCGGCTTGCCCTCGGTGCTCGCGAGCTGGCGCAGGCGCTCCTGCGCGGCCAGCGGCAACCCGCCGGCCTGCAGGGAGCTGATCGACTCCTGGGCGCGCTGCTGCGCCTCGGGGTCCTCTGGGGTGCGGCCGCGGCGAAACAGCACAGGACGATGATGCCACGTCCGTTGGTTCCCCGGCGATCCCCGATAGCGACTAGCCTCCAGCACCGTGTTGGCCGACCTGGATGCTCCGGTGGCCGCCGGGCGCGGCCTCGAGAAGCGCTACGGAGACGGAGCGGCGGCGGTCAACGCGCTGCGTGGAGTGACGATCGAGCTGGCGCCGCGCAGCTTCACCGCGATCATGGGGCCGTCGGGATCGGGGAAGTCGACCCTGATGCATCTCCTGGCGGGACTCGATCGGCCGACCGCGGGGGAGGTGTGGCTGGGGCCGAGCAAGCTGAGCGGCCTCGACGACTCCGAGCTCACGCGGCTGCGTCGCACCCGCGTGGGGTTCGTGTTCCAGTCCTTCAACCTGTTGCCGGTGCTGAGCGCCGAGCAGAACATCGTTCTGCCCCTGCGGATCTCCGGAGCGGAGATCGACAAGGTGTGGCTCGAGCGACTGCTGAGCGCCTTTGGTCTGGCCGCGCGCCGTGGACACAGGCCGTCGGAGCTCTCGGGGGGTGAGCAGCAGCGCGTGGCGCTGGCGCGTGCGCTCATGACCCGCCCGGCGATCATCTTCGCCGACGAGCCGACCGGCAATCTCGACTCGGCCTCCACCGAGGTGGTGCTCTCCATGCTCCGCCTCTCGGTCCAGGAGCTCGGCCAGACCATCGCCATGGTGACCCACGATCCGCTCGCCGCCGCCCAGGCCGACCGGCTCGTGTTCCTGCGCGACGGCCGAATCGTGCAGGAGGCGGGACAGCTCTCGGAGGCCGACATCCTCGACACGCTCAAGGCGCTGCGTTGAGCACCGCTCCGGGCCGCGCGCGCAGCGAAGGCACGACCGGGCCGGAGATCGGGCGCTAGTGCTCGCCTTCTCGCTGCGCAACCTCCTGGCGAGGCGCCGTCGAGCGGCGTTGACGGCGCTCGCGGTGCTCGTGGGCGTCGCGATGATCTCGGGGACATTCATCTTCATTGACACGATCGACGCGGCTTTCAGTCAACTGTTCACCGCCTCGACCAAGGGAGCGGACGTGATCGTCTCCAGCCGGCAGAACCTCGCCTCGCCGCTGAGCGCGCCGGCGAGCCTGCACGCCGGGCTGCTGGATCGGATTCGCGCCCTGCCCGGTGTCGCCGCTGTCGCGGGCCAGATCTCCGACGTCGCCACCATCGTCGGTCGCAACGGCCAGGCGATCGCCAGCACCGGATCGCCGACATTCGCCTTCTCCTACCTCCCGCCGCCGTTCTCGGGCTTCACGTTCGTCAAGGGCGGACCCCCTCGGCGTGCCAATCAGGTCGTCATCGACCAGGCCACGGCCGAGCACCAGCGGTACCACGTCGGCGACCGCGTCTCGGTCCTCACCGGCGAGCCGGTCAGGCGCTTCAGGGTCTCCGGGATCGCCCGACTCGGCGGAGCGTCGCTGGGCGGCAGCACCTTTGCCGTGTTCGACCTGGCGACCGCTCGGAGCCTGTACGGCAAGCAGGGCAAGTTCGACACCCTGTACGTGGCCGGGGCCCGGGCCGTGGCCCCCAGCACGCTCGTCAACGAGATCGGACCGCTGCTCTCCCCTGAGCTCGTCGTCCGCGACGCGCACAGTCAGGTCGACAGCGCCGCCAGCGGGATCTCCGGCCGGCTCTCGATCCTCACCAACGGGCTGCTGGCGTTTGCCCTCATCGCCGTCTTCGTCGGCGCCTTCGTGATCTTCAACACCTTCTCGATCACGGTTTCGCAGCGCACCCGGGAGTTCGCCCTGCTTCGTGCGCTGGGGGCCAGTCGACCGCAGATCCTGCGCTCGGTGCTGGCCGAGGCGGTGGCGATCGGAACGGCGGCGTCGCTGGCGGGGCTCGCATTCGGCGTGCTCGCCGCCGCGGCGATCCGGGCGCTGTTCACCGGCCTCGGATTCAACCTGCCGTCCACCGGCCTGGCCTTCGAGCCCCGGACCGTGGTGGTGGGACTCGGGGTGGGCGTGCTCGTGACCGTCGCGGCCGGGGTCGTGCCCGCGCTGCGCGCCACCCGGGTGGCCCCGCTCGAGGCGCTGCGCAAGAGCGCGGCCCCGGCGGCCCGGACCCGGTTGCGAATCTGGCTCACGGCGCTGATGGCGGGCATGCTCGCGCTCGCGGGTCTGCTGCTGATCTTCACCAGCTCGGGCTCGACCAGCGCCCAGCTCGCGCAGAGCGCCGCCGGCGCCGTCGCGCTCCTGGTCGCGGTCGTGCTCGTGAGCCCGGTGGCGATCCGTCGCCTGACCGGGCTCGTGGCCTGGCCGCTGACGCGCGGCGGGCGGATCCTCGGCCTGCTCGCGCGGGAGAACGCGACCCGCAACCCCGGACGCACCGCGGTCAGCGCCTCCGCGCTGATGATCGGCCTCGCGCTGGTGCTGTTCGTGACCGTGTACGCGAACGGCCTGCGCGCCTCGACCAGCGAGATCATCAAGCAGACCTTCCTCGGCGACTTCACGATCGAGAGCCAGGACGGATCCGGTCCCATTCCCGCCGCCAGCGCCCGCGCGGTGGCGCTGGTGCCAAACGTGCTGGCGATCTCGAGCCTGAAGTCGACCACGGCACACCTACGGAACGCGGGCGATGTGGCCGCGGAGGGCATCGACCCGACGACGATCGGGCAGGTGTACCGGTTTCACTGGATCGACGGTTCGCGTGCCACGCTCCAGGACCTGACGCTCTCGGACGTGATCGTCGAGCGCGACACCGCTCGCAGCGCCCACCTGCGGGTGGGCGATGCCACGACCGTGACCACGGAGACCGGCAAGCGGATGACCGTCACGGTCCGGGGGGTCTACGCCGACCGGGCGCTGCTGCGGGGCTTCGCGCTGCCGCAGGCCTCCTTCGACCGCCTGTTTCACCAGCAACGGCTGCAGCAGGTGTTCGTCAAGCTCTCGCCCGGCGCGGATCCCGTCGCCGCGCAAGTGGGGCTGACCCAGGCGCTGAGCTCGCTGCCGGGGGTGGTGGCGAGATCGCAGACGGCGCTCGCCCATGAGGTCTCCGGTCGTGTCGACAGTATCCTCGTGCTGTTCTACGCCCTGCTGGCGATGAGCGTGCTGATGTCGCTGCTCGGCATCGCCAACACCCTCACGCTCTCGATCACCGAGCGCACCCGTGAGCTGGGAATGCTCCGCGCGGTGGGAATGACCGCCGGCCAAGCGCGGGCGCTGATCCGCAACGAGAGCGTCATCACCGCCGCGATCGGGTCGGTGGCCGGCGTCGCACTGGGAATCTTCGTGGCGTGGGTGATCACCCGCACGCTGAGCAACCAGGGCGTGGTGTTCGCGGTCCCGTGGGCGCAGGTGGTGGGTCTGCTCGCGCTAGGGCTGCTGGCCGGCGTCCTCGCCGCGCTGCCGCCGGCGCTGCGGGCGGGGCGGATCGACGTGCTGGCCGCGATCGCCCACGAGTAGGGCTTTCGAGCCCAGGCCGGCCGGAAGCTGCATCCGCGCGATGGCGATGGGTGCGGGGACCGCCGGCCGAGGGCTGGCGCTAGAGGATCGCCTCGAGGGGAATCCGCGCCTGCGCCAGGTCGACGCGCTGCCCGCGGATCGGAACACCCTCTTGAAGCAGCCGCGCGCGCTGCTCGGCTCCCTTCGGCCAGGTGCCGTCGCTACGGACCACGCGCCACCACGGCACGTCGTCCGGTCCCTGAGAAAGCACCCGTCCCGCCTGGCGTGGGGCACCGGGCGAAAGGTCTCCGTACGTGGTCACATAGCCCGGCGGGACGCGCCGCACCCGGTCGATGATCCGCTGCGCGGTCTCGCGATTGCGCACCACACAAAGCTAGCGTGGCTCGACGTGCTCCCCAGCCACGCCGGGCGCCGACTGGCCCATTCGCGCCAGCAGCTCGAGCGCGCCGCGCTTGGAGAGCGGCTCGTTGAGGTTCCCGCACTTGGGCGACTGCACGCAGGAGGGGCAACCCGAGCGACAGGGACACTCGCCGATCAGACGCCGCGCATCGCCGTGCAGGCGATCGAATCGATCAAAGCCGCGCCGGGTGATTCCGACCCCGCCGGGATGCCCGTCGTAGATGAAGATCGTCGGCCCGCCCGTCTGCGGGTGGGCGTTGGTCGACAGGCCGCCGATGTCCCAGCGGTCGCACATCGCGATCAGCGGCAGGACCGCGATCTGCCCGTGCTCGAGAGCGTGCAGCGACCCGAGCAACATCTCCGATGGGAAGGGATCCCCACCCGAGGAGCCGATCAGCTCGTCGAGCTCGTACCACAGCGCCCGCGTGGCGAACTGCACGGTCGGCAGCTCCAGCGCCTCGAAGGAGATCACCCGGTGGTCCTGGAGCCCCTTGCGCTGGTAGCCGAGCACGGTCTCGGAGTACACGACCGAACCGAAGGAGAGCCTCACACCGTGGGTGTCGCGCCGCTCGTGGAGCCGCTCGATCCAGGTCGCGCTCTCACGCTTGGCCTGCGTGAAGTAGTCCCCCGAGAAGGGCTCGAGCACCGCGCGGCGGGCGGCCAGGTCGAGCTCGAGCACGGAATACGAGCGCCCCAGGTGCAGATAGACCGCGCCCTCGTGGACGGTGGCGTAGGCGCGCGCGGCCTCGACCGTCCCGAGCACCTCGCCCGAGCCGGCGTGCACCAGGACGAAGCTGTCCGCCGAGGCGGAGCGCAGCGCGACCCGGGCGGCCGGATAGTCCTCGGGGTGCCGGGGCACGAACCCGGTGGCGCGCTCGCGCAGGAAGCCCGCCCGGGTCAGCTCCTGCGCGTGCGCCAGCCAGCCGGTGCCGAGGATCGGCGCGTCGTCCTGCGTCAGCGGCGCCTCGTGCGCGGCGCAGAGCAGGTGCTCGGCGTAGATCTCCGGGCTCTCGGGGTCGATGATCGCGGCCTCGACGGGCCGGCGCAGGAACTCCTCCGGGTGGCGGCAGAAGAACTGGTCCAGGGCGTCCTCGCCGGCGATGTACACCGCCAATCCCCACCCGCGGCGCCCGGCCCGGCCCCACATCTTCCGCAGGCTTGCGACCGTCCCCGGGAAGGTGACACAGATCGCGGCGTCGAGCTCGCCGATGTCGATTCCGAGCTCGAGCGCGTCGGTCGCGACCACGCCGAGCAGCTCGCCCGCGCTCAGCCGGCGCTCGATCTCGCGCCGCTGGGCGGCCGTGTACCCCGCCCGGTAGGGCGCGACCCGATCGGCGAGCTCCGGGTCGAGGCGGTCGAGCGCGTGGCGCAGGATCAGCTCGACCCCCTTGCGCGACTTCATGAAGCAGATCGTCCGCGCCCCCGCGCTCACCAGCTCGGCGAACAGCTCCGCCGCCTCCGCGAGCGCCGAGGCGCGCACGCCGAGCTGCTCGTCGAGCAGCGGCGGGTTCCAGATCGCCACCCGGCGCTCGGGCCTGGGGGCCGCGTCTCGATCGATCAGGTTGAAGTCCGACAGGCCCGTGAGACCCTCCGCCAGCGCCACCGGATTGGCGATGGTGGCGCTGGCGAGCAGGAAGCGCGGCGCGCTGCCGTGGATCTCCGCGGCGCGCCGCAGCCGCCGCAGCACGCCGGCGACGTGCGAGCCGAACACACCCCGGTACACGTGCGCCTCGTCGATGACCACGAAGGCCAGGTTGGCCAGCAGCTCCTCCCACGCCGAATGATGGGGCAGGATCCCGACGTGGAGCATGTCGGGGTTGGTGAGGATCAGGTTCGAGCGCTTGCGGATCGCCGACCGCTCGGATCGCGGCGTGTCGCCGTCGTAGATTGCCGGTCTGATCGCCTTGTGCAGCCCGAAGCGATGCAGCGCCCGCGCCTGGTCCTGCGCGAGTGCCTTGGTCGGATACAGGTACAGCGCGCGGGCGGCGCGATCGGCGGTCAGAACCTCAAGGGTCGGCAGCTGGAAGCACAGCGACTTGCCCGACGCGGTGCCGGTGGTGACGATCGTCGGACCCTGAAAGGCCGCCCGTAGCGCCTGCTCCTGGTGCTCGTAGAGATGGGTGATGCCGGCGTCCTCGAGTGCCGTCCTGACCACCACGTTGAGGTCATCGGGGATCGAGACCGGGCGCGCGGCGCGCGCGCCGTATACATCGTCGTGGACGAGCCGGTGATCGGCGCGGGCGTTCTCGAGCAACGCCGCCCACGGCTCGGTCTCTCGCGTGGCGCTCACCCCGGCCAGTATGGTCGCCGGCCCGATGCGCTGCCTGTATGGTCGCCGGCGCGATGCGGTGCCTCTATGTCGACCTCGACGGGACGTTGCTCGGGCCGAACGCCTCGCTGCTGCACGGAGCCGGCGGCGGCTTTGCGCTGGAGGGAGTGCGGGCGCTACAGGCGTGCTCGCGGGCTGGGGCGGAGGTCGTCCTCTACTCCGGCCGGCGCCAGTCGAGCGTGTTCGAGGCGGCGCGGCTGCTCGGGTGCTCGGCTTACATCTTCGAGCTCGGATGTGGCCTGGTGCTCGACGGCGAGCTGGAGTGGCTGACGGGAGGGGTCGTTCCCTCAGCGGAGCGGGGCACTCTGTACGAGCAGATCGAGTCGTCGGGCGCGGCGGCGCTGCTGCTGGGGCGCTACCCCCCGCAAGGTGATGGAACCGGCGCGCTCGAGTACCACACGCCCTGGGCCGCGGGGCGCGACGTCTCGCACCTGTTCCGGGGCTCGGTCGATCTCGCGGACGTCCGATCCGTGCTGGATGGCGCCGGCCTGGCCTGGCTGCGACTGGTGGACAACGGCGTCGTGCGCGAGCGCTCGGGGCAGATGCCCGGACTGGAGATCGTGCACGCGTATCACCTCATCCCCGCAGCGGCCTCCAAGGCGGGAGCGGTTGCGCGGCACATGCAGGCCAGGGGCTACTCGCGGGAAGACTGCATCGCCGTGGGTGACTCAAGGGAGGACATGGATGCGGCCTCCGTTGTCGGTGTCTTCTGGCTCGTGGCCAATGCCCTGCAGCAGGATCCCGGGCTGGACTCAGAGGTACTGGGACGGGCGGGGGTACGGGTGTCCTGCGAGGAGTACGGGGCCGGGGTGTACGAGGCGGTCGTGACGACGCTGGCGCAGGGGCGGGAATGACCGGATCCGACCCGTGGCCTCTACGTTTCGCGCTCCGTGTCCTCGGTGGCGACGCTGAGCGCCAATGCGAACGGCGTTCCCTCCGAGTCCTTGCAGATCGCCCACGCCGATCCCGGATGGACGACGCTGCCGCCGAGTTCCGTCACCTGCTCGAGCGCGAGGCCAATGTCGCCAACCGAGAAGTACGGCAGCGAGAACGAGTCGCCGGGTCCACGCCCGCGGGCGTGGACCCCCACGGCTGCAGACGGATGGCGCGTCTGCCAACCCTCCCCCTCGCCGTCGGATCGGACCTCCAGCTCGGCACCGAGGAGCCCGGACCAGAAGCGTCGCGCCCGGACCGGGTCATCGGCGGGAAACTCGATCAGCGATAGTCGCGGGACCATCGCGTAGACGATAGCTGGCCAGCCCGCGCCGCCCGGGGCGTGACTCGCGGGCTTGACGTAATCTCCTGAAGCTCCTCCAGGTTCACCCCTCATGGATCCCAACCTCGATCAACCGCGCTTCGACGACGATCGCGACCATCCCGGCTTCGTCGCCCGCCGCGCCCGCCTCGGGCGGCAGGCCGGGGCGCGGCGCCTCGGGCTGTCGTTGTTCGAGCTGCCGCCGGGACAGGCGGCCTACCCCTACCACGTGCACCTCGGCGAGGAGGAGGTACTCGTTGCCCTCGGCGCTGGCCTGCGCCTCCGCACGCCGGACGGCTGGCGGGAGCTGGCCTCGGGCGAGGTCGTCGCGTTCCTTCCCGGGCCCGAAGGTGCGCACCAGATCGTCAATCCGACCGATGACACGGTGCGCTTCCTGGCGCTGTCCACCAACGGCGAGCCGGACATCGTGCTCTATCCCGACCAGGACAAGGTCGGCGTCGCCGACCGGCATCCGGACGGCGACCGGTTCAGGGAGTTCTTCCGCGTCGGTGACGCGGTTGGCTACTGGGAGGGGATCGAGGCGCCGGCGGCGATACGCTCCCGGGATGCCGACGCTCGTGCTCGACCCGCCGCCCGCCGCGATTGAGGAGCTGCTCGCGCAACGCGCGCGATTCGAGCTCGATCGCCATGACGAGGTGTGGGACGGTGTGTTGCACATGATCCCTCCGCCCAGTTACGAACACGAGCGGCTGCTGACCAAGCTCGTGCGACTGCTCGGCCCAGTCGCCGACGCGGCTGGGCTGGAGCTCGTCGGCGGAGTCGGCGTCGGCGGGAGCAAGGACGACTACCGCGTGCCGGACCTGTCCCTACACCGCCCCGCCGCCGCCCAGCCACAGTGGAATCCGACGGCCGCACTGGCGATCGAGATTGTCTCCCCGGGCGACAAGAGTTGGGACAAGCTCCCGTTCTATGCCACCCACAATGTTGACGAGCTGCTGATCATCGACCCGGCGAAGCGCACCGTGGGCTGGTTTGCGCTCGAGCAGGGCGAGTACCGCCCGACTGAGCGCAGCCGCCTGGTCGAGTTCGGCCCCGCCGAGCTCGCCGAGCGGATCGACTGGCGGTAGCACGCCGGCGGGCGCGACTATCTACCTGAGCCGCAGGACCGCGGACGGTCGTTGGTCTACCCCGATGACGCGGGCAAGACCTGCTGGGCGCGCGAGCCTCAACTGCGGCCGAGGCCCGCGAACAAGCAAGCGAGGCGACCGACCGGCCTGGAAGACGGCCTGGGTGTCATTGATTGAGTCACGTTTTGGCGCATTAGTGTGACTTTATGAGGGGTCCGGGGCGGGTCTCTGCGCAAACGTGACTCGGCGGGGGGAGAGGCGCGACCGTCGGGGGGTACGCTTTCAGGCCATGCGCACGCTCGTGTCCGACCCGCCTCCGCCCGAGTTCGAGGAGCTGCTCGAGCTTCGGCGACGGTGGGGTGCGGACCGTCGTGACGAGGTCTGGGAAGGTGTGCTGCACATGAACTCCGCGCCGGACCTCTCCCACGGCGACCTCGTCATGCAGCTGGGCGCGGCGCTGCTGCCCGGCGCCAAAGCGGCGGCCCTGCGCGTCTCTGACCAGTTCAACCTCGGCCAGGGCCTGAGCGACTACCGGATACCCGACGTCGGGCTTCACTGCGAGCGCTCCGGCGCGTGGCTGGACACCGCGGCGCTCGCAGCGGAGATCCTCTCCCCCGGTGATGAGAGCTGGGACAAGCTGCCCTTCTTCGCCGCCCACCAGGTCGACGAGGTGCTGATCCTCGACCCCGCCGAGCGCACCGTGCACTGGCTCGCGCTCGACGAGCGGGGCGAGTATCAGCCGATCGAGCGGAGCGGCTTGATCGATCTCGGCCCGGCCCAGCTCGCCGAGCAGCTCGACTGGCCGTAGGGCCCAAGTTCATCGCGCGTTTGAACGGTGCCTCGCGTTCAGTTCAGTAGCCAGAACTGGATCTCAAGAGATCGGCGTTTGGAAAACGGGTGCGAGGAGGCTGTCGCAAAATCCTGGCTGGTTCGGTGAGGTTGCTGGATTCTGACCAGTCGTGGAGGCGGTGGTCTGTCCGGGTGGCGTGATAGAAGTACCTCCTGAGCAGGGCTTTAACGGCTGATAGCAG
>JBPCPO010000069.1:0-18818 GCA_050999075.1 Solirubrobacteraceae bacterium
CTTAGTCAGAACCTGCCAGGAAACGGTCTGCTCAGCATGGCCCTCGGAGCACGGCGTCACCGGCAACAGCTGTCTCGAGCCAGGCAGCGGACGGATCGAGTACATGGAATCCTCCGACTTGCCTCCGGGCTCCGACGATCCTGGAGCGGGTCGTCGCCGCCCACGGGCAGGCGGCGCTGCTCACCGCCAAGGTCAAGGCCGTCGGGCTGCTCGGTCGCGGCGCGACGCTGACCATTGCCGCCGAGCACGTCTTCGATCGCGAGCAGGCGGCGAAGCCCTTCCACCTCGACCCCGAGCGCATCGGTGACCTCATGGTGCTCGACGACGCTGACACCGTGTTCGGCGAGCTCCCCGGCGACGAGGATCTGGAGCTGCTGCCGGCGGAATACCGCTCGCACGGCAGCCTGCACGAGCAGCCGGTGGCGCTGTTCACCCACAAGCCCCTCGCCGCACCTCAAGCGGCCACAGGCCAACAAGGATCTGCTGCCGCCGCTGCTGAACGGGCGGCTCTCGGAATTGGGATAGCTCGGCGCCTCGAACGGGCGAAGCTTGTGGCAGTCTCGGCGCCGTGCGCGTGACCGACGCTGCCCAGCAGGCATGGCCGCCGTTCGTGCTCGTCACTGGGCTGTTGCTGATCGGGATCGTCGCCCACACCGACGGGCTGTTCGACCGGGCGGGGCGAAGGCTCGAGCGACTGCCCGGGCCACCGGCAGTGTTGTTTGCCGGCGGCGTGCTGGTCGTCGTCGTGGTCACCGCAGTGCTGAACCTCGACACCGCGGTGGTCTTCCTGACCCCGGTGCTGGTGCTCGCCGCTCGGCGCCGGAAAGTGGACGAGCGGCCGTTTCTGTACGCCGCGGTGTTCATGGCCAACGCCTCCTCGCTGTACCTCCCGGGGTCGAATCTGACCAACCTGCTCGTGCTCGCCCACAACCCCGCGTCAGGGGGAACGTTCGCCGCCGATCTGCTGGTCCCGGCTCTCACCGCCACCCTCACGACGGCCGCGGCGCTGTCACTGCTGTTCGCGTCGAGCCTGAGGGGGAAGGCTCGTCCGGGGCCGGACGCCCCACGCCTTGCGCGCAAACCCATTGCCGCGCCCCCGTCGGGTTTCCGCTTGCCCTGGCTTGGGGCACTGGCGGCGCTGGCCGCGGCCGGGCTGACGGTGGCGATGCGCAATCCGGCCGTGCCGGTCTTGGCCGTCGGCGTGAGCGCCGTCGCGATCGAGGTGATCGCCGGGAGGCTGGTGGTGCGCAGCGTGATCACGGCGGTGGGGCCGGCGGTGCTCGTGACCCTGTTTCTGGTCAGCGTCGCCCTCGGCGTCCTCGCCCGGTCCTGGGACGGGCCGGCGCAGCTGTTGAGCGGAGCCGGCCGCTGGGAGACAGCGGCGATCGGCTCGCTGACCGCGATCCTGGTCAACAATCTTCCCGCCGCGGCGCTCTTGTCCGCCCGCGCCGCGCCGCACCCACGGGCGCTGCTGATCGGCCTCAACCTCGGTCCAAATCTAGCCGTGACGGGGTCGTTGTGCGCCTATCTGTGGATCCGCGCCGGGCGCCAGGTCGGGGCCGATCCGTCGATCCGCACCTTCTCCCGGTACGGGATCCCCCTGGCCACGGCGGCCATCATCGCCGCCCTGGCGGCGTCCAGCTTGCTGTCAACACCAAGCTGAGGACGTCGCCGCCCCCGGTCTCGGGCCGGCGTTGCTCACGCCTCCGGCACGAACACCAGGCGCGCTCCCGATGGTCCGTCGTCGACGAAGCGGCCGGTGGCCCGGCTGAGCGCGAACGTGAGCGTGTCGCCCTCGTCGGTCAGCACCAGGAGCCCGCGCCCGTCCTCTTCGATCTCGGTCACGACCCCGGGCACGGTCGTTCCCAGGTACAGAACCGCAACGGAGCCGCCGATCTGAGGCATCGCTCGAGCGCGCATCGTCACGCACAGTGGTAGCACCGCGGGCCGCGGAGCGGCCTCCGCGACCCGCGGTGCGGCGGGCGCTGCGGCGGTTGCGAGGGTGCATTCACACGATCGCCACAGCTTGGCTACAAGTGGGCAACATCTCGGCCCGGCCGCGGGTCATACGGTGGGGGCCGTGAAGTCGTCGGCGGTCAAAGGAGGGGTTCTCGGTATGCGCAGGCTCATCGTCGGACCACTGGGGGTGATCGGCGTGTCGGTGCTCCTCGCCGCCTGCGGCGGGTCCACAAGCAGTTCGAGCTCAGTCTCAGCAAGCTCTCCCGCGTCGCCATCCTCCTCCTCCGGTGGCGCGGCGAGCTCGAACCCGACGAAGACCAAGGCCAAGCCGACGCTGCTGGTCTACTCCGCCCAGGGCTACGACAAGGACACCGTCGCTGCGTTCCAGAAGGCGACCGGGATCCCGACCAAGCTCGTGGACGACAGCACCGGGCCCCTGCTGGCGCGGATTCAGGCCGAACGCGCGAACCCGCAGTGGGGTCTGTTGTGGGTGGACGGGGCGACGGCGTTCGCATCGCTCGACCAGCAGGGACTGCTGCACAAGGGCCTGAAGGTCCCGAAGCTGACGGCGGTCGGTCAGAGCCTCGTGCCCACCGACCGCAGCTTCATCCCCACCGGCACGACGATGGCCTGCACGGTGATCTACGACAGCCACGCGATCAAGGCGCCCCCCACCACCTGGCAGCAGCTGCTCACCAGCGCCTTCAAGGGCAAGGTGGGGATGAACGACCCGGCGGTATCCGGGCCGACCTACCCCTGCGTCGCCGGGCTGATGCAGTCCCTGGGTGGGGTGGCCCAGGGCGAGGCGTACCTCAAGCGCCTGAAGGCCAACGGCCTGCACGTCTCCCAGACCAATCCCGACACCCTGCATCTGCTGCAGACCGGCCAGATCTCGGTCGCGCTGATCCAGAGCTCCGCCGCGGTCGGGGCCGCGGCGAAGGCACCCGGATTGAAGGTCGGTTACCTGCCGAAGGTGACGCTGCTGCCCGGGGCGATCGGTGTCGACGCGAAGGCATCGCCGGCCATGCAACAGGAGGCGCAGCAGTTCATCGACTTCGTCCTCTCGTCCGCCGGCCAGAAGGTGATGCAGAGCGGTGATCCGACCGGGGACTCGCTGTACTGGCCGGTGCTCCCGGGAACCAGCCCGCTGAGCGGGTTGCCGCCGCTCTCATCGATCTCTGACCAGAAGATCGACCCGTACGTGTGGGGCCCGCGGGAGCCTCAGATCAACAACTGGTTCACCGCCAACATCGTCGGTTAGGGCCCGCGGGGAATTAGTGCGATGCTCCGGCGAGTGGCTGGGCGTGGCTGGCGCCGCCGGCTCGCCCAGATAATACCGGGAGTATTTGAGGGCGAGCCGGTGGCGTCAGGTGCGTCCAGACGCCGTCGGAGCGCGCAATAACTTGTTCGCGGGCCCTTAGCCATGCCGGTCGAGGTGGTCGAGGCGCTCGACGCTGCGGCGCGAGCGCACGGGCCAGATCCCCGAATCCGCCGCCCCCTCGCCCGAGGCCGGCTGCGCCGGCCGTCGCTGTCGGGGGTGATGGCCGTGGTGCTCGGGCTGCTGCTGGTGGTCCCGATCGGTGCCTTCCTGCTGGTGGCGATCAGCCCGCACCTCTTCGCGCAGGGATCCTCGTGGCTGACCCTCACGCCACTGCGGGAGGCGCTCAGCGGAGGTTCGCTGGTCGCACTGCGCAACACGGCGGTGATCGGCGTCGGCTCCGCCGCGCTCGCCCTCGCCTGTGGGCTGCCCCTGGCGTTGCTCGTGCACCGTACGAACCTGATCGGGCGCGGCCTGTGGACGCTGTTGATCTGGGCGCTGCTGCTGGCGCCGACGTATCTGGTCGCGCTGGGTTGGGAGCGGCTGTTCGAGCCCGGTGGGGTGCTCGTGCGCGCGGGGATCAACCCGAGCGCGATCCACGGGTTGCTCTACGGCCCGGTGGGGGTGACTCTGGTGCTCGGGGTCAAGGGGGTCCCGTTCGCCTTCCTGGCCATCTCGGCGGCGCTGCCGGGGCTCGGGTCGAGCTTCGAGCAGGCCGCCCGGACCCACGGCGCGGGACGACTGGCGGCGCTCCGGGTGGTGATCCCGATCCTGGCGCCGGCGCTGTGGACGGCCGTGGCGATCGTGTTCGCCGAGTCGATCAGCGATTTCGGCGTCGCCTCGACGCTCGCCTTCGACGCGCATTTTCCCATCGCGACGTTCTCGCTGTTCAACGCCGTCGACAACGAGCCGGTGCAGTTCGCGCTCGCCGCGGCGATCGGCGTGACGCTGGTCGCGCTCGCGGCGGTGGCGCTCGTGGCCCAGCGTCGGGCGCTGCGCGGGCGCTCCTACCAGGTTCTGTCGGGGCGCACGCGGCCACACGCCCGCCACCATCTCTCGCGCGCGGGGCACGCCGGCGCGCTCGCCGGCGTGGTCGCGTTCTTCGCCATCGCGCTCGGCGTGCCCGTGGTCGGGGCGGTCAGCGCGTCGCTGCTGAAGAACCTCGGGACGACCCTGTACGGGTTCTCGCTCACGCTCGAGAACTATCGCCGCGTGCTGACCAACGGCGATCTCTACACGCCCCTGCTGTACTCGCTGCGCCTCGCGGTGATCGTCTCGACGATCGTACTCGCGCTGGCGGTGCCGGTGGCCCGGTTGCTCACCCGCAAGACTCAGGGGATCGCGGCGCGGACGCTCGATCTCGTGCTTCTGGGCGCGGTGGCGCTGCCCTCGATCGTGCTCGCCGCCGGCTACATCCTGATCTACAACCTGCCGGCGATGCACTCGATCGGCATCGCCCTGTACGGGACCACGGCGCTGCTGGGGCTCGGCTACGTCGCCGGCGCGCTCCCCAACAACGCCCGGATCCTGATCGGGCCGCTGGCCCAGCTGCAAGACTCGCTGATCGACTCAGCCCGGACCCACGGCGCCGGCACCCCGACCGCGTGGCGGCGCGTGGCGCTGCCGATGCTGTCGCGCTACGGGTTGTGGGTGTGGCTGTACTGCTTCGCCGGCACGCTGCTCGAGCTGCCGATCTCGCAGCTGCTCTACCCGCCGGGGTCCTATCCGCTCTCGGTGGCGATCGAGCGGCGGCTCGCGGGCTATGACTTCGCGGGCGGCACGGCGATGGAGGTCGTCGCCGTCCTCGGTGCGCTGCTGGTGACCGGCGCGGTGCTCGGGCTGTTCCGCGTGCTCGCTCCGGAGGGGTGGCGGCGGGTGGGGGCGAGCACGTGAGCGGCGCGATCCCGGCCGCCGCGAGCGAGAAGGACGCCATCGCGCCGGCGGTCGAGCTGCGCGGCGTCACCAAGCGCTTTGACGACGTGCTCGCGCTCGACGGCGTCTCGCTCACCCTCGCGCCGGGACGCTTCCTGACCCTGCTGGGGCCATCGGGATCGGGGAAGTCGACGTTGATCCGCTGCCTGGCTGGGATCGAGCGCGTCAGCGCGGGCACGATCGCGCTCGGTGGCAGCGTCGTCGCCGACGCCGCGCGCCAGCTGCCGCCCGAGCGGCGCGACCTGGCGATGGTGTTTCAGGACTTCGCCCTCTGGCCCCACATGACGGCCGCGCAGAACGTCGCCTTCGCGCTGCGCCGGCGGAAGGTCCGCGGCGCGCCGGCCACCCGCCAGGCGGTCACGATGCTCGAACGGGTCGGGCTCGCGGGTCTGCGGGGTCGCTACCCGCACGAGCTCTCGGGCGGTGAGCAGCAGCGCGTCGCACTCGCCCGCGCGCTCGTCGCCTCGCCCGACCTGCTGCTGTTCGACGAGCCGCTCAGCTCCCTGGACGCCAATCTGCGCGAGCGCCTGCGGATCGAGATCGGCACGCTCGTCCGGGAGACGGGGGCCAGCGCCGTCTACATTACCCACGACCAGGGGGAAGCGTTCGCGCTCGGCGACGATGTGGGGGTGCTCGCGGCCGGGCGCCTCGTGCAGCACGGGCCGCCCGAGGTGATCTACCGGGCGCCGGCCACCCCGTTCGTCGCCCGCTTCACCGGGATCGCCGGTGCACTCACGGGCCGGGTGGTCGGACGCGCCGAGGCCCCAGCCGGACGCGCCGAGCACCCAGCCGGACAAGCCGAGGACCGAGCCGGACAAGCCGAGGACCGAGCCGGACGCGCCGAGGACCGAGGGGGGGCCGCCGGCGGCCCCGTCAGGCCGGCCGGCGGCAAGCAGAAGCTCGTGCGGATCGCGATCGAGACCGCCGCTCCCGGCCGCTTCGTCGAGCTGCTCGCGAGCGCGACGGGAGAGCTCGCCGTGGGCTCCGCCGCGCAGGTGCTGCTGCGTCCGAGCGCCGTGCGCCTCTGCCGTCCCGACGCCGCCGCGGCTCAGCTGCGGGGGACGATCCGCGACGTCGCCTTCCGCGGGCACGGCTACGACTACGTCGTGGCCCTTGGATCGGGGCTCGAGCTCGCGGGGCTGTTGCACCGCCGCCAGCACGCGCGCGGAGACCACGTCGGGGTGCACATCGACCCCGTCGGGTGCTTCGCCTACGCCGCCGATCCGACCGCGCGCGATCCCGCGCCGCTCGCGGAGGAGAACCTGCCCCCCCGAGCCAGAGACGCCGCGGCGACGCGCGCTCGCGAGCGGTCACAGCTTCTTCACATTGCCGCTACAGAGGATTAACACCGACGAACTGGGGGGCGCGCAGGATGAGCGGCGCATGTCGGCCATGCCTCAGTCCCGTCGAGAGGTGCTCGAAGTCGGGCCGCTCGAGATTCTGCCCGAGGAGCACCTCGCGCGGGCGGCGGGGCGCGCGTTGACGCTGTCGATCCGGGAGCTGCGCCTGTTGACGGAGCTGGCGCGGCGTGCGGACCGGATCATGACCCGCGAGGAGCTGTTCGGGCTCGTGTGGGGCCGAGACATGCGTCCGGGGGACCGTTCCGTCGACGTCTACGTGCGCAAGCTGCGGGTGAAGCTGGCTCAGGTTCAGCCCGAATGGTGCTTCATCCACACCCATTTCGGCTTCGGGTACCGGTTGGCCGCCGAGCGTCGCCCCGGACCACAGGGTCTGTTTACAAATAAGTAACACGCCGGGGTCGGCTGGCACCGAGACTCCCGGCGACATCGACGAAGGAGATGAGCGTGAGTACAAGTCGCATCAGCGCGGTCGGCCTCGTGGTCGCCGCATCAATTGGCCTCGCCGCGTGTGGCTCGAGCACCAGCAGCTCGGGCGCGGGCACTTCAGGATCGAGTGGATCCTCGACCACCGGCGCCAGCAGCGGCGGCAGCAGCAGTAGTGGCGGCTCGGCGAGCATCAACGGTGCGGGCTCGACGCTTGCCGCTCCGATCTACATGCAATGGGGGTCGAACCTCAGCTCCAAGGGCCTGACGGTGAACTTCAGCGGAGTCGGGTCAGGCGCGGGCATCGCACAGCTCCAGGCCGGCACGGTCGACTTCGCGGGCTCCGATCCTCCCGAGAAGGCGTCGGAGATCACGGCCGGCAAGGGTCCGGTGGCCCAGTTCCCGATCGCGTTCGGCGGCATCACGATCTCCTACAATCTCTCCGGCGTGAAGGCCGGGCTCAAGCTCGACGGCAAGACGACCGCCGATGTCTTCCTGGGCAAGGTCAAGACCTGGAGCGATCCTGAGATCAAGGCGCTCAACCCCGGCGTGAAACTACCCAGCACAGCGATCACGGTCGTCCACCGCTCAGATGCGTCGGGCACCACCAAGGGCTTTACCACGTTCCTGTCGGACTACAGCCCGGCGTGGACCGCCGCGGCGGGCAAGGCCGACAAGACCGTCAAGTGGCCCACCGGCACTGGGGCGAAGGGCAACTCGGGCGTCGCCGCGGCGGTCAAGCAGACCAGCGGCGCGGTGGGATACGTGGAGCAGGCGTACGCGCTGCAGAACAACTTCACCTATGCGGCGGTCAAGAACCAGGCCGGTAGCTATATCCTGCCGACCCTGGCCGCGACCTCGGCGGCGGCGGTCGGAATCAAGATCCCGGCTGACCTGACGATCTCGACCATCAACTCGCCCAACGCGGCGGCCTACCCGATCGTCTCCCAGACGTTCCTGCTCGTCTACAAGGACATGTGCAAGGCCGGCGTCAAGCAGGCGGCCGCATCCGGCGTGAAGAAGTTCCTCGACTACGGGCTCAGCGCCGGTGGGCAGGGCGTCGAGAAGCAGCTCTCCTACGGCCCGCTGCCCTCGTCGCTGCTCGCCAAGGATCAGGCCCAGCTGAACACGCTGACCTGCAACGGCTCGCCGCTGTCGTAACGGACGGTCGGTGGAGGCACACGCCACCACGGTGGGCGGCGGCCGCTCGGGTCTCGAGCGGTCGCCGCTGCACCGTCTCCCCGATCAGGTGCTGAAGTGGGGTTTGAGTGCCCTCGCCACCGGCGTTCTGATCCTGATCGGGTACTTCTTCGTACGCCTGATCGGGCAGTCCTCGCCCGCGCTGGGCCACATCGGCTTCTTCGACTTCCTGTTTCGCAGCAACTGGGACGTCTCGCAGATCCAGCAGGGAGCCGCGTGTACGACCGCGGCGAACGCCGGCTGCACGTTCGGAGCCTGGGCGCTCGTCCTGGGGACGGTGATCACGTCGGTCGTCGCGCTGGTGATCGGCGTGCCGGTCGCGCTCGCCACCGCCCTGTACGTGAGCGAGCTCTGCCCGCGTCGCGCGCGGGCGCCACTGGCGCTGCTGGTCGACCTGCTCGCGGCGGTGCCCTCCGTGGTCTACGGACTGTGGGGAGTGTTCGTTCTGATCCCGCGCCTGCACGGCTTTCAGCAATCACTGGCGAGCACGTTCTCGTTCCTGCCCTTTGTCGGCGGCTCGGTGGCCGGTCCGAGCTACTTCATCGCCGGGCTGATCCTGGCCATCATGATCATCCCGATCGTCTCGGCGATCTCCCGAGAGGTCATCGCGACCGTCCCGCCGGAGCACAAGGAGGCCGCGCTGGCGCTGGGCGCGACGCGTTGGGAGATGATCCGCATGTCGATACTGCCGTACTCCCGGGCGGGGATCACCGGCGGCGCGATGCTCGGCCTCGGCCGGGCGATCGGCGAGACGATCGCGGTGGTGCTGGTGATCGGCAACTCTCCCCGGCTCGGGCACTCGGTCTTCCAGCAGGGCTACACCCTCGCGTCGGTGATCGCCAACGAGTTCGGCGAGGCGGCCTCGACCCCTGTTCACCGCTCGGCGCTGTTCGCGGCCGGGCTCGTGCTGTTCGTGCTCACGCTGCTGGTCAACATCGCTGCCCGCCGGTTCGTGGTCAAGGGAGCCCATGGCAAGCCCACCGGCGGCGAGGTGCTCGTCCCGGCGGCCAACACCGCGAGGGCGGCGGCATGACCGCGCTCGTGGAGGTCAGCGCACGGCGCCGGCGCACCGACCAGGCCATGCGCGGCGTGCTCGCGGTGGGCACGGGAATCGCCCTCGTCCCGCTGGTGCTGGTCGTCTACTACCTGCTGAGCAAGGGCCTCGGGGGGTGGAGCGGAAAGTTCTTCAGCACCGATCCCAACGGCAACTTCCTCGGGTATCCCGGCGGGATCCGCAGCGCGATCTTCGGCACGATCGAGATCGTCGCCCTGGCGACGCTGATCTCGGTCCCGACGGGAATCGGCGTCGCGCTGTACCTGACCGAATACGGAAAGCAGTCGCGCTTTGCCAACGCGGTGCGCTACTTCGTCGATGTGATGACCGGAGTGCCGTCGATCGTGTTCGGCCTGTTCGTCTACATCGTGCTCGTCCTCGGCCATCTCGGCGGTGGATTCACCGGCTGGAAGGGAGCCATCGCCCTCGCGCTGCTGATGTTGCCGATCGTGATTCGCTCGGCCGAGGTCGTGCTGCTGCTGGTGCCCGCGAGCCTGCGTGAAGCGGCCCTCGCTCTCGGCTCGCCGCGCTGGCGCGTGATCACGCGGGTGGTGCTGCCGACATCGCGGTCGGGAATGGTCACCGGGGTGTTGCTGGCGATCGCCCGCGGCGCGGGCGAGACGGCCCCGCTGCTGTTCACGGCGTTCGGAGCGCAGGTGCTGACGGCCAATCTCGGACATCAGATGAACGCGCTCCCGCTGCAGATATACAGCGACATTCAGTCGCCGCGCAGCGAAGTGGTAACACGAGCGTGGGGCGCCGCGCTTACGCTCGTGCTCCTGATCCTGATCCTCAACCTGGTTGCCCGAGCCGCTTCACGAAGGAGCCGCCTGACATGATCTCCCGGGACCGCACGACCAAGGATTCAACCGACGTGTCAACCGCCGATTCTCCAGCCGAACGAGAAACACACTCCCGGGGCGTAGCGTCAGGCGCCGCGCGGCCGGCCGCCGGCGGCCATCGCGTCAGGCTGCAGAAGCTGAACGCCTACTACGGTCAGCAGCACGCCGTCAAGGGCGTCGACATCGAGTTTCCGGCCGGCGAGGTGACGGCGATCATCGGGCCCTCGGGGTGCGGAAAGTCGACCATGGTCCGGTGCATCAATCGGATGCACGAGGAGATCCCGGGGGCCCACGCGGAGGGGAGCGTGACGCTCGACGACCAGGATCTCTACGGAGCGGGGGTCGATGTGGCCTCGGTGCGCCGGCTGGTGGGGATGGTGTTCCAGAAGCCCAACCCGTTCCCCACGATGTCGATCTCCGACAACGTCGCCGCCGGGCTGCGGCTGACCGGGGCCGGCAAGAATGGCGTCCGGGAGCGGGTCGACAAGGCGCTGCGGGCAGTCGGCCTGTGGGACGAGGTCAAGGACCGCCTGGGGGCGCCCGGAATCGGGCTCTCCGGGGGCCAGCAGCAGCGCCTGTGCATCGCGCGCACGATCGCCGTCGAGCCCGAGGTGATCTTGATGGACGAGCCGTGCTCCGCCCTGGACCCGCTGGCCACGCTGAAGATCGAGGAGCTGATCATCGAGCTCAAGGAGCGTTACACGATCGTGATCGTGACCCACAACATGCAGCAGGCGGGACGGGTGGCGGACTCGACCGTGTTCATGCTCGACGGCGAGCTGATCGAGCACGGACCCACGACGGAGATCTTCACCAAGCCCAAGGACGAGCGCACCGAGCGCTACGTGACCGGGAAGTTCGGGTAGTCCTGCCCGATGCGAGAGACCCGCCACGAATTCATCGAGGCCCTGAAGGGACTCGAGCACCAGACGCTCGAGGCGCTGGAGATGGTCAACCAGGCGCTCGGCCGCTCGCTGGAGGCGGTCAACTACCAGGACGTCGAACTGGCCGCCATGGTCGTGGCCGACGACGATCGCATCGACGGGCGTTACCTGGAGGTGCACCAGGGCATCCTGTCGCTGCTCGCGCGCCAGGCCCCGGTGGCCGGTGATCTGCGGCTGGTGGCGGCGCTGCTGCACGTGATCCGCTGCGTCGAGCGGATGGGCGACCAGTGCGTGAACATCGCCAAGCTGATCCCGCTGTCGGGCCACGAAGCGCCCAAGGACAAGGACATCCTCGATGCGATCGTGCGGATGGGTGAGCTCGCCGCCTCGCAGATCGCCCAGGCCCAGGAGGCGTTCGCCTCGCGCAACGTCGAGCTCGCCCACGATCTCGTCCGTCAGGACGCGGAGATCAATAGCGTCAATCGCGAGATCTTCCGGCGCGCGGTCGAGGTCGGCGACGAGCTCGAGATGCGCGAGTGGTCGATGTTCATGGTCCTCGTGGCTCGGTGCCTGGAGCGCATCGGCGACAACACGGTCGACATCGCCGAGCAGGTCGTGTTCATCGTCACCGGTCTGTTCCGGGAGATGGCGGACGCGTCGCACCCGGTGTAGGGCGAGCGGGCTCTACACCCTCATCGACCCCCCGCCCCGGCTGGGTTGGGCCGCGGAGTTCGGGGGGGAGACTCCGGTAGCTGCGCGCCGCCTACCCGCGTCGCTTGACGTCACGATGCCGGCCCGAGGCCCGCCGGCCGGTCACGGGATCGAGGAACAGCTTGGAGTCGTCTCCCACCGAGGAACCGAAGTTGAACAGGCCATTCAACGAGCCGGCGATCGTGTCGAACGAGCCGTTGATCCTCGAGAGCTGCCAGTTGTCCTCGACGAACTTCGTGATCGAGCTGAGGTCGGTCAGAGTGTGGTCTACGTGGTCCCGCTTGGCGAACGGCGAGATGACGAGCAGCGGCAAACGAGGGCCGTAGCCGCAGCGGCCGTTCTGCCCGGCCAGCGGCATTCCGCTCCCGCAGATTCCGAGCCCGTTCAGGAAGTCCTGCGGACCGGGGGGGGTGGGCACCGCCGAGGTGTTCGAGGGGTTGTGGACGCCGCTGAAGGCGTGGTCGTAGTAGCCGTCCGAGTCGTCATACGCGATCACCACCGCGGTGCTTGACCAGTCCGGCGTGTGTTGGAGCGCATTGATCTCGTTGGTGACGAAGCGCTGCTCGTCGATCGGGTCGGAGTATCCGGCGTGGCCGTCCTCGTAGCCCGGAGCCTTCAGGAAGCTGACCGCGGGGAGATGATCGGACGAGATGTATCCGCGAGCGATCGCCGCGACCAGCGAGTTGAAATCGCTCGTGTCGTACTGGTGGTTGGCGGTGTCGAACTGGGGCGTCCCGTTGACGAACGTCTGGCCGTCGGTCCCGATCGCCGCGAGCGACGTCGGCGGCAGGTGGTGGGGGTTCGCCGTGCTCAGGTAGTACTGGAACGGCTCGTGGTGGGCGATGTAGTCGTCCTTGTTGCCGTAGTTGTTGGGACCGGGCTGGGTCCCGCCGATTCCTCCGAGGGCAGCGCCAACGGGATGCACGGCGTTGCACAGCCCCTGATCGGAGGCCGGGGGCGCGACGAACTTCCCCTTGAACTCGTCGGGCGTGAAGC
Source organism: Solirubrobacteraceae bacterium (assembly GCA_050999075.1). Lineage (GTDB taxonomy): Bacteria > Actinomycetota > Thermoleophilia > Solirubrobacterales > Solirubrobacteraceae > Palsa-465. The sequence goes on from JBPCPO010000069.1 coordinate 12,681, forward strand.
TGCTCGTGGGCTGGCTGGTCGTCGGCTGCCCCGCTGTCGCGGCGGCGAAGCTCGTGGTCGGTCGGAAGCCCCCCTGGAACCATCCCCAGCTGAGGCCCGCAGACGTGAGCTCGTCGCCGATGTTCTTGCCGGTCAGCGAGACGGCGTCCCGGGTCGAGCAGTCGTCGAAGTAGGGCTGCGGGTCCGAGATCACCGAGTACCCGCCGTTGCCGTCGGATACGGTGTCGCCGTTGGTGGCCGCCCCGTTGATCCTCAGGCCCACGTTCCCGGTGTTGCCGGAGACCAGGTTGATCGCCCCGGGTGAGGACGGTCCGAAGGTCGTGCCGAAGGAGTTGTCGCTCAGCGCGAAGTGACGGGCGTAGTTCCACAGCCCGGTCACGGTGTTGCCGTCGTAGTAGTTCATGACGTCGCTGGGCTGGCAGGGCTGGCCGGTGGGGCTCTTGCCCGACCCGTTGCCCACGGTGGTCACGAACTTGTCCATCTTGCCGCCGTCGAACGCCTTCTGCTCGTCGGCGTAGCCATGATCCTGGTCGCAGGTCAGGATGTCGTTGATGTTCGCCGGATCGAGCCGGCGCGGATTGACCTGCTTGCCGGTGGCGTCAGTGTTCGGATTGTTGGTCAGGAGCGTTCCGACGCCATTCAGGCCCGGAGTGTCCGCCAGGTTATTGACGCTCAGAGGCCTGCGCGGGGCGGGGAACCGCTCGCCGGAGGTGTTGGCAGCGTTCGGGTAGGTGCCGAAGTAGTGGTCGAAGGACACGTTCTCCTGGAAGATCACGACGACGTGCTTGATCGGCGTGGCCGTCGATCCCGCGGGCTGGCCTGCGGGCGCCGGCGAGCCGGAGCCATGATGGGGGGAGGCCGACGCGTGCTCGACGCCGACGGCGGCGACGGTTCCTCCAATTCCCGATGCGGCCGCCAGAACGGCCGCGATACTCCATCTCAAGCTACGCTCACCACGCATGCATCCTCCTGGGCAGTTGTCGGGTCGGGCACCGCGAGACCGGCGCTGCGATCAGCGCCGGGTCGCCCTCCTCGGAGACCGGCCGAAACCGGTCCGAGCGGGGGCGCGCGCGTGCAGAGCCGAGAGTGTCGCCGGGGGTCAGCGCCGGCAAGTTGTCAAGTCGTGAACGGCCCGTGACAGCCGCTGAGACGCGGCCTGAAAACTCGCGGTCGCGCTGGTATCGTTCCTCGGCATTAGTGGCAATCAATACAAGGAGCATTTGATGTCAGCTGCTCGTGTCCTGCTCGTGGCAAATCGGACGGCGACCGACCGTCCGCTCGTGGAAGCGGTCCGGGCCCGGGCCCAGCGCGGCGAGGCCGTGTTTCACCTCGTCGTGCCCGCCACGCCGCAGGGGCTGCACCGTCTGGTGGATCCCGAGGTGGCCGGCGTGCAGGCGGCTCGCGAGCGCCTGCAGGAAGCGCTCCCCGTGCTCAGCCAGGCGGCGGACGGGGAGGTGACCGGAAACGTCGGCGATGCCAATCCGCTCGCCGCGGTAGCCGACGCGATCAACCTGCACGGCTTCGATGAGATCATCCTCTCGACCCTGCCCCGGCGGGTCTCGCGATGGTTGCGGCTCGACCTCCCGAGCAAGATCCGCGGGCTCGGAGTGCCGGTGCTGCACGTCACCGGGACGGAGGCCAAGTCCGCTGACGGTGTCCTGGTGGACGTCGCTTAGGGGACGGGCGGGGCGCAGCTGACCGCCCGCGTGCCGTGTGCACGCGGACGGATCATGGACGCGCGTGTAAGGCGGCGGGTCGCGTCAGCCGGCGAGCCGCGTCAGCCGGCGGGCCGCGTCAGCCAGCGAGCCGCCCGGATATGGCTATACCCCGGCCTCGGTCTGGAGCACCGCCGGCTCGCCACCGATGGCCGGACCGGCGCCGCGGATGGCGTTGCGTACGCCGTCGCCCCCCAGCGCGATCGCTGCCCTCGCCGTGACCAGGTGGTACAGGATCAGCAGCTGCACGAGAGCCAGGGACTCCGAGCGGTAGAGCTCGGTGCCGATGGTGAACTCGCCCAGGCGGCGCGCCCTCAGATGCGTGGCGAAGTGCATCCTCTCCCAGATCGCCTCCTCGATGGCCGCGGCCTGATCGGGGTCCATTCGCCCCGAGATGCGCAGGACGCGTTGACCGTCCTGCTCGACCAGCGTCAGCCCATTCTTCTCGCCGGCCACGAACGGCGCCAGGTCGGGGTGCGGAAGTCCGTCGCGAAGCGTCAGCTCGGCGTCGAGGTGGATGGGATTCTGCTCGCCCTCGGGCTCCATGAACGACACCAGCATGTCGGCATAACGCCGCTGGGGCCTGATGAACGCCTCGGAGTCGGGCTCGCGCCGGTCGAGCTCGGCCAGCACCTGGTTGGTCGTGTACCCGCGCCGCGAGCAGTCCCGCTGGACCTTCCACCGCCGTCGCAGCTCCTCCGGAGGGTTCAGGTAGACGCGGACGTCATAGACGTCGCGCATCTCCGGCAGGTAGTAGCCGAGCAGGCCCTCGATCAGCGTGAAGCGCTCCGGGTTCATGTACACCGGCGGTCCGAAGGTACCGTCCTGATGACGGTAGACGGGCTTGAGGATCGCGTCTCCGTGGCGCAGGTGCGCGAGCTGCTGCGCGATGATGTCGAGGTAGTTGCAGTCGGGGTGCAACGGCGTCATCGAGAGCTCGGCCCGCTGGTTGCGGTCGTAGCGGTGGTAGTCGTCGGTGCAGACGTAGGCGACGTTCTGCTCGCCGAGGACGCGCACCAGGCCGCGGGTGAGAGTCGTCTTGCCCGAGGCGGAATCGCCGACGACGCCGAGGATTACAGGGCGTACATTCATCATTGGCTCCTCGAGTTCGGTGCGCCGTCGGCACGATGCTGTGCCGGGTGGGCCTGCGGGTCGCCCGGCGACGCGTCGCTCTTCAGGACGTCCTGCGGTTTGATTTTGATCAGATCCTCGCGCGTCGGCTGTCCCCCGCCGCGGGCCAGCTCATAGATCCGGTTGGCGTGACGCAGCCGGGCGCGCTCGATCGCGTTGCGTACGCTGCGCCCGTGCGCGAATCCGGGTTCGTGCATCGCCACCTCCAGGTACTCGCACAGAGCATCCTGGGCCGCCGGGGCGAAGTCGTACTGGTCGGCCTCGAGCATCAGGTCCGCGATTCCCATCAGCTCGTCGAGGCTGTAGTCCGGGAAGTCGATGTGGTGCGCGACGCGTGAGCCCATGCCCGGGTTGAGCCGGAAGAACTCGCCCATCCGATCCGCGTAGCCCGCCATGATCACGACCAGCCGCTCGCGTTCGTCCTCCATCACCTGCAGGAGGATCTCGATCGCCTCAGGGCCGTAGTCGCGCTCGTTCTCGGGCCGGTAGAGGTAGTACGCCTCGTCGATGAACAGCACCCCGCCGTAGGCCTTCTTGAGCACGGCCTTGGTCTTGGGCGCCGTGTGGCCGACGTACTGTCCGACGAGATCGTCGCGGGTGACCGCGACGAGCTGGTTGAGCTCAAGGTATCCGAGACGGTGCAGGATGTCCGCCATCCGCAGCGCCACCGTCGTCTTGCCCGTCCCCGGGTTGCCGGTGAACGACATGTGCAGGGTGGGGCGGGCGGAGCGCAGGCCCGAGCGGCGGCGCAGCTGGTCGACGATCAGCAGCGCGGCGATCTCGCGGATGCGCTGCTTGACCGGGGCGAGCGCGACGAGGTCGCGGTCGAGCTGCTCGAGCACGGGCTCGATGTCGAACTCCCGCAGTACCTCGGCGGCGTCCGGCGGCGTCCGCGCGGAAGCCGCCTCGCCGGTGATCAGGTCATTGGCCATCGGGTGGATGCTGTCAGGTTCGGCGCGGTCGTGCCCGGGGGCCAGACCGCCGGCACTGGCCCTCAGACGGTCACGGACTCCGAGGGCTTGGACGCTTCGCCCTCCTCGGCGCGGGCGCTGTCGCCACCGAGCGCGTCGGTGGCCTTGGCCGTGGCCAGGTGGTAGAGGATCAGCAGCTGGATCATCCCCAGCGACTCAGACCGGTGGACTTCCTCGCCGATCTTGAACTCTCCCAGCTGTTGGGTGCGCAGATGGCTCGCGAAGTGCATCTTCTCCCAGATCGCCTCCTCGATCTCGGCCGCGCGCTCGCGATCCATGTCGCCCGGGATCCGCAGGCAGGTGTCCTGCTGCTTGCCCTCCACCAGGGTGATCCCGCCGTCGCTGTTGTCGATGAACTCGGACAGGTCGGGGTGGGGCAGGCCCTCCCGCAGCCTGAGCTCGGCGTCGAGCTCATCCGAGGAGTCCTTGCCGGCGCCCTCGCGCCGCATGAACGAGACGACGAGATCGGCGTAGCGCTGCTGGGGACGGATGAACGCCTCGGAGTCCTGCTCGCGGAGGTCGAGCTCCTCCAGCACCTGCTCTTCGTTGTAGCCCCGTCGCGACGTGTCGCGCTTGACCTTCCACTCACGACGAAGCGCCTCGGGCGGGGCAAGATAGACGCGCACGTCATAGGCGTCACGCATCGCCTTGGTGTGGTAGCCGAGCAGACCCTCGACGACCGTGAAGCCCGCCGGCTTCACGTATACGGGCGGTCCGAACGTCCCGTCCTTGTGGTGGTAGACCGGCTTGAGGATCGGCTCACCGCTACGGAGCAGAACGAGGTTGTTGGCCAGCACGTCAAGGTAGTTGCAGTCGGGGTTCAGCGGCGTGATCCCCAGCTCGGCGCGTTGCGTGCGGTCGTACTTGTGGTAGTCGTCGGCGGTGACGTGGGTCACGTTGTCCTCGCCCAGCAGGGCGACTAGACCTTTGCTGATGGTGGTCTTGCCGGCGGCAGAGTCGCCAACGATGCCAAGGATGATCGGCCGCGCCATTCCCGTCTCCAATCTCAATCAGGTGCCGGGCCGCGTCGGCCCGGGCAAGTGGACTTCAAACCAAATCGCAAATCGTGTGTGGCCGGAAGCAGAGCAACAGATCACCCATCGGCACACTTTACGCTGAGTCAGCGTGCGACGGTTCGTCGTCGGCGGTCTCACCCCCATCCGCGTCCGCGCTGGAGGTGCTGGTCTCGTCCGGTTCGGGAACGTCATGCTCGAAGACGCTGCTCCCGTAGATGTCGTCGGCCTCGATCCGGATGAGCTCAGGCCGCCCGAGCTTCTGGTCGGATTCGAACAGCCGGTTGGCCTGCCGCATCCGCGCGCGGTCAATCGCGTTGCGGATGCTGCGTCCCTGGGCGAAGCGGGGCTGGCGCATGCGGCGCTCGACGTATTCCCGCAACGCGTCGACGGCCTCGCCGCTGAGCTCGTAGTTCTGCTGCTTCAGCATGAGCTCGGCGATCTGCATGAGCTCATCGGCGGTGTAGTCGGGAAACTCGATGTGGTGGGCCACGCGTGAGCCCATGCCCGGATTCGCGCGGAAGAACTCGTCCATCGGCTCCGCGTAGCCGGCGAACACGACGACCAGCCGGTCGCGCTCGGACTCCATGTACTGGAGCAGGACCTCGATCGTCTCCTGCCCGTAGTCGCGCTCGTTGTTGGGCCGGTGCAGGTAGTACGCCTCGTCGATGAACAGCACCCCACCGAGCGCCCGGTCGAGGAGCTCCTTGGTCTTGGGCGCGGTGTGACCGACGTACTGGCCCACGAGATCATCACGGGTCACCGTGACCAGCTGGTTCTTCTCGATGTAGCCGAGACGATGGAGGATCTCGGCCATCCTCAGCGCGACGGTCGTCTTGCCCGTCCCGGGATTGCCGGTGAAGCTCATGTGCAGCGACGGCCGATCCGAGCTCAGCCCCGCCTCGTGGCGCAGTCGCTCGATCACCAGCAGGGCGGCGATCTCACGGATGCGCTGCTTCACCGGTGCCAGAGCGATCAGCTCGCGGTCGAGCTGCTCCAGCACGGGCTGGATCTTGGTCTCCCGCATGATCGTCTGGAGGCTCTCGGTCGAGCCCTCCCCGCCACCGTCATCCGCCGCGCCGCCATTCTCCTCGCCATCCCCCTCGCGAGGCTCCCCCTGGTGAGACTCCGCCTGGCGAGACTCCGCCTGGCGAGACTCCGCCTGGCGAGACTCCGCCTGGCGAGACTCCGCCTGGCGAGACTCCGCCTGGCGAGACTCCGCCTGGCGAGACTCCTGCGCCGCCCAGGACTTGGGCTCGGTGTCCTCCGGCTCGGTCTCGAGGAGCGAGGGAGAGTGAAGAGCACACA
>JBPCPO010000071.1:0-34965 GCA_050999075.1 Solirubrobacteraceae bacterium
GGCCAGTGGCGCGACGGCGCCAAGGGGACGCTGGCGGTCGAGGATCCCGCGACCGGCGACGCTCTGTGCGAAGTCGCCGACGCCTCCACCGATGATGCTCGCGCCGCGCTCGACGCCGCTGTCGAGGCCGGCCCGGACTGGAGTCAGCATCCGCCGCGCGAGCGGGGCGAGATCCTGCGCCGCGCGTTCGAGGCCATCGTCGCGCGCGCCGACGAGCTGGCGCTGCTGATGACCCTCGAGATGGGCAAGCCGATCGCGGAGTCCAGGGCCGAGATCGCCTACGGCGCCGAGTTCCTGCGCTGGTTCTCCGAGCAGGCGGTACGGATCGAGGGTCGCTACGCGGTCAACCCGAACGGCCACGGTCGGTTGCTGACGATGAAGCAGCCGGTCGGACCGTGCCTGATGATCACGCCGTGGAACTTCCCGCTGGCGATGGGCACGAGGAAGATCGGCCCCGCGATCGCCGCTGGCTGCACGATGGTCGTAAAGCCGGCGCAGCAGACCCCGCTGTCGATGTTGATGCTGGCACAGATCCTGCAGCAGGCCGGGCTGCCCGACGGGGTGCTCAATCTGATCACCGCCTCTTCCTCGGGCGAGACGGTGGCACCGTTGATCTCCGATCCGCGGTTGCGCAAGCTCTCGTTCACCGGCTCGACCGAGGTGGGGCGCAAGCTCATGGAGCAGTCCTCGGAGAACCTGCTGCGGCTGTCGATGGAGCTCGGCGGCAACGCTCCGTTCATCGTGTTCGAGGACGCCGACATCGATGCCGCGGTCGATGGTGCGATGATCGCCAAGATGCGCAATATCGGTGAGGCCTGCACGGCGGCCAACCGCTTCCACGTCGCCGAGGCGGTCGCCGAGCCGTTCGCGCAGCTGCTCGCGGACAAGATGGGAGCGATGAAGGTCGGGCGCGGCACTGAGGACGGTGTCGCGGTCGGCCCGCTGATCGACGCGGAACAGCGCACCAAGGTCGCCGATCTGGTCGGCGACGCGGTCGAGAGGGGCGCGCGAACCTTGGTCGGCGGCCACTCCCGCGACCGCACCGGCTACTTCTACGACCCCACCGTCCTCACCGAGATCTCCGACGATGCCCGGCTGCTCAAGGAGGAGATCTTCGGACCGGTTGCACCCGTGAAGGGCTTCGCGGACGAGGACGAGGCCATCGCCGCCGCCAACGACACCGAGTTCGGCCTCGTGGCGTACCTCTACACCAATGACCTGAAGCGTGCCCTGCGCGTGTGCGAGCAGCTCCAGACCGGGATGGTCGGCCTCAACCAGGGCATGGTCTCCAACGCCGCCGCGCCGTTCGGCGGGGTCAAGCACTCAGGGTTCGGGCGTGAGGGCGGCTCGGAGGGGATCGAGGAGTACCTCGAGACCAAGTACTTGGCGGTGAACCTGTGAGGGGGACGCGGGTGCTCGCCCCCGGGGATGTTCAATCCAACCAACCGAAGGGCAGGTAGAACATGGCTGACAGCGTTTACCGCGTCACCGAAGTGATCGGCGTGAGCCCGGATTCATGGGAGGCCGCCGCCCGCACTGCGGTGCAGACGGCCGCCAAGAGCGTCCGCGACCTGCGGGTGGCCGAGGTGGTCCGGCAGGACCTCACGATCGAGAACGGGCAGGTCACCGGCTTCCGAGTGCGCCTGGCCATGTCGTTCAAGTACCAGACGGGTGACTGAGGCTCCGGAGCCAATCAGATCCTCAATCCGAAGCGTCCGGCCGATCGACGAAGCGGTCGGCGGCCACGTGGCTCAGGACATCGCCGCTCGCCGACGGTCGAGCACCTCGAGGGCGTCCTTGATCGAGGCCCGTTCCATACCCTGACGGCGCAGCATGGCCCGCAGGGCGTCGGCGCCCATGGACTTGTAGAGCAGGTCGAGCCGTTGCCAGATCAATTCCGTGGACCCGGGGAGATCCGCGCCCGCCGCGTCGAGCACCCGTACCAGTTGAGGCAGAATGCGGTCCAGGCGTTGAAGTTCGTCGCTCACGTTTGGCTCGAGTCCGGCTGGTGCGGGCTTCGCGTACCCGATCGTGATGGTAGAGGCCGTGCCTTTGCGCGGTAGGGACGTGCGCGGCGGTGGCGACGCACTCGTTACCATCTCCGCGCCCGGTGAGTAGCGAGCCCTCCATGCCCGGACCGTCGTCCCCGCCTGGGCCGCGGGAAGACGTGAGCGGTCCGTTCGCGGTGCTCGGCCGTGCCGTGGTCAGGTTTCGCTGGCTGGTCGTGATCGTGTGGATCGCCGCCGGCGCCGCGATCCCAGCGCTGCTGCCCTCCCTCTCGAGCGCCACCAAGAGCCAGAACACGGCCTTTCTGCCCTCGAGCACGCCGGTTGTCCGCGCCGCAGCCCTGGCCAAGCCGTTCGAGCGCCAGAACTCGGCCAGCACGCTGCTGATCGCGGGACGGCCGCCGGCGCCGCTGCGCCCCGGCGACCAGGCGGCGATCTCACGCGCCCAACGAGCCGTCGCCCGCGTGCCCGGCGTGCTCGACGTGCGCGGACGAGGGGCGTCGCAGGACGGCGCGGTCCGCCTCGCGCTCGTCGAGCTGAAGGGCGTCGGCGCGCGGGCGGGGGGCGGCTCAACGCTGTTCGGGCAGCTGCGAGCCGCCGTGCGGAGCGCCGGCGGGCCGCCGGGACTCGGGATCCACTTCGCCGGCGAGCTCGCCGCCGCGGTCGATCAGAACACCCGCCAGCAGCACAACCAGAGCCTCACCGCGGAGCTCTCGATCGTGTTCATCATCGCCCTGCTGATCGTCGTCTTCCGGGCGGTGCTCGCGCCCCTGCTCACGCTCGCCCCGGCGGCGTTGTCGCTCGTCATCGCCGGCCCGCTGATCGGCGAGGCGGCCAAGGCCGGACTCGAGGTCTCCGACCTCACCCAGCTGATCCTGACCGTGATCGTCCTCGGAGCGGGCACGGATTACGGGCTGTTCCTGACCTTCCGGGTCCGCGAGGGATTAGAGAACGGACTCGCGCCCCGCGAGGCGGTGATCAACGCGGTCAGCCGGGTCGGCCAGGCGATCTGCTTCTCGGCCCTGACGGTGATCGTCGCCCTGATCAGCGTGATCTTCGCCCAGTTCGGGCTCTACCGGGGCCTGGGACCGGGGCTGGCGATCGGGATCGCGGTCATCCTCGTGGCCGGGCTGACGCTGCTGCCGGCGCTGCTGGCGATCTTCGGACGCGCGGTCATGTGGCCCTCCAAGCCCCGACCCGGCCACGAGTACCGCGGAGCGTGGGGAAGCGTCGCCGCCCGGGTCGTGGCCCGCCCCGTCCGCACGCTCGCCGTTGGCCTGACCGTGTTCGTGGCGCTGGCGCTCGCGGTGCTGGCCTACAACCCATCCGGCTTCGGGACCCAGGCGCCACCCACCGGCAGCGACTCCGCCGCCGGACAGCGGCTGCTGGACCACTTCCCCGTCAGCGTCCGAAATCCGACGAACCTGGTCATGAGGCTGCCCGTCTCGGTGTGGCGCGCGCCGAGCCGGATCTCGACGGCGACCGCGGCGCTGGTCCGTGCGCCGGTGTTCACTTCGGTGACGGGCGCGCTGAATCCGGGTGGGCGGATGCTCTCCGCCGTCACGCTCGCGCGCCTGCACGCTGTGCTCGGACCGCCCCAGGGCCTGGCGACGATCGAGCCCCCGGCTTTGGCGGGCAGGATTCCGGCCCCACTGTATGCCGGCTACGCCTCGAGCGCGCAATACGTCAGCGCCAACGGCCACACGCTTCAGTTCTACGCCTCGCTGCGGGCTGGCGACCCGTCAAGCACCGCGGCCCTCAACGCGATCCCCGCGGTCCGAGCCGCTGTCGCCCGTGCCGCCATGGCGGCGGGAGCCACCGCGAACGGAGTCGCCGGCGAGGCGGCGGCCGGGTACGACGTGAGCCGCATCTCCACGAGCGACCTGACGCGGATCATCCCGATCGTGCTGGTGGTGATCGCGATCCTGCTGACGGTTCTGCTGCGCAGCCTCGTCGCCCCGATCTACCTGATCCTCAGCGTCGGGCTCTCCTATCTCGCCGCCCTCGGCCTGGCCATCCTCCTGTTCGTCAAGCTCGGCGGCGCCAGCGGGCTGAACTTCGTGCTGCCGTTCTTCATGTTCATCTTCCTGATGGCGCTGGGCGAGGACTACAACATCCTCGTGATGACGAGAATCCGCGAGGAGGCTCGTGGCGCCGATCTGACCACCGCGGTGCGCCGCGCGATCGCTTTCACAGGCGGCACCGTCACCTCCGCCGGGCTCGTGCTGGCGGGAACCTTCGCGGTCCTGACGGTAGCCGGCGACAGCCAGACGCGCGAGATCGGGCTCGGGCTCGCCGCGGGCGTGCTGCTCGACACGTTTCTCGTGCGCACGCTGTTGATCCCCTCGCTCGTTGTGCTGCTGGGAGACCGCAACTGGTGGCCGTTCGGCCTGGGCGACGCGCCCGGCCGAGGCACGGCGCCGCGGGAAGACGCGGACGGCGGAGGAGCGGCGTTGCGGGGCGGCGCCGGGGACTGGTCGTGAAACGTGCCGTATGTTCCCGTTTCACGCCCAGGCTCCTCTGAGATGACAACGCTTCAGCGTCAGCTGACCGCGGTCATGTTCAGCCGCACGTAGTCCAGGGTCAGCGGCTCCCCCTCGCGCTTACCGCCCGCTCGGCTTCCGGCCTCGCCCTCGGGCCAGCCGCCCGCTCGGCTTCCGGCCTCGCCCTCGGGCCAGCCGCGCGCTCGGCCTCCGGCCTCACCTGAAAGCGCGGCGCCCGAGTCGTCCGGCTGGGCGGTGCGCGAGTCATCCAGCTTCGCCAGCACGCGGTCGACGAACGGTTCGCGTAGATCCTCCGGCAGTGGGTCGAGATGGCGCACCAGGCACACCGACTGCACGAACGCCCGCGGCTGCGCGAGCGTCACGGCTTTGGGCTCCAGCCAACAGTGAACCTCGGTGAACCCGGCCCGTTCGAGCGCGACGGCGGTGTCGGACGCGGTCGCGTAGTTCCACGGTCGCTGCCAGTCCGCGAAGTGGGGCTCGAACGGCGGCTCGCGGGCGACCGCGTCGGCGACGTCGCGGAAGTGATCGATGTTGCCGCGCCCGCCACACTGCGCGACCAGTCGGGCGCGATCCTTCATCGACCGATGCAGGGCCGCAAACAGCGCGTCGTGGTCGGGAATCCAGTGAAAGGTCGCATTGGAGAAGACCGCGTCCACCGGCTCCGGAAGCGACAGCTCCACGAGGTCCTGGCACAGCACGGTGGCTCGTCCTCCGAGCGCGCGCCGGGCATGCTCGACCATCGACGGCGCGGCGTCGATGCCGTATACGCGTCCCCGCGGCACCCGCTCGACCAGCTCGGCCGTCACCCGCCCCGATCCGCACCCGGCGTCGAGCACGACCTCCTCGCCGGTCAGCGGCAGGCGGGCCAGCTGCTCGAGCGCCCACCCCAGCTGGGGATCGGAAACCCGATCGTAGGTGGCGGCGTCCCAGTCGCGCGAGCTCATGGCTCCAGGGCGGGAAGCCTCGCTGCTCATGGCTCCGGCACCCATGCCGCCAGGACGGCAAAGCGCCAGGACTTGAACACGCAGTCCACCGGATCAAAGCCGGCCTGGCGCAGCCAGCGCAACTGCGACTCGGTGTCGGTGCAGTCGTCCTGGAGCATCCGTTGCTGCGCGGCGGACAGCTCCTCGGCAGTGGCCCCGAGCGCACGGCACCGCCTGACCCACATCTGCTGGTAGGCGCCCGCGAGCGACGGCGAGGAGGCCGCGACCTGCTCGGCGTTGACGAACACCCCGCCGGGGCGCAGACGCTCACGCGCCCGGAGAAACAGCTCGCGCTTGGCCCCGTCATCGAGATGATGGATCGCCAGCGCCGAGACGACGGCGTCGAAAGGACCATCGGGCAGCGAGTCGCGCAGGTCCTGGAGGTGAATCGCGCTCGCCTCGAAACCCAGGCGACGACGAGCCTCGAGCAGCATCTCCTCCGAGCCGTCGAGCAGCTCGACCGACGCGCCCGGGTGCGCGGCAACGACCCAGGCGCTGAGCAGCCCGGTGCCGGCTCCGAGGTCGAGCACCCGATCGACCGGTCCCGACAACAGCGCCAGCACATCGGTCACGGCGCTGTAGAACGCGTCGAACTCCGGCACGAGTCGGCGTCGCTGCGCGTCGTATTCGCTCGCGTGCTCGGAGAAGACCGCCGCGGCGCGACCCGGCTCCCGGGCGCTCACGGCCGCCGCGCCACCCGGCTCGCCTACCGCAGCGCCACGATGCCCGCTCACAGCGCCGTGGTCACGGGCCCGGACCGCTCACGGTCGCGCTCGTAGGTGTCGATCGCCTCCCCTGCGCCAAGCGTCAGCGCGATGTCGTCGAGGCCGTTCAGGAGGCGGTGCTTGAGCTCGGGATCGATCTCGAAGTGCGCGGAGCCGCCCGGCCAGCGGACCTCCTGGGCGGCGAGATCGACCTGGGCGGTTTCTGACTGTGCTACCGCCGCGCACTCCTCGGCTGCGAGCTCGACCGGCAGCAGTCCGACCTTGGTGCAGTTGGAGCGGAAGATGTCGGCGAAGCTCGGCGAGATGATCGCCCGGAAGCCGTAGTCCTCCAGCGCCCATGGCGCATGCTCGCGGCTCGAGCCACAGCCGAAGTTGCGCCCCGCCACCAGGATCGGGTTGGCCGGCAGATCCCATCCGGGCTGCTTGGCCCAGTCGAAGAACAGGAACTCGCCGAAGCCGGTGCGCTCCACGCGCTTGAGGAACTGCTTGGGGATGATCTGGTCGGTGTCGACGTCGTCGCGGTTCAGCACCGAGACCTGACCGGTGATGGTTTCGATCGCCCTCATGTGGTCACCTCACCCCTCGCTTCACCGGGCTCGCTTCGCTCGCCCTCCCAGTTGCGGATGTCGACGAACCTTCCCTCGATCGCGGCCGCGGCCGCCATCTGCGGCGAGACGAGGTGCGAGCGTGCTCCACGGCCCTGCCGGCCCTCGAAGTTGCGGTTCGAGGTCGAGGCGACGCGCTCACCCGGCTCGGCGACGTCCGGGTTCATGCCCAGGCACATCGAGCATCCCGCGTCGCGCCAGTCGAACCCGGCCCGCCTGAAGATCTCGTCCAGGCCCTCCCGCTCCGCCTGCGCCTTGACCTGCTGGGAGCCCGGGACGACCATCGCGTAGACGCTGTCGGCCACCCGGCGGCCGTCGATCACCGACGCCGCCGCGCGCAGATCGCCGATCCGGGAGTTCGTGCAGGAGCCGATGAACACCCGGTCGAGCTTCAGCTCGCCGATCGGGATGCCGGGCTGCAGGCCCATGTACTCCAGCGCGCGGTCGTCCTGCTCGGAGGTCGGCTCGGGAACCGCGTCGGTGACCCCCACGACCATTCCCGGCGTCGTGCCCCAGGTGACCATCGGGCTGATGGCATTCGCGTCGAGCACCACCTCTCGGTCAAACGATGCATCCGGATCGGTGTTCAGCGAGCGCCACTGCTCGGGCACTTCGGGCGGTGCTCCCGGACGCCCCATCATCCACTCGAACGTGGTCTCGTCAGGGGCGATCGTGCCGGCTCGTCCGCCGGCTTCGATCGTCATGTTGCAGACCGTCATCCGGCCCTCCATCGACAGCGCCTCGATCGCAGCTCCGGCGTACTCGACGGCGTGCCCAGTGGCGCCGGCGACGCCGATCTGGCCGATCGTCGCCAGGATCAGGTCCTTGGCCGTGACCCCGAACCCGAGCGAGCCCTCGTAGCGGATCCGCATCGAACGCGGCTTCGATTGCATCAGGCACTGGGTGGCCAGCACATGCTCGACCTCACTGGTCCCGATCCCGAACGCGATCGCGCCGAACGCGCCGTGGGTGGCGGTGTGGGAGTCCCCGCAGACGATCGTCATCCCGGGCTGGGTGACCCCCAGCTCAGGGCCGATGACGTGCACGATGCCCTGATGCTCGGAGCCCAGCGAGTAGATCGGGATCCCGAACTCGGCGCAGTTGCGCTCGAGTGTCTGCACCTGAACGCGCGAGAGCGAATCTCGGATTCGCGCCGCCACGGGGGTACCGTCGGTGGGCACGTTGTGGTCGGCGGTGGCGACGGTGCGGTCGGGCCGGCGCACGGTCCGGCCGGCGAGCCGCAGGCCGTCGAAGGCCTGCGGACTGGTCACCTCGTGAACGAGGTGGAGGTCGATGTAGAGCAGCCCGGGTGCAACTTCGTGGGCCTCCCAGATCTTGTCCAACAGCGTCTTTGGCATCGGTGTCAGCTCCTACGTAGGCCGGCGCTGAGGACGGCGAGCAGCACGGCCTCCTCAGGTCCGGGATTCTCGAAGTGGTGGGGAAGATCGGCGTCGAAGGTCACGCAGTCCCCCTGGGAAAGCTCGATGAACTGTCCGTCGCAGCTCAGTACCACGGTCCCCGATTCGACCAGCGCCGTCTCTCGGCTGCCGGGCTCGTGCATCGGCGGGTCGCCCGAGCCGCCGGTGAGCGCGCCGGGGGCGAGCGTGTGACGCGAGAGCTCGGCCCGCTGGCCGGGGAGCGGAGGCGACAGGACCTCGTAGCGGTGCCCGCGGGCACCGCTGGGCCCCTTGCGGCGCTCAGAGACCCGCACCACGGTGACCGCGCCATCCTCGTCGAGCCGCAGCAGCTGCGACAGGCGCAGCTCGAGTCCGCCGGCGATCCTCCTCGCCACCTGCAACGTCGGGCTGGTCTCGCCGCGCTCGACCTGGGAGAGCATCGGCGCGCTGACCCCTGAGCGCTGCGCGAGGTCGCGCAGCGACAGATCCATCGCGTCCCGCAGCGCCCGCACGCGAGCACCGAGGGCCTCCGGGGAAGCCAGCGGATCGACCAGAGTGCTCATACAAACGTATGCTATCACATACGCCAGCGGTGTCGTGATCACTCGAATCGACGAGCTCTCGGACGCTGAGCTGCTCGCGAAGACGGGTGTCGGACACGGACGCTTTCGCCGTCTTCTACCGCCGTCACGGCGGCTGGGTGCTCGCGGCGGCGCTCGGCGGACTGGGAGCGCGGAGCACGCGTCGGACCTGACCGCCGAGGTGTTCGCGTCGGCGCTGTTGGCCGCCGAGAAGTTCCGCCCCGAGCGGGCCACGGCGAGCAACTGGCTGTTCGGGATCCTGCTCAAAGAAGCTCGCCGGGTTTGAGCGTCGGGGGGCGATCGAGCGGCGCGGCCGCCGCCGGCTACGGATCCGTAGCGCTAGCCTCACGCCATGTCCTCCCGCCCGGACGTGCTCGTACTCGGCGCCGGCGGGGTGCTCGGCGAAGCGTGGATGATGGGGGTGCTGGGCGGGATCGAGGACGGCGCCGGTTTCGACCTGCGCGACTGCGAGTCCTTCGTCGGGACCTCGGCGGGCGCGATCGTCGCGGCCCACCTCGCCGCCGGCAACGCCCCGCGGCGACCCGCGGCGATCGGCGCCGAGCTCGAGCCGGCGGTCCCCGGGCCCGTCAACCGGCTGGCGGGCGCGGCAATCGGAGCTGCGCGCCGCGCGGGGTCGCTGGCTCTGAGCGCGGGCGCGGCGTTCGCTCCGCTGGCGATGGGGATCGCGGCGCCCGGTGGCGCGGTGGCGCGGGCCGCGCTGCTGCGGGCGCTCCCCCGGCCCCACGGAACGCTTGGTGGACTGCGAGACGAGGTGCAGCGGTCCGGCGCACGTTTCAACGGACGGCTGCGCGTCGTCGCGGTGCAGCGCAGCAACGGCCGGCGGACCGTTTTCGGCAGCCCGCGGGCACCGAAGGCGAGGGTCGGCGAGGCGGTCGAGGCCTCCTGCACGGTTCCTTGGCTGTTCGCCCCGGTTCAGATCGGCGGGCGCGAGTACGTCGACGGCGGGCTGTGGAGCGCGACGAACCTCGACGTGGCGCCTGCCGGAAGCGAGACGCACGTGCTCTGCCTGAACCCAACCGCGAGCATCGCCGGGAGCCATACTCTGCTCGGCTTGGTGCGCAGCGTGGCCCGATCGTCGGTGTCACTCGAGGCGCTGGTGCTCCGCCGTCGCGGCGCCGCCGTGACCACGGTGGCGCCCAACGCGGAGTGCGCCGCCGCCATGGGCGCAAACTTCATGGATCGCGAGCCCCGCATCAGGGTTCTGGCGGCGGGATACCGCCAGGGCATCTCCCTGGCCTCACCGCCCGCCTAGCCCGCCCACCTCGGTGCGCGGGACGCCGCCCGAGGGCTACGCCGCCGACCTCAGTCGCCTCCCAGCGTTCGAGGTCAGAGCTCGTCCGTGTCCGAACAGGGCCACGTCATAGTCCTCGCTGCCCAGCCGCCGGAAGCTCTCGCGAGCCTGCGCAGGGTCCTCGGCGGCGGGATGCGGGCCGATCCGGGTCAGGTTCGCAGCGGCGTCCCCGGTGAACAACACTCCCCGCTGTTCCCAGAGCAGCGAAACGTGGCCGGCTTGGTGACCCGGGGTCTCGAGGACTGCAAACGGCCCAATCATCGCGCCCTCGACCAGCGTCGCCTGCGCTCGCACCCGCGCGACCTTCCATGGCAGCGCGACCTTGACGTAGGGAACCATGGCATGCCCGAGCAGGGTCGCCGCCCGTGGCCGGGCCTGCTCGCTGCCGCCGGTCACGTACGGCGCGCTACCCGGCGATACGTGCACCTCCGCGCCGCTGCGACCCGCCAGCACGGCGGCATTGCCGGCGTGGTCGGCATGAGCGTGGGTCAAGATGATCCGACCGAGGTCGCCCACATCGAGGCCCAGGCGTCGGAGCGCCCGCTCGACCGTCCCGAGATCCCCCGGCGTGCCGGTATCGATCAACGTCGGAACGTCAGCGCGCACCACGAAGGCATGCACGGCCGCCCTGGGAAACAGCGCCTCGACGACATCCGGAATCACCTCGCGGGCCACGGTCTGGCACTACCCACCGCCAGGCGAGCTCCA
The DNA here is from genome assembly GCA_050999075.1 of Solirubrobacteraceae bacterium. Lineage (GTDB taxonomy): Bacteria > Actinomycetota > Thermoleophilia > Solirubrobacterales > Solirubrobacteraceae > Palsa-465. The sequence continues at coordinate 10,822 of JBPCPO010000071.1, forward strand.
ATCTCTTTATGGACCCTTGAGCGCCTCCGAGGGCTCCCCCACGCTCGCCGCCGGTGCGCCAGCGCCCACCGGGCCAACGGCCGCTGCCGCCGTGGCCGCGTCCGCCTCGGCGGACCACTCGCTTCGCGAGCGGTGCCCACCCTGGCGCATGACGGCGTTGGAGAGCGCGCGAACGTAGGCCCGGCCGGCCGCCTCGAGGATGTCGGTCGAGACGCCCTGACCGGAGCCCACCACCGGCTCCACGTTCGAGCTCGGCGCCGCGGCGCCGAGCTCCAGCACGACGAAGGTCTCGCCGAGAGCATCCTGGCCGCCGGTGACCGCGGCGACGCGGAACTCCCGCAGGCGAGCGTCCCGACCGGTCGCGGCGTTGATGGCCCGGAAGATCGCGTCCACCGGACCGTCGCCGGTGAACGAGCCCACGACCTCCTCCCCGTCGGGGGTGCGGACGCCGACGGTCGCGTGCGGGGGGCGGCGCGATGACGCCTCGACGTCGAACCACTCCAGCGAGAAGCCCGCCACCTCCTCGCGCAGCTCGTCGGTCATCAGCGCCTCGAGATCCATCGCCGTGACGTGCTTCTTCTTGTCGGCGATCTCCTTGAAACGCTTGAACGCGGTGTTGAGCGTCTGGCCCGAGACGACGAAGCCGAGCTCCGCCAGCGCCTGCGCGAGCGCATGGCGTCCCGAGTGCTTGCCGAGAACGAGCGAGTTGGCCTCCAGCCCCACGGTCGTGGCGTCCATGATCTCGTAGGTGGTGCGCTCCTTGAGGACGCCGTCCTGGTGGATGCCCGACTCGTGGGCGAACGCGTTGCGCCCGACGATCGCCTTGTTGGGCTGGACCTGGTATCCGGTCAGCCGCGAGACCAGGCGCGAGGTCCGCGCGATCTCCTTGGTGTTCGCGCCCGTGCGCAGCCCCACGTCGGGGAACCGGGTGTGCAGCAGCATCACGATCTCCTCGAGCGACGCGTTGCCCGCGCGCTCGCCGATCCCGTTGATCGCGCACTCGACCTGTCGGGCGCCGGCCCGCAGGCCGGCGAACGAATTGGCCACCGCCAGCCCGAGGTCGTCGTGGCAGTGGACCGACAGCACCACGTCGTGCAGCGCCGGGACCAAGCGGTAGAGCTCCTGCAGGAAGGCGGTGAACTCGTGCGGCATCGTGTAGCCGACGGTGTCGGGGATGTTGATCGTGCTCGCGCCCTCGTCGATCGCGATCTGGCACACCTCGGCGGTGAACCCCACGTCGGCGCGGGTGGCGTCCATGGGCGAGAACTCGACGTCGGAGAGGTAGTCTCGGGCGTGCGCGACCGCGGCCCGAGCCTGGCCCTTGACGTCCTCCCGCGTGGTCTTCAGCTGGTGGCGGATGTGGATGTCGGAGGTCGAGATGAAGACGTGGATCCGGGGACGCGCGGCGTCCTTGACCGCGTTCCACGCCGCGTCGATGTCGCCCACGTGCGTCCGGGCCAGACCGGCGATCACCGGCCCCTCCACCGTCCGCGCGATCTCCCGCACAGCCTCGAAGTCGCCCGGCGAGGTGATGGGAAAGCCCGCCTCGATCACGTCCACGCCCAGCCGCGCGAGCTGCTGGGCGATCTCGAGCTTCTCCTGCGTGTTCAGCGAGATCCCGGGCGACTGCTCGCCGTCGCGCAGCGTGGTGTCGAAGATCAGTACTCGGGTCGGGTCTTCAGGCTTGGTCATGTCGCTCCTCAAACGATCGAACTTGACTGCTTCTCGGTGCTGGTGTCGCGGCTACGTGCGGCCGCCGGCGCGCTATTCCCCCCGAGGGGGGAGGAGAAGAAGTCGAAGGTCGAGGCAGAACGTCATGTACGAACAGGGTAGCGGCCGCCCCGGCCGGGCGTCAACCCGCCGGCGCGCCGCCCGCGCAACGGCGGCGTACTAGAACACCACGGTGGTGTTGCCGTGGACCAGCACGCGGTCCTCGCAGTGCCACGACACCGCTCGCGCGAGCACAATGCGCTCGATGTCGCGGCCCAGGCGCGCGAGCCCGATCGGATCCTCCCGGTGGGTGACCCGGATCACGTCCTGCTCGATGATCGGGCCGGCGTCGAGCTCCTCGGTCACGTAGTGGGCGGTGGCGCCGATCAGCTTCACGCCGCGCGCCTTGGCCTTCTCGTACGGCCCGGCTCCCGCGAAGGCGGGCAGGAAGGAGTGGTGGATGTTGATCACCGGCACCGCGAGCGCGTCCAGAAAGGATCCCGAGAGGATCTGCATGTAACGGGCGAGGACCACGACATCCACGTGTCCGGAGAGCAGCTTGAGCAGGCGCGTTTCGGCCTGCGGCTTCGCCCCCTTCTCGACCGGAACGTGGTGGTAGGGGACCCCGAACCCGTCGACGTCGCCGCGGAGGTTCTCGTGGTTGGATGCGACCAGGACGATCTCGGCCTCGAGCTCGTCGCGCCGCCAGCGCCAGAGCAGGTCGAGCAGGCAGTGGTCCTCGCGGGAGACGAGGACCGCCACCCGCTTGCGCTGCGCCACGTACCAGATTCGCCACCACATCCCGAACGGACGCGCGATCTCCTCGTCAAAGCGCCGCTCCAGCGCGGCCCGCTGCTCGGTGGAGATGGCCAGGCGGAACTCCATCCGCATCAGGAAGGCGCCCCCGCTGGGGTCGGTCGAGTGCTGGTCCGAATGGGTGATGTTTGCGCCGGCATCACGAAGGAACCCGGCCACCGCCGCCACGATCCCCGGCCGGTCGTCACATCTCACCAGCAGCCGAGCCGCGGGGTGTATCTCCTGCATGTGCGGACCGCCCTCCTCGATCGATCTGGACGACTTCCTAAGTCTGAGTAGCGCCTCCCAGCGGCCCGGCCGCAAGCTCGAGCTCCGCCCAACGCATCCCACGCACTCAGGCCAGCTGCGCCTCGACGTGCTCGAACCGGGTGAACCGGGCCAGGTCCTGGACCCGAGCCTGCACGGCGTCAGCCTCGAGGTTCCGCAGGCCCTCGGTGCCGAACTGCTCGACGTTGAACGAGGCCAGGGCGGTTCCGTAGGCCATCGCGTTGGCGAGCGTCTCGCTCGACAACGACTCCTCGAGGTGGCTGGCGACGTAGCCGACGAACCCCCCGGCGAAGGTGTCCCCGGCGCCGGTGGGGTCGATCACGGTCTCCAGGGGATATGCGGGCAGGGCGAAGAACACGTCCTGCGTGATCACCACGGCGCCGTACTCTCCCTGCTTGGCGACCACGACCGACGGCCCCCAGCCGAGCACCTCCCGCGCGGCGCTGACGAGGTTGGGCTTCCCGGTGAGCTGACGCAGCTCGGCGTCGTTGAGGATCACGCAGTCCACGCGTGAGATCGCCTCCAGCAGCGCGTCGCGGGCGATGTCGATCCACAGGTTCATCGAGTCCAGCGCGACGAACCGGGCCTCGGTGCACTGGTCTGCGACCTGGAGCTGGAGCGTGGGCTGGATGTTGGCTAGGAACAGCACGTCGGACTCACGGGAGGCGGACGAGAGCTTGGGTTCGAAGTGCTCGAACACGTTCAGCTGCGTATCGAGGGTCTCACGCGTGCCCAGATCCCAGCCGTACTTGCCCCGCCAGAAGAACGTTCGGCCGCCGGCGACGCGCTCGACGTCGTCGGTGACCGAGCCCCGGGTGGCCAGCGCGGCCATCTCGTCCTCGCCGAAATCGTCGCCCACCGGACCGACGATCCGGACCTCGTCGAAGAACGAAGCGGCGAGCGCGAAGTGGGTGGCCGCGCCTCCGAGCATCCGCTCGCGCTGCCCGAACGGCGTCTCCACGGCGTCGAAGGCGATCGAGCCGACGACCGTGATGCTCATGCTCTCATCCCCGCGGTCGCCGGTTCGTCCTCGCGCTCACCGAGTCCCGCCGCTTCGCGCAATGCGTCAGCCTTGTCGGTCCGCTCCCAGGTGAAGTCCTCGTCCTCGCGGCCGAAATGGCCGTAGGCGGCGGTCTTCTGGTAGATCGGACGGTGAAGCGCCAGCTCCTCCCGGAACGCGCCGGGGCGCAGATCGAAGTGCTCGCTGACCAGCCGCTCGATCTGCGCGTGGTCGATCACCTCGGTGCCGAACGTCTCGACCATCACCGACAGCGGGTGCGCGACCCCGATCGCGTAGGCCACCTGCACCTCGCAGCGGTACGCCAGTCCGGCGGCGACGACGTTCTTGGCCACCCATCGGGCGGCGTAGGCGGCCGACCGATCGACCTTCGAGGGGTCCTTGCCGCTGAACGCCCCGCCACCGTGCCGCGCCATCCCGCCGTAGGTGCCGACGATGATCTGGCGACCCGTCAGCCCGCAGGCGCCGACCGGGCCGCCGATCACGAAGCGTCCGGTCGGGTTGACGAGGAAGTTCGCGCGCAGCGCCTTCTCGTCGTAGAGGTCCTTGGACAGGCTGGGCGTCACGACGTGCTCCCAGAGGTCGTCGGGGATCTGCGGCTCCACGCCCGCCTGGTGCTGGGTGGAGATCAGCAGCTTCTCGACCCCGACCGGTCGTCCGCCGCGGTAGCGCACCGTCACCTGCGTCTTTCCGTCCGGCCGCAGGTAGGGCAGCGAGCCGTCCTTGCGCACCTCGGCCAAGCGCTTGGCCAGCCGGTGGGCCAGCGCGATCGGGAGCGGCATCAACTCGGGGGTGTCGCGCGTCGCGTAGCCGAACATCATCCCCTGGTCGCCGGCCCCCGCGATGTCGAGCTCGTCCTCGCCGGAGGTATCGCTCCGGGACTCGTAGGCCTGATCCACGCCCTGAGCGATATCCGCGGACTGCTTGTTCACCGCGTTGAGGACGGCGCATGAGTCGGCGCTGAAGCCGAGGTCGGCGTCCACGTAGCCAACTCCGCGGATCGTCTCCCGGGCGATCTCGCGCACATCGAACACGGCCTGGGTGGAGATCTCGCCCGAGATCACCACCAGCCCCGTGCTCACGAGCGTCTCGCAGGCGACGCGCCCGTGGGGATCCTGGCCCATCACCGCATCGAGCACTCCGTCGGAGATCTGGTCGGCGAGCTTGTCCGGATGCCCCTCCGTGACCGATTCCGACGTGAACAGGTATTCCCTAGGTGTCGTGGCCATCACAGGGCCTCGCTTTCTGATCTGCGTGGGTGCTTGATCTAGCCACGCGGCTTGGACGATGCCCCGACCTCAGACGATACCCCGATCCAGACCGACGCGGTAGCTTGAATCCGCGATTCCGCGCCGACGGAATCGTAGTAAGGTCAGCTCAGAGGGAGATCGGTCAGTCTGATTTGCCCACGAATCAGCAGCGACGCCTGATCCCACGCCGCTCAGTCTGATCCATCGCCAGCACCCCAATTTCCTATCGAGGAGAGCATATGCCGATCCCCACCGAGAACGTCGGATCACTTCCGCGGCCGGAGAAGCTGCAGATCGCGATCGCGGAGTACGACGAAGGCAAGATCACCCGTGAGCAGCTGGCCGAGCTGCAGGACGCGGCCGCCAAGGACTCGATCGAGCGGATGGAGAAGACGGGCCAGTGGTGCGTCACCGACGGTGAGCAGCGCGAGTCGAGCTTCGCGACCTACAACCTCGCCGACACCCTCGCCGGCACCGGGATCGCCGACCACCTCGCCGGCGACGGCCAGTACTTCGCCATCTTCGACGACGGCCACCACCGTCAGCTGCCGCGGCTGACCAGCGGTCCCTTCCGGTACAAGACCTACGCCTCCGAGTTCGTCAAGAAGAACAAGGCGATCGCCACCAAGCCCGTCAAGCAGGCGGTCATCTCCCCCTCGATGATGATGCTGCTCTACCCGCTCGAGGGAGAGATCGAGGGCTACTCCCGCGAGGAGTTCCTGAACGACTGCATCGACGAGGCCGAGAAGGACATCCGTCAGTGCTTCGACGCCGGCGCGGTGCGCGTGTCGGTCGACTTCACCGAGGGCCGACTGGCGAACAAGAACGACTCGCGCAACCCCTGGACGGGCAAGAACATGCTCCAGGACTTCATCGACCTCAACAACCGCCTGTTCGACCGCTTCTCCGCGCAGGAGCGCAAGAACATCGGCATCCACACCTGCCCGGGCGGCGACACCGACTCGGTCCACAGCGCCGAGGTTCCCTACGAGAAGCTGCTCAACCACATGTTCGAGATGAACGCGGGCTACTTCCTGATCCAGTGCGCGAGCGAGCAGGACAAGGAGAAGGTCTACAAGCTCTGCGGCGAGAACAGCCGTGAGGACGCCAACGGGGTCGCGCAGGTCTGCTTCATCGGCGTGGTCAACGGGCTGAATCCGACGGTCGAGACACCCGAGGAGATCAGGGACGCCCTGCTCGCCGCCGCCAAGCACATCCCCAAGGAGCGCCTCGGGGCCACTGACGACTGCGGCTTCGCACCGTTCAGCATCGACATGAAGCCCAAGCACGGATCTCCGGACGCGGCCCGCGACATCGCGTTCCAGAAGATCGCCAACCGGGTCAAGGGCGCCCAGATGGCTTCCGAGGAGCTCGGGATCTAGGTATCAGCACACCGGCGACCACCCAGCCCGCGTGGCTGGGTGGTCGTAGTCACAGCGTCACGGTGTGGCCGCCCTCGAAGCCCTCCGAGGCGACGATCTCCTCCAGCACCTCGCGCGGGACGGCGACGTCGGTGGTGATCGCCATCGCTGCCAGCGGACCACCGTCCTCGCCGGCATCGCGCTGGTCGGGCTGACGGCCGACGGCGGCCGAGACGATGTTGACGCCGTGGCGGCCGAAGACGGTGCCCACGCGACCCAGCATCCCGGGCACATCCCGGTAGCGCAGCAGCGTGAGCTGCTGCTCGAGCTGCACGTCGAAGCGCTGACCCCACGCCTCGAGCAGGTGCGGGCGGTTGCGCCGTCCGATCAGCGTGCCGACGACGCCGATGCTGTCCCCGCGCCCGGTCAAGGTCACCCGGACCAGATCGTTGTAGTCCCGGGCCCCGCTGCGCTTGGTCTCGGCGATCTCGATCCCGCGCTCCTCGGCGATCGCCGGGGCGTTGACGCCGTTGACCTCCTGCTCGGTGTGGCCCTGGAGCACCCCCATCAGCACCTCGATGGACAGCAGCCGGGTGTCGCGCTCGGCGATCCGGCCCAGCAGCTCCGTCTGGACGCGGTCGATCGAGGACCCCTCGGCCAGCGCCACCACGATCCGCCCCAGCGATCGGCACAGCGGCAGGAACGGCCCCAGCACCTCCATGTCCTCGGCGGGGATGGCAGGAACGTTGACCGCGCTCGTGACCACGCCGCCGGTGAGCGCGGCCACCACCTGCTCGGCGGCCTGGTAGCCGGCGCGGTCGGTGGCCTCGGCCGTGGAGGCGCCCAGGTGCGGGGTCACGATCACGTTCGGGTAGTGCAGCAGCGGGTGCTCGGTCAGCGGCTCGGAGCGGAACACGTCGAGCGCCGCGCCGCCGACCTGGCCCGAGTCGAGCGCCGCCCTCAGGTCCGCGTCGACGATCAGCGGCCCGCGGGCCACGTTCAGCACCCGCACCCCGTGCTTGCACTTCGCCAGCGCCTCCGCATCGAGCCAACCCTCGGTCTCGGACGTGCTGGGCAGATGGAGCGTGAGGAAGTCGGCCACCGCGTAGACGTCGTCGGAGGTGCGCGCCGACTCGACGCCCAGCTCCCGGTAGCACTCGGCCCCCACGAACGGGTCATAGGCGATCACCCGCATCCCGAACCCTCGCGCCCGGGTGGCGACGAGCTGACCGATGCGCCCGAAGCCGAGGATCCCTAGCGTCTTCTCGTACAGCTCGACACCGGAGAACCGGGCGCGCTCCCAGGCCCCGCCGATCAGCGAGGCGTGGGCCTGGGGAATGTTGCGCGCGAGTGCGAGCAGCAGCGCCATCGTGTGCTCGGCCGCGGTGATCACGTTGGACTGGGGCGCGTTGGCGACCACGATCCCGCGCTTGGTCGCCGCCGCCACGTCGACGTTGTCCACCCCCACCCCCGCTCGGCCGACGGCGCGCAGACGGGCCGCCCGGGCGAGCAGCTGCGCATCGAGCTTGGTCGCCGAGCGCACCAGGATGCCGTCGTAGTCGCCGATCCGCTCCACCAGCTCCCCCCGAGTCCAGTCGACGCCGAGGTCGACGTCGAAGTGCTCGCGCAGCAGCCGGGTCCCCGATTCGCCGATCTTCTCAGCCACCAGCACGCGGGGGCGGGGACTGGAAGGGGCCAGAGGCATGGCGCTCAGATGTCGATGATGTTGATTCGCCGGGCACCGGCGAGATCGACGAGGTGGCTACGGTTGCCGGTGACGCAGGGACTGCCTCGGCGCAGTGCGCATTCGACGACGCTCGCGTCGACCACGCCGTGGGGCGCGGCGCTCAGCAAGACCCCGGCTGCTCTTGCGGACTGGTCGCTGAACCTTTCCACGTCGCAGCTCTGGACGAACTGTCCCAACCGGTGCTGCCTTGCGCCGCCTCGCCAGACCTCGGCGATCACCGTGGCTGGGACCACCGGTTGGACGCCACGGGCCATGACGCGCTTGTGGATTGCCCACATGCGCTCATCGCCATCTTCGGCCGCGAGGAGCGCCCCACTGTCGTAGACGATCGTGCTCACGCGAGTCCAGCCTCGTCCAGCCGGCGGTCCGCCTCATCCAGTGCGTTCTGGCTGATCGGGCCGTGTTCGCACTCATAGGCGGCGATGGCCCGCCTCCCCGCGCGTTGACGTAAGAGCAGCCGAGCACCTTCCGAGAAGAGCGTGGACAGGGACTCTCGGTCCGTAACCTCGGCTTGCACAGCGGCGAACACATCCGCCGGAACCGAGATCGTGCGTTTTACGACGGGGGTCATAGCGCAATAGTACAACCATCGGTACCCAGACAACCGCCCGAGTCCCGTTTCGCGTCGCCGATCGCCACGGCGGTGCTCAGCGTGACCGCTCGAGCACCCAATCGATGCACCCGGTTAGCGCCTTCACGTCCTCCGGGTCGGTGGCCGGGAACATCGCGATCCGCAGCTGGTTTGCCCCCAGCTTGCGGTAGGGCTCGACGTCGACGATCCCGTTCGCGCGCAGGGTCGCCGCCAGCGCCACGGCGTCCACGTGCTCGTCGAAGTCGATCGTCCCGACGACGAGGGAGCGCTTGGCCGGATCGGACACGAACGGGCTGGCGTGCGGGTGGTGCTCGGCCCAGCGGTAGAGGTGGGTCGAGGACCCAGTGGTTCGGGCCACCATCGCCTTCAGCCCGCCCTGCTCGAGCATCCAGTCGAGCTGGTCGGCGAGCAGGAACAGGGTGGCGATCGCGGGGGTGTTGTACGTCTGGTCCTTGACCGAGTTCTCGAGCGCGGTCTTCAGCGACAGGAAGTCCGGGATCCAGCGCGCCGGACCGATCGAGGGCCGGTCGGACGCGACCTCCTCGATCCGCCCCAGCGCCGCCGGGCTGAGCAGCGCCACCCACAATCCGCCGTCGGAGGCGAAGCCCTTCTGCGGCGCGAAGTAGTACGCGTCGGCCTGGCCGACGTCGACCGGCAGACCGCCCGCGCCGGAGGTCGCGTCGATCAGTACGAGCGCGCCCGCGGAGTCCGCCGGTCGCCTCACCGGCACCATCACCCCGGTCGAGGTCTCGTTGTGCGCCCAGGCGAGGACGTCGACATCGGGGTCGGAGGTCGGCTCGGGCGCGTCGCCGGCATCGGCCGCGATGACGATCGGGTCCTCGAGGAACGGGGCGCGCTGAGTGCAGGCGGCGAACTTGGAGGAGAACTCGCCGTAGGCGAGGTGCAGCGCCCGGCGGCGCACCAGGCTGCACGTCGCCGCATCCCAGAACGCCGTCGTGCCGCCGTTGCCCAGCCCGACCTCGTAGCCGTCCGGGAGCGCGAACAGCTCCCGCAGGGAGCTGCGCACGTGCGCCACCAGCTGCTTGACGGGGCGCTGACGATGCGAGGTGCCGATCAGCGACGTGCCCGTCGCGACCAGGTGCTCCAGCTGGGCCGGGCGCACGCGGGAGGGTCCAGAGCCAAAGCGCCCGTCGGCGGGCTTGAGCTCGTCGGGGATCAGCAGCGCCGTGGTGGTCTGGGCCGTGCGGGCGGAGGTCTGGGTCATGCGGACTCCTCGAAGCTAGCGGGATCTACATGCCCAGGCGCGCGGCGTCTGCGAGGCCATCGCTTCCCGGTGGTCTACGCCCACCTTCTCGCGCCAGTCACGACGGCCGCGTCCGAGTGTACAGGCGCGGCAACTGACGGTCCCGCACCGTAGGCGGGACCGTCAGCCAAAGGCCGTGGGAGTGATCCCGGCCTATCCGCGGCCCCCTGGCTGGAGGCGGGGGAGTGCCCGTACGCCCTCTGTCCGAACGGCATCCAGCGCCTCTGGGTCGAGGTGTAGGTACTGCAGGATGGTCGGGGCCACCTGAGTGGTCGCGACGGGGGCGTCATCCGAACGGTCGCCATTGCCGTCCTGCGGGTCCACGACCAGCAGCGCGACGTTGCGGTCGTCGTGTGATCCGCCGCCGTGCTCGGCGACCTTCTTCTTGCTGAGGGAGTACAACCCGCCCTCGTGGGGTAGGACGATCGCGTCGGGGGTCCGCGGGTCGGTCGCCGGATCGCCGAACTCGCGCTTCAGGCGATCACCCGAGATGATCGTCCTGATGTCGAACTTGTGGTAACTGGCCGGCGTCTCGAACGCTGCCAGCAGGCTCGGGGTCTTGCTCTGGAACGGCGTCGAGAGCCAGACGATCCCGACGTCGTCGGTCGTCGTCGACGCCTGCTGGTTCAGACCGGTGGTCGGGTCGGGGAACTGGGCCCCGGTCGAGCTCTTGACGAGCGCGTTGAAGTCGTCCGGATTGGCTCGCGTGAGTTGGTTCGGATTGACCGGCGATTGCCCGTGCTTGGCCGTGATGATGATCTCCGTGGAGCCCTGGAGCCCCCGGCTCTGGAGCGCCTGCACCATCTGGCGCAGCGAGTCGTCGACGAACTGCATGCCGGTCTGCAGGTTGAGGTTGAAAGGATGGCCAGAGCCGGGGGGCGCCTCCCCGCCGATGTACGGCAGGCCGTCCACGGGCGAGACGGGCGAGCCCGGGTCCGGCAGCTTCTGGCCGACGCTGACGGCCTGGAAGTTCATCCCCATAATCGCGGGGGTTCCGGGCGAGGAGCACTTCGCCGGCTCGTCGACGCAGTAGGACGACCTGCCGTTGATCTCGTCGACGACCGCGTTGACCTTGAAGGTGTCGTAGGCGATCACCCGCGGCTCGCTGCTCGTCCAGTCGCCTCCGGCGGGTCCCGGGATCGACGGGTCGGCGATCGAGTTGATCTCCGGCGTGTACAGGTCGTCGATCGCGTTCGGCTGGGGACCGTTCAGCATCTGGTAGGAGGGATGCTTGTCCGACCAGGCTGTCCGCAGCCCCGCGTCGTGGATCACGTCGAAGATCGTGTTCACGCGCAGGAACTGGTTCGGGAGCACCGGCACGCAGCCGCCCGCGGTGGAGCGCCGCGGCACGTTGTTGGGATCGACCGAGGCCCCGTTGTGGGCGCTGACGCCGCCATTGAGCTTCGTCTGGTCGTAGTCGACCGGCTCGGCATAGAACGTCTCGATGCCCGCCGGGCCCGAGCAGGTCTTGTTCTGCGGCGCATACAGCGTGCGGTCATACGAATCGTCGTAATAGATGCCGGTCGTCTTCGGCGTTCCGCCGGTGGCCAGGGCGGTCATTCCCGGGGACGAGTCCGATGGCAGCGAGGTCACGGCATCGTTGTAGGTCGTGCCCCGAGTCGACAGCTGCGCCAGGGCGGAGCTGGGGTTGGCGGCGATCCACTTGCGCAGGTCCGATGCGTGCAGCCCGTCGACGCTGATCAGCAGCACGTGCCCCGCCGCCTTGCCGCGCCCTCCGTGGCGTCCGTGATGACTGCTCGGTTGATTGGCCAGGGCCAGGGATGGAGCCGCTACGGCGCAGATCGCCAATCCGGCTCCGAGCAACAGCTTCGGTCGCATGTCTCTCCTCAAAGGGGTTCTGGAGAGGCCAGTCTCCCCGAGGAGTCGCCCAGAGATGTGGCGCACGTGTAACCGGACTGTGACTCATTCTGGTCGACGTCCCGCCCGTAGCCGAGAACGGGGGCTACAGCACAACCGTCGGGCCTCCAGAGAGGGGTTGTGCTCACACCCCCGCCAGGCGGGGCTCAGAGCACACACGTCGTGAAAGTACCGGGGGGTCGTGCTGTGACCCCCGTTTCTGGGCCTTGCGACCGGCTGCTGCCTCCTCGCCCGGCGTGTCGAACCGCCAACACGGCGCGAGGCGGTCTACTCCTGAAACTCGGTGTCGATCCAGTCCATCTGGGAGCGCAGCTCCTTGCCGACGACCTCGACCTGGTGACCCAGCTGCTCCTCGCGCATGCGCTTGAAGCTCTCCTGGCCGGCGCGGTTCTCGGCGATCCACTCGCGCGCGAAGGCGCCGGATTGGATCTCTGACAGCACCTGCTTCATCGCGGCCCGGGACTCCGGGCCGATCACGCGCTTGCCGCGGGTCAGGTCTCCGTACTCGGCGGTGTTCGAGATCGAGTAGCGCATCCCGGCGATCCCCTTCTCGTACATCAGGTCGACGATCAGCTTGAGCTCGTGCATGCACTCGAAGTAAGCCAGCCGCGGGTCGTATCCCGCGTCGACGAGCGTCTCGTAGCCGGCCCGGACGAGCTCGGTCACGCCGCCGCAGAGCACCGCCTGCTCACCGAACAGGTCGGTTTCCGTCTCGTCCTTGAACGTCGTTTCGATCACCCCACCGCGGGTGGCGCCGATCCCCTTGGCATAGGCGAGCGCGAGCGCGAGCGCGTCACCACTGGCGTCCTGGTGCACCGCCACGAGCGCCGGAACGCCGGAGCCCTCCAGGAACTGGCGCCGAACGAGGTGGCCCGGCCCCTTCGGCGCGACCAGCGCAACGTCCACATCCGGTGGCGGCACCACCTGCTCGTAGTGGATCGAGAAGCCGTGCCCGAACAGCACCAGGTTCCCGGCCGCGATCCCGTCCCCCACGCCACCGTCCCACACCTGGCCGTGCAGCTCGTCGGGCGCGAGGATCATCACCACGTCACCCTCACTCGCCGCGTCTGCGGGCTCGAGCACGCGCAGGTCGTGCGCGCGCGCCTTCTCGATGCTGGCGGATGAGGACCGCAATCCGACGACCACCGACACGCCCGAGTCCTTCAGGTTCAGCGCGTGAGCGTGACCCTGGGATCCGTAGCCGATGATCGCGACGGTCTTGCCGTCGAGCTTGTGGAGGTCAACGTCGTCGTCGTAGATCATGGTCAGCAGGCTACATGCCCGCCGCCGCTCAGGCCCCCGGCGTGGGCCAACCGGCCCGCCGCCACCCCAGACCGCCCGGCGTGGGGCCAAGGGCCAGGCGACCGCCACGTTTCCCGGTCTGAGCCTAGCCTCCCCCGAATTGCCGCGCCAGCGCGAGCACGCTCCCGACGTACTTCTGCGTGGACGGAAACATCCCGTACTTCTGGACCGAAGACAGGCCCTGGTAGTACCCAGCGGCTGCCAGGGCCCGATCGCCGCCGGTGGAGGACAGCAGCGAGTGCAGCAGGAGCGCACCGCCACGGACGTTGTCGAGCGCCGACGCCGGCCCGAGGGGAGTCGGTCCGGCCAGGCTCTGACCAATCCAATTCCACGTCCCGGGCAGGATCTGCATGACGCCGCGGGCATCCGCGCTCGAGACCAGATCATTGTTGAACCCGCTCTCCTGCCAACCGATCGCCTCGGCGAGGGACGGCGGGACCCCGCTGGCGGAGGCGACCTGAGCGATCTGCGAGGCTGTCACGTGCTCGGCAGTCGGGTAGGGACCGCCGCCACTGGAGCCTTGGGCCGCCACTCCCACCGGCTGACTCTCGGCTGACGCTGCGCCGGCGGCGCCGCTGGCCCGGGCGCCGGAGAGCCTCAGCACGGCGCCTGCGAGCAGCGGCGCGTTCGGGTCGATTCCGTTGGCGCCGGCCAGCGCGGCCACGCTGCTGCCGGCCCGAGCGGCGATCGTCGACAGGGTGTCGCCGGGCTGGACGATGTAGGAGCCGAGGGTGGTTGGGGCCCCGCTGGCGTCAGTGGGCGTGGCCACGCCCACTGGTCCCGAGCCGTCCCCGTCAGCGTCACCGTCCTCCGTCTCCCCGGCGCTCGCGTCGGTCGTGGTGGACACCGCGGTCCCGGTCGCCACGGCGTCCGCCGCCTGAGGCGGGATCCTCAGCGTCGATCCGGTGACCAGCTGCGCGTCGGGCGACAGGCCGTTGGCGGCGGCAAGCTGAGCGATGCTCAGTCCGTCGGCGGCGGCGGCCGAGGAGAGCGACTCACCGGGACCGACGACGTGGGCAAAGTCGGCGCTGGCGGCGGCCGGTACCGCCAGCATGATCGCGATCGACAGGGGAAGAATGATTCGCTTGGGCACGGCGCGCAGTGTCTCGAAGATGCGCGGTTACGGGAATGGCTGCAATGCCCCATTCAGGCTGCAAGTTGGCGTGCACGCCAACCCGCCGCGGCAGCGATCACGATCGCCTTCGCGTTCCTCAGGCCTCCGCGAGCGCGACCAACGAGCGCCCCGGCAGGCGCAGCGAGCCGTCCGGCTCGGTATACGGCGCCGCCAGCAACGCGATCTCGCTTCGCACCTGTGCGCGCTGGCTCTCCGATAGCCCCTTGAAGGCCTCGGAGAACAGCCGGGAAAGGTCGAGCGTCTCCTCGAGGTAGTCGTCGAGGTTCGGGTGCCGTCGTCCGACCTCGACCGTCTCCACCAGTGACTCGACGAAGCCCGCACTCTGAAGGAGCTCCTCCAGGCGTCCCGGCGCCGCGAGCGCGAACATTCCCGGCCCGGTCGGATCCCGCGGCTCGCCGAGCCCCAGGTTGACCAGCGCCTGCCCGGGGATGGTCGCCCAGAGGTTGTGCACCGATCGATCCCAGACCGCCAGCGCGAGCCGGCCACCGGGTCGCAGCACCCGGCGGGCCTCGCCCAGAGCGGTGCCGGGGTCGACCGTGAGCATGAAGCCCCAACGACATAGGATCGCGTCGACGCTCGCGGTCGGGAGATCGATCCACTCGAGCTCGAGCCGCTTGAACTCCACGTTCTCGATTCCGAGCTTCGCCGCACGCTGGCGGGCGACCTCGAGCATCGCGTCCGCGCCGTCGCTGCACACCAGAGTCCCGTCCCCGGCTGTGCCGGATTCGCGCGGTCCGCCCCCCCGGTCCTCCGCGTCCGAGGCGGGCGTCGGTGGCAGCGTCGATGTCGGCGTCGGTGCGGCCGCCTTGATCAGCTCGGCGGCGAGAAAACCGGTGTCGCCGGGCCCGGCCGCGAGCTCGAGCAGGCGCTGGCCCGGCACCAGCCCCAGGTGCTCGATCATCCAGTTCGACACGGGCATCCCGCTGTCGCGGATGCGATCGGCGCCGGCACTCCAGCCGGCCGCCGAGCGCTCCCATCCCTCGCGCAGCTCGGCACGTTGGGTATCCGCTTCGCAGGACATGCCCGCGATCATACGGCGGTAGATCAGCGTCATCGGCCCAGCTCGCGCCGCAGCAGCTTGCCCGTGTGGCTCCGGGGCAGGCGGTCGGCGAACAGCACCGCCTTGGGGACCTTGAACCGCGCCAGGCGGGCCGCGCAGTGCGAGCGCAGCTCCTCGCGGCCCACGACGGCGCCCTCACGCAGCACCACGCTGGCCACGACCATCTCCCCCCACTCCGCGTCGGCGCGTCCGAACACCCCCGCGTCGTCCACCGCCGGATGCTCGAGCAGCACCGCCTCCACCTCGGCCGGCGTCACGTTCTCTCCGCCGCTGATGATCGTGTCGGTCATTCGGCCGGCGATCGTCAGCCGTCCGCGGGCGTCGAGCGCCCCGAGATCGCCGGTGTGAAGCCAGCCGTCGGACCCGAGGGCTCCCGGGGCGATCGTCGGACCCCGCACCAGCAGCTCTCCGACCGAGGGCTCGCCGGAGCTCGCCCTCGGCGCCCCCGCGACCCGCACCTCCACCCCCGGCAGCGGCCATCCGTGGGTCGCGATCTGCGAGCAGCCCTCGCTCATGCCGTAGCTCGGCGCGACGGGCACGCCCGCATCACGGGCCCGGCGTAGCAGCGCGGGCGCGATCGGCCCCCCCCCGAGCAGCGCCCAGCGCAGCGTCGGCGGATCGCGCAGGCCCGCCTCGAGCAGCCGCGAGAGCATCGTCGGCACCAGCGAGACCAGCGTGATCCGCTGCCCCGGCTCCATCAGCGCCCCGAGCACCGCTTCGGTGTCGAAGCGGTCGTGGAGCACCACCGTGGTGGCGTAGATCGCGCTGCGGATCGCCGTCGCGAGTCCCCCGACGTGCACGAGCGGCATCGGGCAGAGCCAGCGCTCGGCCGGGTCCAGGCCGAGCGCGACCGCCGAGCCGAGCGCACTGGCCAGCCAGTTGCCGAACGTCAGGCCCACCGGGCGCGGCGCGGCGGTGGTGCCGGAGGTGTGAACCACGACCGCGATCTGGTCGAGGACGAGCGGGGTGAGATCAGGTAGCTGCGCCTGCTCCGGGAGCGCCGCCACGTCCGAGCGTCCGGCCGCCGTGTCGGGCAGCGGCCGATCGAGCACCACTCGCGCTCCGCCGGTCCGTCGCGCACGTTCGGCCGGGCTCAGCCGAAGGTCGACCGGAATCGCCACGGCACCGGCCAGCATGCACCCGTGCACGGCCGCCACGAGCTCCTCCCCCGCGCCGAGCGCGAGTGCGACGTGCTCGCCCGGCGACACGCCCTGCGCGAGCAGCGCCCTCCCAACGCCCAGCGCCCGCCGCTCCAGCTCCACATAGGTGAACCCGCGGCGCGGGGCGCTGACCAGGGCCACGCGGTCGGGATGCATCGCGGCGGCGCGGGAGAGCCAGTGCTCCATGCCCCGAACGGTAGTCTCAGGTGCCGCGTGAACGTGCCCGGTCCCGAGAGCCGCCCGCCGCTGGCCTGGCAGTCCGCCGGCGAGTATGCGGACATCCGCTACGAGCTCTCGACCGGCGAGGACGCCGGGATCGCGAAGATCACGATCAACCGGCCCGAGGTTCGCAACGCCTTCCGGCCCGAGACGGTGATCGAGCTCTGCGACGCCTTCGAGCGCGCGCGCGAGGACCTCGCGGTCGGCGTGGTGATCCTCACCGGCGAGGGCCCCGACGCGTTCTGCTCCGGCGGGGACCAGCGAACTCGGGGCCAGCAGGGCGGGTATGTCAGCGGTGCCAGCCCGACGACTGGAGCGCGGTCCGAACAAGCGGGGCAGGATGCCGAGCGGGCGGCCGGCTCGAGCGGGACGCCCGGCGCGCACCGCGCCGTCGGTCGCTTCCACGTCACCGATTTGCACGTCCAGATCCGCCGGATGCCCAAGCCGGTGGTGGCGATGGTCGCCGGGTACGCGATCGGGGGCGGCCACGTGTTGCACGTCGTCTGTGACCTGACCATCGCGGCCGAGAACGCTCGCTTCGGCCAGACGGGGCCCAGGGTGGGGTCCTTCGACGGCGGCTTTGGCGCCAGCGTCCTCTCGCGCATGGTCGGGCCCAAGCGGGCGAAGGAGATCTGGTTCCTCTGCCGCCAGTACGACGCCGCGCAGGCGCTCCAGATGGGCCTCGTCAACGCGGTGGTCCCGCTCGAGTCACTCGAGCAGGAGACGGTGCAGTGGTGTCGCGAGATGCTCGCGCTGTCCCCGTTCGCGCTGCGGCTGCTGAAGGCCAGCTTCAACGCCGACGAGGACGGCCTGGCGGGGATCCAGCAGCTCGCCCACGACGCGAACCTGCTCTTCTACATGAGCGAGGAGGCGGGGGAGGGTCGCCGGGCCTACCTCGAGAAGCGCCAGCCGGACTTCTCGAGCTTCCCGCGGCGCGCGTAGTGGCCAAAGCGGCGGTTCCGAGCGGCGTTCGCATCTGGCTGATGGCCGCGCGACCCCGCACGCTCCCGGTGGCGCTCGCGCCGGTGCTGGTGGGCACTGCGCTCGCCGGCTATGTGCATACGTTCCACCTGCTGCGGTTCCTGGCCACCCTGATCGGAGCGATGTTCATTCAGGTCGGGACCAACCTGTCCAACGACTACTCCGATGCCCGTCGAGGCGCGGACAGCGAGGATCGTCTGGGACCCGTGCGCGTGACCGCGGGTGGGCTCGTACCGCCGAAGCACGCCCTGGTGGCAACCTACGTCTCGTTCGGCGTGGCGGTGTTGGCGGGGATCTATCTGATTGCCGTGGCCGGCTGGCAGCTGCTGCTCGTGGGAGCGGCCTCGATTCTCGCCGGGGTGCTCTATACCGGCGGTCCCCGGCCGTACGGGTACGAGGGTCTCGGGGAGGCGTTCGTGTTCCTGTTCTTCGGGATCGTCGCCGTCGCCGGTTCCTTCTTCGTCCAGGTCAAGCACCTGCAGTGGGAGGCCTTCGCGCTCGCTATCCCGGTCGGGCTGCTCGCCGCCGCGATCCTGGTGGTCAACAACGTCCGCGACATCGACAGCGATCGCCGCGCGGGCAAGCGCACCCTGGCGGTGCGGCTCGGACGCCCGCGGACCCGGTCGCTGCACGCGGCGATGGTCTACCTCGCGTTCGTGCTCGCGCCGATCACCTGGCTGTTCGGTCCGCTGTCGGCGTGGGTGATGCTGCCGTGGTTGACCATCCCGGTCGCCGCCGGGGTCGTGCGCAGCGTGCGCAACCGCACCGACGGGCCCTCGTTGAACCAGGCGCTCGGACAGAGCGGAATCCTCGAGCTGGCGTTCTGCATGCTCCTGGCGGCGGGCCTGCTGCTCAGCCGTTGAAGGCGCAGATCAAGCTCATCAAGGCGCGCTTGCGCTCGCCGTTCGTCGGCGCCTGGGGCGCGGTCAGCGTCCGTGAGCTCGTGCTGCTGGTGCTCGAGGGCAGCGACGGACAGGTCGGCTGGGGCGAGGCGGCACCACTGGGCGGATATGACGGGGTCGGCATCGGGGACGTTCGCGCGGCGCTCGAGGATTGCCGCGGGGAGCTGTCGAGCTCGGACGGGCTCCCGCGGGGGGAGCTGCTCGCGGCCTGCGCGGCGCTGACGGAGCTGCCCCAGGCGATCGCCGCCATCGACCTCGCCCTGCTCGATCTCGCCGGCCGCCGTGCCGGCAAGCCGGTGTGGCAGATGCTCGACGCGCACCCCGCCGAGCCGCCGTCGGGCAACGCCGTGGTTGCGGCGCCGGAGCCGGTGGCCGTCAACGCGACGATCGCGGCGAGCGACCGCGCCGGCGCCGCGCGTGAAGCGACCGCCGCTCTGACCGCCGGCTTCGGAGCCGTGAAGTTGAAGGTGGGGACGGGGGACGACGCCGGGCGGCTCGCGGCCGTGCGCGCCGCGGCGGGGCCGCAGATGGCGATCCGGCTCGACGCCAACGGGGCCTGGTCGGTGCGCGAGGCGATCGCGGCGCTGCGAACGCTCGCGCCGACGGGAATCGAGCTGTGTGAAGAGCCGGTCTCCGGGCTCGCCGCCACCCGCGAGCTGGTCGATGGCCTCGACCGCAGTCACGACGTGCCGGGCCCCGGAGTCGAGCCGGTCCGCGAGCTGTCGGCATCCCGCCGCGTCTGGATCGCGATCGACGAGACCACGGCCCAACCGGGCGCGCTGGATCGGCGCGTCTGCGACGCCGTCTGTCTGAAGATCGCACGTTGCGGGGGCATCACGGGGGTGATCGATGCGGCGCGACGGGCCCGCGGCGCCGGGTATGAGATCTACCTGGCTTCGACGCTCGACGGGCCGCTGGGAATCGCGGCCGCGCTGCACGCCGCGGCGGCGCTCGAGCCCGACCGTGCCTGCGGCCTGGCCACCCTCGACCGGTTCGAGGGGTGCCCGGACGTGTTGCCGGTGCACGAGGGGCGGATCGCCGTGCCTTCAGGCGCCGGACTTGGCGATGGGCTGCGGCGGTGGTACGAGTCGGTTGACGACGGTGTGCGAGTCGGGTTGAGTCCCGGCGGGTAGAGCACGGAACGGCGGTACTTTTGGCCGCAACGAACCCATCGCACGAAACCGGAGACGCTAATGAGCACCTCAAGCCAAGACGGCCCTAGTTCACGGAGCTTTGGGCGACAGCCCGAGGGGCCCGCTCACCCGCGCAGCGGCTCAGCGGTGCAGACGCTCAGGCGCACCGTGAGCGAGTTCCGGGAGGACAACCTGACCGACTGGGCCGCCGCGCTGACCTATTACGCGGTGCTGTCGATCTTCCCCGCGCTGCTGGCGATGGTCGCCGTCGTCGGCCTGGTCGCCGACCCGCACACGATCACCAAGGATCTCACCGACATCGTCAAATCGATCGGTCCGGCGTCGGCGGTCAAGACGTTCAAGGGCCCGATCGAGGGGCTGACCAAGAGCAGCGGGACGGCGGGGATCCTCGCGATCGTGGGGATCGTTTCGGCCCTGTCCACCGCGTCGGGCTACGTCGGGGGGTTCATGCGCGCGTCCAACGCCATCTACGAGGTGCAGGAGGGACGCTCGTTCTTCAAGCTGCGCCCGTTGCAGATGCTCGTCACCCTCGTGCTGGTGGTGCTGCTCGCCCTCGTGCTGGTGGCGCTGGTGCTCACCGGTCCGGTGGCCAGCAAGGTCGGTTCGGCGATCGGGATCGGGTCAAGCGCGGTGACGGTGTGGGACATCGCCAAGTGGCCGGTCCTGTTCGTGGTCGTCGTGTTCATGATCGCGCTGCTCTACTACTCCGCTCCGAACGCCAAGCTCCGGGGTCTACGGTCGATCGTGCCCGGCAGCGCGCTGGCGATCGTGATCTGGCTCCTGGCCTCCGCCGGGTTCGCGTTCTACGTCGCGAACTTCGGCTCCTACAACAAGACCTACGGCTCGCTGGGCGCGGTCATCATCTTCCTCGTCTGGATGTGGATCACCAACGTCGCGATCCTGCTTGGTGCCGAGCTGAACGCCGAGCGTGAACGCAGCCGTCAGCTGCGACAGGGAGCACCCGAAGCCGAGCGCGAGCTTCAGCTCGAAGAGCGCTCAGAGCCGGACTACAAGAAGCGCCCGCGGACGGTGTAGAGCACCGCTGCCGC
The DNA here is from genome assembly GCA_050999075.1 of Solirubrobacteraceae bacterium. Classification (GTDB taxonomy): domain Bacteria; phylum Actinomycetota; class Thermoleophilia; order Solirubrobacterales; family Solirubrobacteraceae; genus Palsa-465. The sequence continues at coordinate 31,687 of JBPCPO010000071.1, forward strand.
GACTGCCGGCCACCCGAATCCAAGCCAGAAGGAGTCCTCATGAAGAAGCTGCTTGAACTGATCGCGTGCATCCTGCACCCCATCGCGGTGGTGCTGATCTGGATCGACCTGCTGCGGCGCTCAGACATCGGGCTGATTCCCAAGCTGACATGGGGGGTGTTCTCGCTGATCCCGCTGGTCCCGTTCCTCTACGTGCTCACCGGCAACGACCTGTGGTGATCCGACCGCGTCTGTACCACGAGCCTGTGGTACGTTCGGTTCGATGAATACGCTGGCGGTCATAGATCGGATCAATCAGCTTCTCGACAGTCCTCAGCTCGACACGTCGAACACCTCGATGAGGATCCCGACCGCGCTCAGGGAGGCGGCTGCCCTCGCGGTCAACGAGCTCGGCGTTGCGCCGTCGGCCACCGCGCTCACCACCGCGGCTCTACGCGTGATGCCCGAGGGGATCGTCATGCAGGCCGCCCTCGATGCGCACTACCGACAACATCCACACGCGCGACCGAGCCTCGCCGACCTCGCCATCGCGACCGCAGGGCTCGACGGCCATCCCCTCGCCGGCGACCCTGACCGACTGCGCGACGCCGCCGCCGATATCGTCGAGAGGCGGCCCGACGCCACTCCCGATGACGTCCTGCTGTGGGCTGAGGCGCGGGTGGCGGTGTGAGGCAACTCGTCGTGCTGGACAACGAGGCCATCCAGGCTCTGGCGAGCCCGGCTCATCCCCAGCACCGCGAGGTCGTGAGTCAGGCTCAGGTCGTCGCGAGCCGGAAGCGCAGAGCGGCCGAGATACAGGTGGTGGTGCCCACCACGGTCCGGGTGGAGGCAGGATGGGATCGCACGGGGCCCGCGTGGGCGTTACCCAACCGACTGCGAATCGCCGACGCCTCCCTCGCCACGGTCCACGGCAACGCCGCAGCCGCCATCCGGAACCGCACGGGGGTTTCGGTGGCTGACGCGCACGTCGGGGCGGTCATCGAATCCGCGCGGGCTGACCGTATCGCGATCGTGACCAGCGACCCGAACGATATGCGCTTGGTCGCCGGCGGCCGAGAGGTGACCATCGTCGTCGTATGAGTCGACATCGGGCCGGACGAACGTCGGCCGGACAAGCCAGTCGAGGATGTCGCGGACCGCGTCGCGACGCCTCTGGAACCGAGTCACGGCAGCACGCGTAGCCGCCCGTACTCGTGAAAGTGCCGATCGAGGGCCAGCGCCTCGTCGATCTCGAGGCTCGCAGCCACGGCAAACGAGGTCGCGTCGGTGTAGGAGAAGCCCTTGTCCTCGAACGAAAGGATAATCTCCCACGCCGCCCGTTCGTGGTCTTCTCCGACACGCAGGAGCTCGACGAGCTTACTGGTGCGCAGCCGCTCACCCCACGTGACTGCCCGGTATCGCCCCAGACGAGTCAGGATCAGGGTGTAGCTCTCGTCGAAGAGGAAATTGGTGCTCACGAGGCGAGCCCCGGCACCGACCAGCTCGCGCAGCGCGCGGGACATCGCTTCGTGCGATCGCTCGTGCCGGTCCTCCAGCGACAGAAATGCGCTGGAGTCGACGAGCACCTGCCTCAAGGCGAGTGCCGGTAGAGAGCTCGCTTGGCATCTTCCGCATCGTAGGGCTGCCCGCTGCCCGGCTTGTCGGCAACTACGTGCTGAAAGAAGGGATCCGCCTGGGCGTCCTCAGGAACAACGGAGCGGTCGATCAGATCCCTGACCACCGCGGCGATGCTTCCTCGCTCGCCGGCTCGCTGCTTGAGTAACCGGTATTGGGGCTCGGTAACGTACAGCTGAAGCTTCCGGCTCTCCATCGTTCCAGCATGCTACCAAGTGAGTAGGAGGCGTCGCGAAGCCGGACAGCAGATCCGAACGGACCGGAGAAGGGTCTGCTCGCATTGATAGCTTCTGGCCAGCCTCGGCGGTCCGGAACTGGGTGGGGCCTCATGACGGCCGTGAGCTGTACACGATGTCGATCACGCTCGCCGAGGTCCGATACGGCATCGAACGACTGCACGGCTCCGCGATGGGCTATGGACACGCGCGGATCCTCAGATCGCCGGGTCGAACAGCTCGTCCAGCCCGAGCGCGAATCCTGGCAGCAACGGTGAGCTGAGCGTTTCGGGAGAGCTGAGCTCAAGCTGGGAATCCAACGTGGTCGCGGCCTCGCGCGCCCGGAAGAACCGCAGCACGCTCGCCGAGCGGTCGTCGACGAGCCATAGCTCGCGGACTCCGTGACGCTCGTAGAGCGCATGCTTGGGACCGACGTCCCGGGCCCAGGTGCTCGGCGAGCGTACCTCGATCACAATGTCGGGAGATATTTCAAGCCTTCTCGTGCCCGGCGGCGGCAGCCGGGCCTCCGCGACCCAGAGGAGATCGGGGTTCAGCACGCTCCAGTCGTCGATCCTCAGGTCGAGCGGCAGCCAGACGCGGCCCCGTCCCGGCTTCCCGGCCGCCCAGTTGCCCAGCGCGAGGTGGATGCGGCCGACCAGCGTCTGGTGCGGGAGGGCGGGGGCGTTCACGACCACCCGGCCATGAATGAGCTCGGTGCGCCGATCGTGCAGCCGCTCGTCATACTCGTAGTTGCAGTACTGATCGGCGGTGATGAGACGCTCGAAGGTCTCCATCTCGGCCCGATCGTAGCGCAGATGTGGGTGGGCAGAGCCATGCATCGTCCTCATCGTTCAGAGCCTCCAGAGGGCCGGATTCACCCCCTCTGTCTCACACAGACCACGGAACGTGGCCGACCTCACTCGCCCGAGATCACGCGCGCCATCGCCTTGGGCGCCTCGAGGTGAACCGCGTGGCCGCTGCCGGGTACCACGACCAGCCGGGCGTCGGTCAAGCCGTCCCCCATTCGCGCCGCGACGGCCCGGAACTTCGGATCGCGCTCGCCGACCACCAGCACGACCCCCATCCGCAGCTCCCCCAGCCGATCCCACAGCGACGGCAGGACGCCGGTCCCCAGTCCCCGCAGCGCTCGCGCCAACCCCTCCGGCGTGCTTCGCAGCCGATCGGCGTGCGCGGCCGCCGCCACCGCCGGCGGCTGGCCGCCGAGCACCGGTGTCGCCGCCCAGCGGCCGGCGAGCTCCTCGATGCTCAAGACCTCGAACTCGTCGGCGAGCCGCTCGTCGGCTCCACGACGTGCCGCACGCTCATGGGGATCGTCGATCCCCGGGCTGCCTCCGACGAGCACCAGCCGCCCGACCCGATCGTCCAGCGCAAGTGCGACGTGCAGCGCGATCCTGGCCCCCATCGAGTAGCCGACGAGCGTGAACGGCTC
>JBPCPO010000082.1:0-12984 GCA_050999075.1 Solirubrobacteraceae bacterium
TCGCCGGGTCCGCAGCTAGGGCTACGCCGCGGACGGGGACTCGCCGGCCCCGCGGCTAGGGCTACGCCGCGGAGGCGGGGGGAGTCGCCGGGGTGTTGGCGTCCGTCGCTTCGGGCTTGAGCCGGCCTACGTAGCTCCTGGCCTTTCCACCCGTTCTGGTGATCTGATCGCGATACCTGCCGCCGGTCTGCTTATCAGCGGCGGTTTCCGCTCTCTGAACCACATCGAGGATCTGGTCGTGGTGCTCGCCGGCGACATCCTTCGCCTTCTGGGTCAAGTCATTCAGCTTGTCGGTGATTCCCATCGTGTCCCTTCGTTTGATTCACGCTTTCCCGTTCATGCTACGCGCAGCGTCGGCGGGCCCACTTCACGCCTCCCGGGCTTCAACCGTCGCGGCGGATGGATCCCGGCCGAGCGAGCAGGAGCCAGGCGGCTCCCCCGGCGAGCAGGACCGCGCACAGGATCCACCCGAGTGCGGTCGTGCCGACACCGACGTACTTCAGCCCCGAGGCGAGGATCACGAACGCGATCACGGGGCGGATGTAACGATCGGGGACGCTGGAGGACAGCAACGAGCCGATCAGGACGGCTGGAACGCTGCCGATGATGAGCGAGCCGGTGACCGCGAGCTCGACGTGCCCGAACGCGAGCGCCCCCAGCGCCGCAGCGGCGGTCAGCGGGACGGCCTGCGTGAGATCGGTTCCGACGAGCTGTCCCGCCCCGAGCATGGGATAGACGAACAGCATCAGGACGATCATCAGCGATCCCGAGCCCACCGAGGTGATGCCGACGATGACTCCGCCGAACACCCCGATCCCGAAGGTCAGGATCCGGCGCGGCTGCGCTTCGCCCACGACGCCGGTGCGCGCGTGGCCGGACCGGCGGTCGAGCACGAAGCGCAGGGCGATCGCCGCGGCCCCCGCCAGCAGTGCCGCCCCAAGCGCCATCTCGATGTTATGCTGCGCCGCCTTGGCGTGCCCCATGAGGCGCAGTAGGTAGGCGCCGAGGAAGGCGGCCGGGACCGAGCCGAGGGTCATCCAGCGCACCAGGGCGAGGTTGACCGTCCCCGCGCGCAGGTGAACGGCGGCACCGATCGGCCGCATCACCACCGCGGCGACGAGATCGCTCGAGATCGCGGTCGAGGGGCTGACGCCGAACAGCAGGATCAGCATCGGCGTCATCAGTGCGCCGCCGCCGGCGCCGGTCATACCCACCAGCAGCCCCACGATCGCGCTCCCCAGGACGATGTACGGATCGATGTGCAAGCCGAGCGGGCGCCCTACGGGTGGAGGTGAGAGTCGATGAGACGGTCTACGCGTGGATGGGCACGGAGATCGCGCGCCTCTGGACGGGTGGGCCGGTCGGTCGGGCGGCCGGTGGCGCGTGGACGAGGCAGCGCCGGCGCCCGGCGCGCGGGTCAGGCAACGACGGCGCCCGGCGCGGCGCTTGCGTCGGCGACCTCGGCCGCAACCGTGCTCTCGCCCTCACGCTCGCTGGCTCGCCGGGCGAGGCTGGCCAGCTCCGCCGCCAGCTCCGCGCCGCGCTCCAAGGGCCCCATGTGGCCCATTTCCGGTACCTCGATCAGACCGGTCAGGTTGGGCAGCGACTCGGCGATTCGCCGGGCGTGAGACGGAGGCGTCAGCCGGTCGCACGTCCCGGCGATCACCAGCGTGGGCACGGTTAGGCGCTCGAGGGCCGCGTACAGGTCCATGTCGCACATGGCGATTCCACACGCGGCGCGGACCTCCGGTCGGCAGGTGAGGAGCATCGGCTCGTAGAACGCGACCTGAGCCGGAGTCGCGTGGGGGCCGAACGCGAAGTAGCGGATGACGGAATGCAGGATGGGGGAGGAGAACTGGGGCAGGGGGGTGCTCGCACCGAGGAACAGGTGTCGCCCGAGCGGCTCGATCAGAGCGTGCGCGAAGGCGGGTAGCGTCAGCACCAGCTGCTTGGACAGGAGGTCGCCGAAGCCGGTGTTCAGCAGGGCCGCCGCGCCGACGCGCGAGTCGACTTCGAAGCGCTGTGCCCAGGCCGCGATCGACATCGCCCCGAGCGAGTGTCCGACCAGCGTCGCGTGCTCGCCGTCGGGGACGCACGCGCACAGCACGGCCTCGATGTCCTCGCCGAATCGCTCCAGGGCATAGTCGCCGGATTCCGATAACCCGCTGTCGCCGTGACCGCGCAGGTCGTAGGCCACCACCCGGAACTCCCGTTCCAGCAGCTCGTCGATCACGTAGGTCCAGTACCACAGCGTCTCGGTCCAGCCGTGCGCGAGCACGATCGTCGGTCCGTTCTCGGGGCCGAACCACTCGGCGTGCAGAATCGTCCCGTCCCGCGAGTGAACCTCGAGCCGGCGCCCCGAAGGTGGGGAGTGCAGGCGCTGGTATGCCGGGTCGTTGGCGATCCGCTGCGTGTGGCGCCACTGCACACCGGCGCCGGCGGCGATGAGAGCCCCTAGCGAAGCGCCGCGGGCGATCACTCGGCGCCGACGCTCAACTCCCATCGCGCGAGAATACAGGGCGGCGCACCGCCCCGTAGGATCCATCCCTGTGCGGGTCGGCTTGCTCACCGGCGGCGGGGACTGTCCGGGGCTCAACGCGGTCATACGCGCCGTCGTACGCAAGGCGATCGACGGTTACGGCGATGAGGTGATCGGCTTCCGCGACGGCTGGCGCGGGGTGCTCGAGGACTCCTTCGAAGCGCTCAGCATCGAATCCACGCGCGGGATCCTCCCGCGCGGCGGCACGATTCTCGGCAGCTCGCGCACGAATCCCTACAAGCGCGAGGGCGGTGTGCAACGGGTGCGCGCGACGCTCGCCGGGCACCGGCTGGACGGCCTGATCGCGATCGGCGGAGAGGACACGCTCGGGGCGGCCAACCGTCTGTACTCCGACGGCGTCAACGTGATCGGGGTTCCGAAGACGATCGACAACGACCTCGGCGCGACCGACGTCACCTTCGGCTTCGACACCGCCCTGCACGTGGCCAGCGAGGCGATCGACCGCCTCCACACCACCGCGGAGAGCCACAACCGGATCCTCGTCGTCGAGGTGATGGGGCGCAGCGCCGGCTGGATCGCGCTGCACGCGGGGATCGCCGGCGGCGCCGACGTGATCCTGATTCCCGAGATTCCGTTCGACATCGACGAGGTCTGCCGCCTGATCGCCCGCCGTCACGAGCGCGGCCGGTACTTCTCGATCGTCGTCGTGGCCGAGGGGGCGGTCCCCAAGCAGGGGACGATGGCGGTGACCACGGGAGAGCTCGACGACTTCGGCCATCCGCGGCTCGGTGGCATCGGACAGCAGCTGGAGCGCGAGGTCGAGCACCGGACCGGTTATGAGACGCGTACCACCGTGCTCGGCCACATTCAGCGCGGAGGGACTCCGACCGCGTTCGATCGCGTGCTGGCGACCCGGCTCGGACTGGCGGCGATCGACGCCGCGCACGCGGGACGGTGGGGGACGATGACCGCGCTGCACTCGGCGGCGATCGAGCTCGTGTCGCTCGCCGACGCGGTCGCGGAGGTTCGCCGCGTCGAGGTGCAGGAGTACGAGCGCTACCGAGTGCTGTTCGGGTAGCAACTTCGTCGTTCCGGACTCAAGTTGGCCTCAACTTGGCTGTTTCTCAAGCTCGTGATCGGTCTATCCTTCCGGTAGTGGCGCCATCCGTCTGCTCAGCCCGCCGTCGATGACCACGATAACCGTCAACCCGCGGCTCAAGGCCCTCACCGACGCCGGGGTCAGCGTGTGGCTCGACCAGATCCGCCGGTCGCTCGTGGAGGGCGGCGAGCTCGCGCGGATGGTCGCGCAGGAGTCACTGCGGGGGGTGACCGCCAACCCGTCGATCTTCGAGAAGGCGATCCTCGGTTCCGAGGACTACGACGATGCTCTGCGGGAGCTCGCGCACGAGCGCCTGGAGGCGCGGGAGATCTATGACCGTCTCGCGGTGCGCGACGTGCAGCTGGCCGCGGACGTGCTGGCCGGGGTGCACCGGGAGTCCGGGGGTCGCGACGGGTTCGTCTCGCTCGAGGTCGCACCCGACATGGCGCACGACTCTCAGCGCACGATCGACGGGGCCCGCACCTACTGGCGGCTGCTGGACCGACCCAACGTGATGATCAAGATCCCCGGCACGCCCGAGGGCGCGAAGGCGATCGAGCAGGCCATCTACGAGGGCATGAACATCAACGTCACGCTGCTGTTCGCGGTCTCGGCCTACGAGCAGGTCGCGGAGGCCTACCTGCGCGGGCTCGAGCGCCGCCACGAGGAGGGCAGGTCGCTCGAGGTCAACTCGGTCGCGAGCTTCTTCGTCTCCCGCGTGGACACCAACGTCGACCGCAAGCTCGAGCAGCTCGATCGGAGCGACCTGGCCGGCAAGGCGGCCCTGGCCAACGCACGCGCGGCCTACCGACGCTTCCAGCAGATCTTCTCCGGCCCCAGGTGGGACGCGCTGCACCTCGCCGGAGCTTCGGTGCAGCGTCCCCTGTGGGCCTCGACCGGGGTCAAGAACCCCGACTACTCCGACACCATGTACGTCGACGGGCTCGTCGGCCGCCACACCGTCAACACGATGCCGATGGCGACGCTGCACGCGATTGCGGACCACAGCGAGGTCAGCGGCCAGACCGCCGAGCAGGACCCCACGGACGACCTGGCCGCGCTGGCCGACGCCGGGATCGACATGGATCAGGTCACCGACGAGCTGCTGATCGACGGCGTCAAGCAGTTCGAGGGCGCGATGGATCGCCTCCTGGCCGGGATCGAGGAGCGCCGTGAGGCGGTCATCACCGGTCGTCCACCGACGATCCAGGCCCGGATTCCCGCCGCGCACCTCGACCCCGTCGCCAAGCGGGTGGCGCGGGCTCTGCAGGAGAGCGTGGCCAGCCGAGTCTGGCGTCACGACGCCTCCCTGTGGGGAGGCCCCGGTATAGCCGAGATCGAGGACCGCCTGGGCTGGCTGAACGTCTCCGAGCCGATGCTCGAGCACGCCTCCGAGCTGCACGCGTTCACCGCGAAGTGCCGCCAGGAGGGCTTCACCGACGTGGTGCTGCTGGGGATGGGCGGATCCTCGCTCGGCCCGGAGGTGATCCGCCGCTCGTTCACCGATCTGCACGCTCCCCGGGAGATCCCGGGGGGGCTGCGCCTGCAGGTGCTCGACTCGACCCATCCGGACGTGGTCCTTCGCGTACAGGAGTCGGTCGATCTCGAGCACACGCTGTTCATCGTCTCCTCCAAATCCGGTGGCACGATCGAGACGCTGTCGCACTACCGCCACTTCCGGGCCCTGGCCGAGGCCGAGCAGTTCGTGGTCGTGACCGACCCGGGGAGTCCGCTCGAGGCCCTCGCCCGCGACGAGGGCCTGGGCCACTGCTTCCCGGGCCAACCTGACATCGGGGGGCGCTACTCGGTCCTGTCCCGGTTCGGGCTCGTGCCGGCGGCGCTGATGGGCGTGCGCATCGAGGCGCTGCTGCACGCCTGCCAGGTGGCCGAGCAGAACTGCGCCCACTACGACTCCAGCGAAGCCAATTCCGGCCTGTGGCTCGGCGCGACTCTCGGCGAGCTCGCCCGCCAGGGCGCCGACAAGCTCACGTTCGTGGTCTCGCCCCCGATCGAGAGCTTCGGGCTGTGGGTCGAGCAGCTGATCGCCGAGTCGACGGGCAAGCACGGCCGCGGGATCGTTCCCATCGTCGACGAACCGCTCGGGACTCCCGAGGTCTACGGCGAGGACCGCGTGTTCGTGTACCTGCGTAACAGCGATCAGCCTGACGAGAGGTTGGACGAGAGCCTCGAGGCCCTCGCCTCCGCCGGGCATCCGGTGCTGACCCTCGCGACCCATGATGCGCTCGATCTCGGACGGGTCTTCTTCCTGGCCGAGTTCGCGGTGGCGGTGGCGGGGTGGGCGCTGGAGATCAACCCGTTCGACCAGCCCAACGTCCAGGAGGCCAAGGACAACACCAAGCACGTGCTCGATTCCGGATCGGTTCCGGAGCTCGCCGTGGCCGACGACGATGCCCTGCGCGCGCTGCTGGCCGACGCGCAGCCGCCCCACTACGTCGCGATCATGGGTTACCTGCCTCCGTCGGATCAGCTCGACGCGGCGGTGACCGAGCTCCGGATGGCGATCCGAGCGGCGACCCGAGCGGCGACCACGTTCGGCTACGGACCCCGGTTCCTGCACTCCACCGGGCAGCTCCACAAGGGAGGGCCCTCGACGGGGCGCTTCCTGCAGCTCGTCGACTCCCCCCGTCGCGACGCCGAGGTCCCCGGCGCGGGCTACTCGTTCGGGACGCTGATCGCGGCGCAGGCCGCGGGTGACCTGCAGACGCTCCGGGGGCACGGCCTGGCGGCGCAGCGCGTCGCGCTCGACGGCGACCCGGCGGCGGCGGTGCGGGGACTGACCGAGCGGATCACGCGACTCTTGCAGGAGCACTAGCGGCGCCGTGATCTCCTTCGCGAGCCGACGAACGCGGCGGTAGACAACATGATCGCCGGCCCGGATCGATGAGCACGGTCGCGGTCGAGGATCGCGCCGGTGAGAACCCGCTCGTCGAGGGGCTCGAACGCCTGCCGGTGCATCCGACGGCGCTGGTGATCTTCGGCGCGACCGGCGACCTCGCCCACCGCAAGCTGCTTCCCGCGCTGTACAACCTCGCCCACGAGGGCGCGTTGCCCGAGCGCTTTGCGCTCATCGGCATCGCCCGGCGTGAGCAATCCGACGAGGACTTCCGAGCCGCCACCCGCGAATCTATCGCGCGCTTTTCACGGACCCCGCCCGATCCCGACGTGCTGAGCGGCCTGATCGCCGACATGCGCTACGTGTCGGGAGGCTTCGACGACGACCGGGTCTACGGGGTGCTCGACAGCGCGCTGGCGGACTTCGACCGACAGGCCGGGTACGCGCTGGACCGGGTGTTCTACCTCTCGACCGCCCCGGAGTTCTTCCCCGTGATCGCCGAGAAGCTCGGCGCCGCCGGTCTGAACCGGTGCGAGCGGGCGCAGACGCGTCTGGTCGTGGAGAAGCCGTTCGGATACGACCTGAGCTCCGCGCGTGCGTTGAACGCGGAGGTGCTGGGGGTGTTCGAGGAGTCGCAGGTGTTTCGCATCGATCACTACCTCGGCAAGGAGACGGTCCAGAACCTGATCGCGTTGCGGTTCGCCAACGCCCTGTTCGAGCCGGTGTGGAACCGCAACTTCATCGATCACGTCGAGATCACCGCCGCCGAGGACATCGGGATCGGGGGGCGAGCCGGCTACTACGAGGGGGCGGGGGCGCTGCGCGACCTGGTCCAGAACCACATGTTGCAGCTCCTCGCGTTGCTCACCATGGAGCCGCCGGCCTCCTTCGAGGCCAACCGGCTGAGGGACGAGAAAGTGAAGGTGCTCGAGGCGATCCTGCCGCCGAACCCGCGGGACGTCGGCGCGATGGCGATGCGTGCCCAGTACGGGCCGGGGCTCTGCGCCGGGGGACGGGTTCCCGGCTACCGTGACGAGGACGGCGTCGCCTCCGACACACGCACGGAGACCTACGCCGCGCTGCGCCTGCACGTGTCCAACTGGCGCTGGGCGGGGGTGCCATTCTACCTGCGGACGGGAAAGCGCCTGGCGCGCAAGGTGACCGAGATCGCCGTGACCTTGAAGCCTGTACCGCACCTGGCCTTTCGCAGCTCCGGCTCGGTCGGCGTACAGGCCAACCAGATCGTCCTGACCGTCCAGCCGGACGAGGGTGTATCAGTCTCCCTGGGGGCGAAGATCCCCGGGGCGAGGATGCGAATCCGCCCGGTCAACATGGAGTTCCGTTACGGGACCTCGTTCGTGTCCCAGTCCCCGGAGGCGTACGAGCGACTGATCCTCGACGCGATGCGAGGGGATGCGACGCTGTTCACCCGTAATGACGAGATCGAGGCGCTGTGGGGGATCATCGACCCGATCCTGACCGCCTGGCACGAGGACACCTCGTCCGCGATCGCGCAATATCCCGCCGGCTCACCGGGCCCTCCACAGGCCGCGGACCTGCTCGACGGGCGTAACTGGCGCCGGCTGTGAGCTCCCGCGGCCCCGGGTCCGCGCCTGCATCGGGCCCTGCGCCCGCGCCTGCGCTCGAGCACCCGCTTGCGTCGGCTGACGCCGGCCGGGCCGCACCCGCGCCCCCCAGCGCGGGCGCGGAGGATCTATGGTCGGCTCGCGACACGACGCCCGAGGCGATCGACACCGCGCTGCGCGAGCTGCTGCGTGAGCGGCACCGGGCAAACCACGCGCTCGCACCGGCTCGGGTGCTGAACCTGGTCGTGATCGTCGATCGCGAGTGGAAGGGCGAGATCGCCAATCGGCTCGCGCGAGTCGGGCGTTATCACGCCTCCCGGACGGTGTTGTGCTCGGTGCAGGACGGCCGCCGGTCCCTCGACGCCCGGGCGGTGATGTCCTACGAGGAGCCAGCGGGGGAGCTTGGCGTGATGCGGGAGCAGGTCGAGATCGACCTCGGGCCCGAGCACCTGCCGGGCCTCGAGAACATCGTCGACCCGGTGGTCGTGTCCGAGCTCCCCACCGTGCTCTGGTCTCCTCACGGTCACGAGGAGGCCGTGCAGGCGCTGACCTCGATCGTGGACGTGATGCTGATCGATTCCGACGACGGGCTCGAGCCGACGCCCGCCCTCACCCGCGCCTTCGAACTGCTGCATTCGGCCTACGTGGTCGATCTCGCGTGGCTGCGCAGCACGCCCTGGCGGGAGCGCCTGGCGGCGAGCTTCGATCGGCCGCGACGCCGGCGAGCGCTCGAGAGGATCTCCGAGATCGAGGTTCGTCATCATCCGAGCTCGACCGCTAGCGCGCTGCTGCTCGCCGGCTGGCTCGCTTCGCGACTGCGCTGGGATGCGCAGTCGCTTGACGCCCGGCGGGAAACGGGTCTGAGCGGTGTCGCGGGCCGGGCGGGCGACCAGGTAGCGGTCGCGTTGCGTGCGGCCCCTCAGGACGCGCCCGGTCTGGGCGGCGTCATGGTGTCGTGCGAGGACGGCTTCTCGTTGTGCCTCGCACGGGCGCCCGGGGGCCTGCAGGTGGAGGAGCGCTGCCCGGATGGCGGTGCCTCGGAGTGGCAGCTGCTCGGAGCCTCACGCGGGGAGGGCGGAATTCTCGGCGAGGGGGTGCGACAGGCGTTGCTGCGCGACCCTACCTACGGGCCGGCGCTGGACGCGGCACTCGGGTTCTGCCCCCGATGACGGTGGCGCTCGAAGTGCTCGAGGACCCCGTCGACGCCTGCGCCGAGCTGCTGCTCGACGCCGCCCGGGGCGGCGGGCAGATCGTGCTGGCCGGCGGCTCGACTCCCAAGGCGGCCTATCAGCGCGCGGCCGACCACCCCGAGGCCTTCGTCGGCTGTGAGCTGTGGTTCGGCGACGAGCGCTGTGTCGCGCCCGAGGACGAGCGATCCAACTACCGGATGGTCGAGGGGGCCCTGCTCGACGCGCTCGAGTCACGGGCGATCGTCCACCGGATCGAGGGCGAACGGGGACCGGCCGACGCCGCGGACGCCTATGAGAGGCTGCTCCGATCGGCGGGGCCACCGCGGTTCGACCTGGTTCTGCTCGGGCTCGGCCCCGACGGCCACACCGCTTCCCTGTTCCCCGACCAGGAGTCTCTCCAGGAACGCTCGCGACTGGTCGTCGGGGTGCCCCGTGCCGGGCTCGAGCCGCTGGTCCCGCGGGTCACCCTGACGCTGCCGGCCCTCGCCGGTGCACGACAGATCGTGTTCCTGGTCTCCGGCCGCGCCAAGGCGGACGCCGTGGCGGCAGCGTTCGGCCCGGAAGCGGTGCCCGATCCCCATGTGCCGTCCTCGTTGCTGGCGCCGCTCGCCGGCGAGGTCACCGTGCTGCTCGACCGCGGGGCGGCGCAGCGCCTGTGAGCACCGTCATCGGCGTCGATCTCGGCGGCACCAAGCTCGCGCTCGCGCGGCTGCGGGACCGCAGGCTGGATGAATCGATCGTGGAGCCCACCGATGGCTCGAGTGGTGAGGCGCTGATCCAGCAGCTCGTCGCGATGATCACCGAGGCCCGGCCCCAGGATCTGAGCGCGGTCGGGATCGGGGTTCCCTCGGTGGTCGAGTTCGACACCGGGCGAGTCGTCTCCTCGGTCAACGTGCCCCTCGCCGACGTGGCGCTGCGCGAGGTTCTCGGCGCGCGGCTCGGCGTGCCGGTGTTCGTCGACAACGATGCGACGGTGGCCGCGTTCGCGGAGGCTCACGACGACGAGCTGGCCCTCGTCGCCCACAACCTCGTGATGCTCACCATCGGAACCGGCGTCGGCGGCGGGCTCGTGCTCGGTGGGCGGATCTACCGAGGCGCCAGCGGCGCCGCCGGCGAGCTCGGGCACACCATCGTCGGGCTCGAGCTGAGTGGGGGCGTTCCCGCCCCGACACGATTTCCCCAGCCGGGCTCGCTCGAGTGGGAGGCTTCGGGCCACGCCCTGGACCGGCTCGTGGCGCAGGCGGCGCAGGACCCGGACTCGGCGCTCGGTCGTGCCCGGAGGCAGGGCAAGCCGATGCTCGGCGCCGACGCGGTGCAGGCCGCCCATGAGGGTGACGCGGACGCCGCGCGCATCGTCGAGCTATGGGCTCAGCGGGTGGGGATCGGCGTCGCCAACGCGATCAACACGTTTGATCCCGAAGAGGTCGTACTCGGCGGCGGCGCCGCGGGGGCCGGAGAGTTGTTGATGATCCCCGTCCGGCGCGTGGCGCTCAGCTACGTCCTGCCCGGCCTGGGCACGCGCACGACGATTCGCCTCGCCCGGCACGGGGTTAGGGCGGGGGTCCTCGGTGCCGCACTGCTCGCCGCCCACGAGCTCGAATCGGCTGGGGCCGACGCCCTTTCATCCACACGGGCAGACGCCCCCATGTCCACCGGGCCGAAGCCAACCCACCCACGGGGCCGACGCCCCTCGTCCACGGAGGTTCACCGATGATCGTCGCCTGCGGTTTTGACCATGCCGGGGTACCACTGCGCGAGCGGCTGCTGGCGCTGATCGAGGCCAGCGGCCACGAAGTGCTCGATCTCGGCACCGACAGCACCGAGCCGGTCGACTACGCGGACAAGGCGCTGGCGGTCGGCCGGGCGGTCGTGTCGGGCGAGGCGCGGCGAGGCATCATCGTGTGCGGGTCCGGGGCCGGGGTGTCGGTGGCCGCGTGCAAGATTCGTGGCATCCGCGCGGCCACCATCCACGACACCTACACCGCCCATCAGGCGGTCGAGCACGACGACGTGAACATCCTCTGCCTGGGCGGCAGGGTGATCGGAGTCGAGGTGGCGGTTGAGATCGTGACCGCGTTCCTCGCGGCGCAGCTGAGCGACGAGGAGCGCCATCGGCGGCGGCGGGCCAAGGTGGAGGAGATCGAGCGAACCGGCGGCGAGGGCTGATGGCAGGAATGCGCCTCGTCTCATGAGGCTGTTCGTCGTCAGGCACGGCGAGACGGAGTGGAGCGCCAACGGTCGGCACACGAGTGCGACCGATCTGCCGCTGACCGAGGCCGGGCGTCGGCGGGCGGTCCTGCTCGGAGAGCAGCTGGCAGGGCATTCGTTCTCGCTCGTGCTCTGCAGCCCGCTGCGCCGGGCGCGGGAGACCTGCGAGCTCGCCGGCTTCGGCGCGCCCGCCATCGTCTGCGAGGACTTGCGCGAATGGCAGTACGGCGACTACGAAGGGCTCACCTCACCGCAGATTCATGCCCGAGACCCCGCTTGGAGCCTGTGGCGCGACGGCTGTCCCGGGGGCGAGAAGCCGGAGGCGGTTTCCCGGCGGGTGGATCGGGTCCTGGAGCGGCTGCGGGAAGGCCGGGGCGACACGCTCGCCTTTGCGCACGGTCACGTCCTGCGGGTCCTGGCGGCCCGGTGGATCGGGATGGAGGCCGCGGGGGGGGCGCGGCTGGCGCTCGGCGCGGGGGGGATCGGCGTCCTCGGCCATGAGCACGAGACGGAGGTGCTAGAGCGCTGGAACGCCTGACGAGAGGCACTCGAGCCGCAGCGTTCGACCTGGGGGGAGCAGGAGGTCGGATCCGACCGCGTTAGTGCTCCCGTGGTGGCGGCTGGAAGACGATCCGGTTGAGCTCGCCGATCGATCGACCTCCGAGGCGCAGCGCCGTCTGGAATCCTTCTCGGCCCACCTCGCCGGTGTCCAGAGCGCGGCGTAGTTCGTTCAGCGTCGAGCGCATCTCCTCCGGGACCCGGTCACGCGCGGTCTCCAGCAAGATCAGATGCGCGGGACGCCGCCGTGCGTGGGCCGGTCTGACAAAAGCCTCTCGCTGCTCCGGACCGAGCCCCTCAACGGTGACGAGGACGGACTGGTTGGCATCAAGGCGCTTGATCACGGCTGCTTTGAGGAGCTCCTGCGCTTTGTCCTCGAGCTCGTCAGCCCCCACGCGTCCCTCGAGGAGCGAGCGAACCTTCGTCGGCGACAGCACGGCGCCCCGCTCCTCGACGACGCGTTCGGCGAGCGCCACGGCCTCCTCGGCGACGCCGGAGACGAGCAACACGAGGCTGCCGGGCGAGTAACGCAAGCGGTCGGAGGCGGTGAGCACGCGGCAGCGCGTCGAGATGTCAGCCTGCCGGGGCGGTGCTCCGTCGCTGCGTGGACGCTCGGAGGACCAGGCCCGCCGCTCGTCGGAGGCGATCTTGACGCTGCGCTGTGAGGGGGAGGTGGGCATCTCCCCATCATGCCGCAACGCGACCACGGGCGCGCTGGCACGGGCCGGTGGGGCCGGGCGCGAGGTCCGCTGAGCTCCGGTCGCCGCTCCCCCGCCCAGCCGGGGGTCGAGATAGTTCGTGCGGGTTCATCGCTTGGGCCCGACGAACCGGTCGAGAGTCGCGACATCGGCTTTGCGGGACACGTAGATCGTGGTCTTCGCGGCGGTCCAGCGAAGACCGAGACGGTCGCAGGCGCGGCAGAAGATGTCGCGGATGTCGTCGGAGGTCTGCGCGAACGCATACCGGGGCCACGACCAGTTACATCGACC
>JBPCPO010000004.1:0-32747 GCA_050999075.1 Solirubrobacteraceae bacterium
GCAGCTCACCGCGCGGGTGCGACCGTCAGGCCCCGCTTCGCGTCGCAGCAGCGCACGGGCCACCAGCCGGTCGACCACCCGTACGGCGGCGGGTTGAGAGAGCCCCAGCACGCGGCATGTGTCACTCTCGCGCCACTCGGCGCGGGTTTCGCCCTCGTGCGAGTCTATGCCGCGTGTTTCACGTCGAGCTGCGTCAGTTTCCGCACGTCGCTCGCATCTTCAACCTGACTCGTGAGGAGCTGGAGCACCGGATCCTCACGGCCTGGGCGGCGGGTCAGGTCGTCGAGTGCGAGGACCGGCGGTGGGCGCCGGAGCGCGCGCGGCTGCAGATCTACGAGGGATCGCGGCTGAGGCCGGACGAGATCGGCATGGGACGCGGGTGGGCGAACGCGAGCCGGACCGGCGCCGAGGTGACCGCGGCGGTGCTGGAGGAGGCACAGGACGCCCTGCGGCTAAAGGCCGATCCTGACCAGGGAGACCTGCGGGAGCTCAAGCAGGAGATCGTCGTTCGCTGCGCTGCTGGGCCGGTCGAGGTTCACCAAGCGGTGTCGCTCGCCGGCGATCGGCATCCCTCCTGGCGGGCGAGCGATCGCCTCGCCCTGGCCGAGCGGTCGGTGTGGGAGCTGCTGCACGAGGGCCGGGTGAGGATGCTCAGACGGCTGAGAGCGCCGCCGGAGGGCGCCTGCGCACCCGTGGCTCCTACCCCCGATGCCCTGCCGCCGATCGCCGCGGAGCGTTGCCAGCCCATGGCCTGCGAGGAGTGGGAGGCGGTGCTGCTGGCGTGGCGGACCTGGGCGGGTCCGGACGCGGGAGCGCTGATCCTGGCGGCACAACCGCCCGCTCATCCGACCACGGCTGGCCCTGACCAACCACCGCCCGCTGATCCGACCACGGCTGGTCCTGACCGGTGACGGGGGGTGCCAAGCGGACAACCGGGATCACCGTGCCCAAGCGGACAACCGGGACACGGTGCCCAAGCGGACAACAGGGACACGGTGCTCAAGCGGACAACCGGGATCACGCCACCACGTCGGCGATCAGGGCGCGGCGCTGGGCCCGGGTGGCGAACAGGTAGCGGTGCATGCGCAGCAGGCCCGCGAGGTCGTGGACGTCGTCGTCGAAGTGGGGCACCAGCAACGGCGGTGGGCCCTGGAGCTCGGCCGCGAGGCGACCGATGTTGCGCGCGTCGCGTCGCGCGAGCACGTGGTAGTCGTGAAGGTTCTCGGCCACCCGCGCCGCGAGCGCCGGCCCGAGCTCGCGCTTCAGTGCCGCCGCGACATCGCCCGGCTGACCGTCGCCGAGCACGTCGTGGTGCACGCGGTTCACGATCACGCCCGCGAACGGGAAGCCGCCGTCCTCGAGCGTACGCCGAAACCAGATCGCCTCCTCGATCGGCTCCTGCTGCGCCGTGCTGACCAGCACGAACGCCGTCGTGCGGGCTCTGAGCATCTTCTCCACCTGGGCGGCGCGCCGGCTGAAGTCCTCGGTCATGTCCCCGAGCAGGGCAAAGAACGTCGACAGGTCGGTGAGCAGGTCCACGCCGGTGATCCGCCTGAGCGCGCCCAGCAGCGGCGTGGCGCCACGCCCGATCAGCCGCATGCTCAGCCCGCTCGGTGCCACCAACGCCTTCACCGCCCTCCCCTCCAGGAACGACGTCAACCGCCCTGGGGCGTCGAGAAAGTCAAGCGCACTGCGCGACGGCGGGGTGTCGAGCACAAGGAGGTCGAAATCTCCCTCGCGTTGAAGCTCGTAGAGCTTGGCGATCGCGGTGAACTCCTGCGAGCCCGAGACAGCGGTCGAGAGCTCCCGGTAGACCCGGTTGGCCTTGATCGCCTCGGCACGCCGCGGATCGGGCGCGACCCGCTCGATCAACTCGTCGAACGTCCGCTTGGGATCGAGCATCATCGCCCACAGCTCCCCTCGCACCTCGAGCCCCCCCGAGGCGAGACGCCCCGGCTCGATCCGTCGGGGCTCGTTCTCGAGCTGCTCGAGCCCGAGGGCGTTCGCGAGCCGCCGGGCGGGGTCGATCGTGACCACCGCGACCTTGGCGCCCCGCGCCGCCATCCCGAGCGCGACGGCGGCCGAGGTGGTCGTCTTGCCCACGCCGCCCGCGCCCCCGCAGACGCAGACCCGCTTGCCCTCGAGCAGCTCCGCGACGCTCATCCGCAGGGGTGCTCCGAGGGCAGCGGCTCTGAGGCGGCGGGCCCTGGTTTGGTGGCTCGCTCCGCGCTGCACCCGGCCGCGGACAGTCCGGCGTGAAGCGCGTCGGCCAGCCGCTCGAGCTGCCTCTGGCGCAGCGACTCGGCAAACACGTAGGGCAGCTCCAAGAGCGGCGTGGCGCAGCCTTCGCGCAGCCGCGCCAACTGTTGGCCCTGCGCGGCCGCGCGAGCATGCTCTGACAGCGCCGCCCGCAGCGCGGTGCGAACGAGTGGAGTTCTCGCCCGGCCCAGCGCCGCGGTCAGGTCGGGCAGCTCGTGATCCTGAAAGCGGGCGGGATACCGCGCGTTGACGATGACGACGTCGAGGGGCAGCTCGTCGTGCGCCAGCGCGTCACCGAGGGCCAGCGTCTCGTTGACCGGCATCTCCTCCGCGGTGGCGACCGCGACGACGCTCGTGAACGCACGGTCGGCGATGGTCGCCGCGATCGTGCGCCCCTGGTGGGCGATCGGGCCGACGCGGGCGATCTCCGCGAATGTCTTCGGGGTGCGCAGGAACCCGACGCCGTGCCCGGTCGCGGGCGCGTCGACCACGACCAGGTCGTAAGGCGCGGCGGCCCGGGTCCTTCGCTGCGGCTGGGCCAGCTCCCAGACCTTGCCCAGGCTGAGCAGCTCTCGCATCCCGGGGGTCGCCATCGCGAAGGCTCCGAACAGCCGGCTCGACCCGAGCGCCTGACCGAGCGGCCCGGTCTTGACCCGCAGGTACTCCTCCATCGCCCGTTGTGGATCGATCGAGATCGTGAACAGCCCCGGCGCCAGCTCCACCTCGCTGAAGTGCTCGTCCTGGCGCTCGAACGTCCGCTGAACCCGCTCCTGGCTCGAGAGCTCGGCGACGATCGTGCGCAGCCCATGACGCGCGCCGAGCAATCCGAGCGCCGTGGCGACGGTGGACTTGCCCACGCCGCCCTTGCCGGTGACGAAGATCAGGCGTCGATCCAGGAGCCCGGGCACGGAGGCGGAAAATACTGAGGCCGCCGGGCGCCGTCCCGTGCGACCCGAGAAGGAATCGCCGGATCGCCTGCGAATACATGCGCGTATGAGTTATCCCGGCGGATCGGAGCCACCTGTGACGGCCACCTGCAAGGTGATCGCGTTCGCCAACCAGAAGGGCGGCGTTGCCAAGACCACCACCACGCTCAACCTCGCCGTGGCCTTCGCGGAGGAGGGTCACCGCGTGCTGTGCTGCGACATGGACCCCCAGAGCAATCTGACCATGTCCCAGGGCATCGATCCCGACACGCTCGAGAAGTCGATGTACGACGTGCTGGTGCACCGCATCCCGATCCGCGACGTGGTCATCACGCGCGAGATCGATATCGCCTGCGCGTCGATCGACCTCGCCGGGGCCGAGATCGCCATGTCGACGATGATCGGACGCGAGCGCTCGCTGCAGAAGGCGCTCGCGCAGGTGCAGGACGCCTACGACTTCGTGTTCATCGACACCCCGCCGAGCCTCGGGCTGCTGACGATCAACGCGCTGACCGCCGCGCACAAGGTGATCGTCCCCGTGCAGTGCGAGTATCTGTCGATGCGCGGCCTGGCTCAGCTCCAGAACACGCTCGCGATGATCCGCGAGAACCTGAATCCGGACATCGAGATCGAGGGGATCCTGCCGACGCTGGTCGATACACGGACGCTGCACGCCAAGGAGGCGATCGAGATGCTGGAGGAGAATTTCGGGGACCGCGTATTCGCGTCCAGGATTCGCAAGACCGTCCGGTTCGCCGAGGCGCCGGTACAGGGCATGTCGGTGTTGAAGTACGATCCCGACGGTCTAGCCGCCCACGCCTATAGGCAGCTCGCGAAGGAGGTCCTCTCAAATGGCAACCGGTAAGCGTGCGAGCATGCGAGAGGGGCCGCTTGCGGCCCTGTTTCGCAAGACCACCGAGGAGACGTTCGTCCCCCCCCCTGGCTCTCCTGAGCGCGACGCCGACCTCCCGGAGGCACCCGAGCGTTCGGCTGCGCCTGAGCGCAGTGCTGCGCCGCGCGCGTCCTCACAGCCCGAGGAGACGATCATCCCCTCACCACAGGAGCGTCTGCGACAGGCCTTCTCGGCCGACATCCCCGTGAACCTGCTCGATCGCCAACCCGAGCCGGTGAGTCAAGATCATAATCCCGATCCCATTCTGGATCCCCTTCCCGATCCCATCCCGGATCCCGTGCCGGACGTCTACGCGCTCCCGGAACGCACCGCCGACGCCTACGGCGTCGCGCGTCCCGTCGGAACGCCCGTGCTCAGGGTGGTGGGGGTCGGAGGCGCAGGCGTCAATGCGGTCAATCGCATGGTCGAGGCCGAGGTCGAGGGCGTGGAGTTCCTGGCCATCAACACCGACCTGCAGTCGCTGCAGCTCTCCGCCGCCCACGAGACGCTCCACATCGGCGATTCGATCACGCGCGGGCTCGGCTCGGGATCGGATCCCGAGCTCGGACGCTTGGCCGCACGCGAGGAATACGATCGCCTCAAGGCCCTGCTGCGCGGCTCGGACATGGTCTTCATCGCCGCGGGGGCGGGAGGGGGGACCGGCACCGGCGCCGCGCCTGTCGTGGCTCAGATCGCGCATGAGCTCGGTGCGTTGACGGTCGGAATCGTCACCCGTCCGTTCCAGTTCGAGGGTTCGCGGCGGCGGGAGCAGGCCGAGGCCGGCATCGCCGCCCTGGCGGCGGAGGTCGACACGCTGATCGTGGTGCCCAACAACCGGCTGCTGTCGGTGCTCGACCGCAACACCTCGATGGTGGAGGCCTTCCGCGTCGCCGACGATGTGCTGCGCCAGGGGGTCCAGGGCATCTCCGACCTGGTCACGCTGCCGGGGCTGATCAACCTCGACTTCGCCGACGTGCGGACGATCATGTCCAACGCCGGCAATGCGCTGCTCGGGATCGGCATGGGCACCGGCGAGCGGCGGGCCATCGACGCCGCCGAGGCGGCAGTCGCGTCGCCGCTGCTGGAGACGAGCATGGAGGGCGCACGCTCGATTCTGCTCTCGATCACCGGTGGACGCGATCTATCGCTGTGGGAGGTCAACGAGTCCGCCAAGGCCGTCGCGGAAGCGGCGCATCCCGATGCCAACATCATCTTCGGCGCGATGGTCGACGACAAGCTCGTGGATCAGGTCTGGGTGACGGTGGTCGCGACCGGCTACGGCGACAGACCTCGCCCATCGCGCGAGCGCCCAATGGTCGGCGCGCTGAGCGAGCGCGACGACCGGAGCGCCCCGCGGGAGCCGGTCGCCGAGCCACGGCGGCGTGGCGCCCTGCGCGACCCGGTCGGGGATCCTCGTGGTCGTGGCGTGTTGCGGGAGCCGGTCGGGGAGCCCCGGGTGAGTCGGGCGCGCCCCCGGCCCTCGCCGCCGCTCGAGCTCGACGTCCCGGAATTCATTCCCAGGCGCTGACGGTCTATAACCTGCGCCTGGCGGCGTCGTCGGTCGCTCGTGTGCGGAGCACACTTCGCTTCCTGCCTCCTGGCCATGCTTGGTTCTAGACCGTCAGCGCAGCGGTTTCGCGAGCGCCTGGCGGCGTCGTCGGTCGCTCGTGTGCGGGGCACACTTCGCTTCCTGCCTCCTGGCCATGCTTGGTTCTAGACCGTCAGTGCAGCGGTTTCGCGAGCGCCAGCTCGGCGTGATCGCTGCGGGACACCCGCTGAGCGCGCGGGTGGGGGCAGATGTGCTGCGCGAGGGCGGCAATGCGGTTGACGCCGCGCTTGGCGCCGTGCTCGCGTCGTTCGCCTGCGAGCCGCTTCTCACGGGGCTCGGAGCCGGGGGATACATGCTCGTGGTGGCGCCGGACCGTGGTCCGGTGCTGATCGACTTCTTCGTGCAGGCGCCGGGCACAGGCGGAGATCCGCTCTCACGCGGCGAGCTGGTCCCGGTCAGCGTCTCGTTCGGCGAGGCCATCCAGGTGTTCAACGTCGGGGTCGCGTCGGTCGGCGTCTACGGGATGGCGGCCGGTCTGTGCGAAGCTGCGTCCCGGTTCGGTCGCATCCCGCTCAGCGATCTCGTGGTCTCGGCGGCGGCGCTGGCGCGGGGCGGAGTGGCGCTGAACGAGGCCCAGGGCTACGTGGTCGAGCTTCTGGGGGGGATCGTGACCTCGACGCCCGAGTCCGCAGCACTGTTCGCGCCGCGCGGCACCCTGCTGCGGGCGGGCGACACCCTGAAGCAGCCCGAGCTCGCCGAGACCTTGGAGCGGCTGGGTCGCGAGGGGGCGGCGCCGTTCTACACCGGTGACATCGGGGCCGCGATCGCGCAGTGGCTGGGCGCGCGCGGTGGCATGCTGACCGAGGCCGACCTGCGGTCCTACGAGGTCGTCGACCGCGACCCGGTACGGACGTGCTACCGAGAGCGCGAGGTGCTCACCAACCCGCCTCCGTCCGCCGGAGGGATCCTGATCGCCCGGGCGCTGGCGCTGCTCGACGCCGACGCGGGTCCGCCGGCGGTGAGCCAGATCGTGTCCGTGATGGAGCGGACGCAGAGCGAGCGCACGCCGGAGTTCCTCGCCGGGCTCGGGGATCCGGAGTTCCTGGCCCGGTTCCTCGCGCGCCCGGCCGACCCCTCGCGCCCGGCCGACCCCCCGCGCCCGGCCGACCGGTCGCATGCGAGCGGCGGGGGGCTGGGATCGACGACGCACGTGGCGGTGCTCGACCGAGACGGCTGGGGGTGCTCGGTCACCTGCTCCAACGGGGCCAGCTCGGGCGTCATCGTGCCGGGTACGGGCGTGCACCTGAACAACATGCTCGGTGAGCAGGACCTCAACCCGCTCGGCTTTCATCGCCATCCGCCGGGGAGGCGCCTTCCGAGCATGATGGCGCCCACGATCGTGCTCGATGGCGGCGAGCCGCGGCTGGCGCTCGGCAGCGCGGGCTCGAACCGGATTCGCTCCGCGATCCTGCAGACGATCATCCGCGTGGTCGACGAGCGACTCGAGGCCGGCGACGCCGTTCGCGCCCCGCGCGTCCACTTCGAGGACGGTGTGGTGTACGCCGAGCCGGGAATCGACACCGCGCCGCTGGCGCAGGAAGGCCGCGCGATCAGCCGCTTCAGGGAGCCCAACCTGTTCTTCGGTGGTGTCCAGGCCGTCGCCCGGGACCGTGACGGCTCGTTCTCCGGCGGCGGCGATCCTCGGCGCGGGGGGGCCGCAATCGTCGTCGAGGCCGGCGGGTGAGGCGCGGGGTTGCGGTGGAGGCCGGCGGGTGAGGCGCGCGGTTGCTGTCCTGCTGCTGTGCTGCCCGGGGTTGATCGGGTGCGGCCTGAACGTGCGGTCGCCCGACCTGTTCCTGCTGACTCGGGTGGGGGAGGGACAGCGCCTGCAGCTGCTGGTCAACGACGGCGCCACGATCCGCTGTGACGGCGGGCCCTCGAAACCTCTGTCTGACCACCTGCTGATCGCAGCGCGGGCGCTGGCCACCGATCTCGACCCGGACGCCAAGGCCCGGCTGTCGCTGCCGGCCAGCTCAGCCAGCGTCTTCTCGTACACCATCAAGCTGCAGGACGGGACGATCTCCTTTCCCGACACCGCAGCGACCAGGCATCACGAGCTCTCGGAGGCGGAGCTGTTCGCGGTTCAGGCTCAGCCCGAGGCCTGCGCCCGCTGACCGGCGAGCGAACCCCGGAGGCATATCGTCGCCTGCGCCCGCTACCGTTGCGTCGCTCGTGTTGACGCTGGCCGCCGCCCACAACCTGATCTCCACGTTCCAGGCCATCGTGCTCGGAGTCCTCCAGGGAGCGACTGAGCTGTTCCCGGTCTCGAGCCTCGGTCACACGGTTCTGTTCCCGACTCTGTTCGGATGGCACAACATCGTGGCCTGGCAGTCCCAGCCCGAGTCGCCGTGGCTGGCCTTCGTGGTGATGCTGCATGTCGGCAGCGCGGTCGGGCTGTTGATCTACTTCTGGCGCGACTGGATCGCGATCATCGGCGCGTTCTTCGCCACGCTGGGCAAGCGGCGGATCGAGACCCCGACGGAGCGCCTGGCCTGGCTGATCATCGCCGCGACGATCCCGGTGGGCATCCTCGGGATACTGCTCGAGCACACAGTGCGGGTGGCGCTGGCCAAGCCGCTTTCCGCGGCGATCTTCCTCGTCGTCAACGGGGTGATCCTGCTCTCCGCCGAGCGCTACCGGCGCCGGACCGAGGTTCGTGCCCTCGCCGCGCGGGAGGGCACCAAGAAGGGCGGTGGCGCACGCCGGCTCGATACGATGGAGTATCGGGAAGCCGGCGTGATCGGTGTAGCGCAATCCACGGCGCTGATCGCCGGAATCAGTCGCGATGGCGTGGTCATGACGGCCGGTCTGGTCCGCGGCCTGGACAACAGCGACGCCGCTCGCTACGCGTTTCTGCTCGCCACGCCCCCGATTCTCGCCGCCGGCGTTTACAAGCTCGGCGACCTGACCGGCCCCCACGGCGCGGGTGGGGTCCGCGGCGCAGCCGTGATCGCCGCGGTGTTCGCGGCCATCACGGCGGTGGTGACCGTGCACTTCCTCACGCGGTACTTCAAGTCACGCAACCTGACCCCGTTCGGGCTCTACTGCATCCTGTTCGGGCTCGCGATGATCGTGTACACCGCGGCGTAACCGCTGCAGCCGGCCCTCTTCGCGGCTGCCGCGTGAGCCGGCGATAAGCGACAGGTTCGCGGTCGCCCAGATCGCGACCGGTCGCGATCCTATTCGAATCTGACCTTCCCGTTGGACCGCGCGCGCGCCCCTGCTCGCCCGATGAAGTCGACTCGCTTCAACGCCGCCCGCAGCAGTCTGATGAGCAGCGCCAGGCGGGCGGTCTCGGAGCGCAGCTCCAGCAGTTCCTGCTTGGCCTCCAGGCCGAAGTCGACGGTGGCGGCCATCGCGTAGGCGCTCATCTGCTCGAGGCCCGGCTCGTCGGGATTGCGGTCGGTGGCGCGGCGCAGCAGATCGGCGTAGATCTCGTGCGCGACGCTCTGGAGCTCTGGATCGGGGCCCTCCGACCGATCCTCGACGAACTCGACCACCCCCGCCGGGTAGGGGAGATGACCTTGGCGCTCCAGCACTCGGATCGGCCGGGTGCCCCGGGTGAGCAGGTTCATCCGCCCGTCGGGCATCCGTTCGAGAACTTGCTCGATCGCCGCCGCGCAGCCGATCTCGCGCAGGGTGTCGTCGGACATCCAGACGATCCCGAATTCGCGCTCGTGCGCCAGGCACTCCTGCATCATCGCCTGGTAACGCGGCTCGAAGATGTGCAGCCGAATCAGCTCTTGGGGCAGCGCCACGAGGCCCAGGGGGAAAAGCGGGAACTCCCGGGAGAGCTGAGCCGACATCTTCCGGGAAGTCTATGAGCGACACCGCGGCGTCGCCAGGCCACTCGCGGGAACGGGCGGGCATCGTCGGGTCTTTACGACAGGTCAAGCTCGCCGCGCGGTGAGGAGCAGGTTGTAGAAGGCGGTGGCCGGCAGCAGTGGCTCGAGCAGCCGTTCGTCCACCTGCTGCAGCAGGAGATAGCCCCGGAACGCGTACCGGCGCCAGAGCATCGGCACCCCGTCGGGGTCCGCGCTCGCCTCGAGCCCTCGGTTGAACCATCCGAACCAGTTCGCGACCAACTCCTCGCCCCGCACGCGGACATCGGTGAATCCGGCGTCACGGGCATGACGCGCGAGCTCGTCCGGCGCAAACGCGTGGACGTCGACGCATCGCTCCAGATCGTGCTCGACGTGGTCCGGCGATCCTGGCGCTGCGGGCGACGGTGCGCTGGAGGCGCCGATCAGCGCCCGCCACACCGGCGCGAGTGTGCGCGCGGCGCGTTTGGGAATCGACGCCAGCCGGTCACCGGACCGCGACGGCTCCCCGGCGAACGCGATCCGGCCACCCGGGCGCAGGACGCGGTAAATCTCCGTCAGGGCACGGTGCAGGTCCGGCAGGTGGTGGAGCACGGCGTGGCCGACGACGAGGTCAAAGCTCTCGTCGGGGAACGGCAGCGACTCGGCATCCGCTCGGGTGCTCGTGGCGTTCACTCCCAGCCGCTGCGCATTCGCCATCAGCTCGGCGAGCATTCCGGGCGAGATGTCGGTGCAGGTCGCCTGATCGACCACGCCCTCCTGGAGCAGGTTGAGGCTGAAGTAACCGGTGCCGGCGCCGATCTCGAGCGAGCGCCGATAACCGCCCTCGAGCTCTGCTCCGACCAGCTTGCGCAGCTTGCCGAGCACCTGGGCTCGCCCGACCGGGCCGAAGTCGATCCCCCATTTGAAGTCGTAACTCGCGGCAGCGACGTCGTGATAGCGGGTGTTGACCTCGCGAATCTCCTCCGCGGTGCGCGGCGCCTCCATTGACGGCGGCACAATACCTTGTCGCCGTGGCGGAAAACGCTCATCTACAGCGAGATCAGCCCGCGGGTGTCCCCCCGTTGGCGCTCACCGGGGAGCGGACCCTGCCCGATGTCCCGGCTGAGAACTACTGGTTCCGCCGGCACCTGGCGGTGTACGAGTGGATCGCGGCCCGGATCGCCGGCCGGCGGGTGATCGACATGGCCTGCGGCGAGGGGTACGGGGCAGAGGTGCTGTCACGGTCGGCCGCGCAGGTCGTCGGCGTCGACGCGAACCCGGAGGCTCACGAACATGCGCTCCGGCGCTACCCGAGCGAGAACCTGCGCTTCGAGCGCGGCCTGGTCGAGACCTACGGCGCCGAGTCCTGGCGCGCGGCGGCCGACGCGATCGTGTTCCTGCAGACGATCGAGCACGTGCACGATCCGCTCGCCGTGCTGGCGCACTTTCGCGCCCTCCTGGCGCCGGGCGCGGTGGCCTACATCTCGACCCCGAACCTGCTCACGCTCGCGGCACCCGGCGCCGTCAAGTCAGACAACCCGTGGCACCTGAAGGAGTACCGGGCGCACGAGTTCGGCCAGCTGTGCCGATCGGTGTTCGGCCGCGTCGAGCTGCTCGGGGTCTTCCACGCCCGCAAGCTGCGGCTCCACGAGCTGGCGCTGAGGCTCGGCTGGGACGCGATCCACCCTCGCCTGCGGCTGACGGGACCGTTCTACGATCGCTTCACGCCCGCGATCTCCGCGCGCGACTTCGCCCTGCGCGCCGCCCCTCTCGAGCGAGCGCTCGACTTCCTCGCCGTGTGTCGCGGATAGTTACTGGACGCGCAGCGGGGTCCCCACCCCGACGTGCTGGCCGAGCCAGGCGTCGTCGGCGACCCGGAGCCGGATGCACCCGTGGGAGATCCGCCCCGGGATCTCGCCCGGCTGGAAGTACGGCCCGTGGATTCCCACCACTCCGCCTCCCGGCCAGTCGGTCAGGGTCGAGTAGTCCGCGGTCCCCAACGCGTAGGGATAGTAGCCCGAGCGTGGATCTTCGAGCTTGAAGCGCTCGCGGATCCAGAAGTGGCCTGCGGGCGTCGGCGTGCTCGGCTTGCCCACGGCGACCGGCGCGCTCCACGCGCGCTTTCCGTCGACGTACAGGGACATGCGCAGTCGGCGGCGATCGACCACGAGCAGATCGTTGGTGAGCCTGAACGCTCCGAGCGCACTGCGCTGCACCCAGCCCACGCGCCCGTTGGGACGCATCGGGATGCGCACCTCGATCCACGCCCGCCCCTGCGCGTCCAGGTGGCGCGCCAGCAGCAGGTAGACCTCGGGGAAGCCGTCCTCGGTGTAGAGGTGCACAGCGGCGACGGGGGTGGAGCTGGGACGGGGGCGGGCGTAGATCGGTTCTGGCCGGGTGGCGTAGGCCCAGCGCGTGACCGTGGTCTCGTTGGAGAGAACGTCGTCGGTCGCGAGGGTCAGCGGGATCGGGGGCCGGCCGTGGTTGGCGGGACTCGCGGGCGTGGGGGCGCTCGGGATGGGCGCCGGGGTCGTGAGGGGCGCCGGAATGGTGGTGGGCGCCGGGGTGGTGGTGGGCGCGGGGGAGGCGTCGAGGGGCTCAATCAACATGCCGTGCCACAACCGGACGTGCGGACGGCTCGATGCGCCGGAGGCGCTCTGCGATGCCAGTCCCGTCGCGACGATCGCGAGCACCAGCCCGAGCGATCGAACGCCGGTGATCCGCCCGCTGCGCCCCACCGAGGTAATTGACTTCGGCACGTGGCGGGTTAGCTTACCGCCCGGAACGGGCCACCGGAGAGAGGGGAACGGCGTGCAGATGACCACGAAGCGTGTCGAGGGGCCTCCACGGCCGCGGTGCGTTCGCGGCGCGTCTGGACCGTGACCCTGCTGGTGGCGCTGCTGTGTGCAAGCTCCTGCGCTCTGGCCCTCGCCAGTGGTGGCGGCATCCGGGTGGGCAGCCCGGCGTTCAAGAACGGCGCCACGATCCCCGATCCGTACACCTGCGCCGGCGCCGGCGAGTCGCCACCGCTTCACTTCTCGGGCGTCCCCCGCGGCGCCAAGTCGCTCGCGCTGAGCGTGATCGACACCGACGGGAGCGGCACCGGCCCCCATGGCTTCACCCATTGGACGGTTTACGACCTCTCGCCGAAGCTCGACGGACTCTCGGCGCGGAAGGTGCCCAGCGGCGCCCGGCAGGGGACCAACGACTTCGGCCACGTGGGCTACGGCGCTCCCTGTCCCCCGAAGGGCAAGGCTCACCACTACATGTTCACCCTGTACGCGCTGAGCGGCAATCTGTCGGTGCGCGGAGGTGCCGCCCCCTCAGCGGTGGAGCGGGCGATCGCGGCCAAGCAGATCGCGCAGGGTCAGCTCGTTGGGCTGTCCCCCTCATCCGCGCCCCACAAGCGCCCACCCCGCTCCACGGGCTGAGGGGAGCGGGGTCACTCCCCGCCGGCGAGCGCCGGGTCGGTCACTCCAGCAGGCGTGCACCGGGTCACTCCGCCCAGCGAAACGTCTGGGGGGCGTCGCGCATGCGGACCACGCGAGCCGGAATGCCCGCGACGACGGCGTTGGCCGGCACATCGCCGGTGACCACGGCGCTGGTGCCGATCACCGAGTTCTCGCCGATCCGGACTCCCCGCAGGATGCAGGCGCCGTAGCCGATCCACACGTTGTGACCGATCAGCAGGTCGCGCTTGTAGATCCCCTGCTCGCGGATCGGCCGCTCGACCTCGACCATGCCGTGGTCGAAGTCGATCATCATCACCCGGTCGGCGATGATGCACTCCCGCCCGATCGAGACGTGCTGGTAGGCGGAGATCGTGCACTCCTGTCCCAGCACCGACTTCGCCCCGACCGACACGTGACCCTCGTGCGCGCGCACCTTGCAGCCATGGCCGAGCCACGACCAGCGACCGAGGGAGACGGTGGCGTCGCGGCCGATCTCGAACTTGACCCCGGGGCACACGAAGCACGGGCCGTCGGTACGCAGTCGCCCCCGCCAGCGCGCCTTGAGCCACAGCCAGCGGGTGAGCAGGCGCAGATAGCTCCAGCTGATCATGTCGTGGGCGCGGGCGAAGCGCAGCAGCGCCAACGGGCCTCCCTGCAGGGGTGGTGGCGGGGGGCGCAGCAGCGGTGGGGCGGTGGTCGATCTCTCGAGCGTCGGCGATGCCACGGCTGCCATCGTAATCTCCCGCGCCCCGGTTGCGCCGTCGACGTCCGCTGATCGACGACGTTCGAGACTCTGGCCTCGCGATCGGTGTCCTCGTGGCATGATCTCTCGCCCTCGTGGTCGAGCCCGATCAGCCGCTGGCGCAGCGCCTTCTGGCGGGCGACAAGCGCGCGCTCGCGCGCGCGATATCTTTGGTGGAGAACGACGATCCGCAGGGTTGGGCGCTGGTGCGCGAGGTCTACCCGCGGACCGGGCGGGCGGCGATCGTGGGAGTGACGGGGCCTCCCGGGGCGGGCAAGTCCACGCTGCTGAGCTCGCTGACCAAGCTCGAGCGGGGCCGTGAGCGCACCGTCGCGGTGCTGTCGATCGACCCGTCCTCGCCGTTCACCCACGGCGCGCTGCTCGGCGACCGGATCCGCCTGGTCGACCACTTTCTCGACCCCGGCGTGTTCATCCGCTCGATGGCCAGTCGAGGCGCGCTCGGGGGCCTGAGCGAGGCGGCGCTCCAGACCGCGCTGCTGATGGATGCCTCCGGTCGCGACGTGGTGCTGCTGGAGACCGTCGGCGTGGGCCAGGCCGAGGTCGACATCATCGATCATGCCGACACCGTCGTACTGGTGCTGATGCCGGGATCGGGGGATTCGATCCAGGCCCTCAAGGCGGGGGTGATGGAGATCCCGGACGTGATCGTGGTCAACAAGTCCGACCATCCACTCACCGACACTGTGGTACGTGAGATCAAGGGCGTGCTCGCGCTCGGTCCGCATGAGGGTTGGCAGGTACCGATCGTGTGCACCGAGGCCACGCGAGGCAAGGGCACCGAAGAGCTGGCCGACCGGCTGGCGGAGCACCGGGCCTACATCGAGGCGCAGGGCACGCTGTCGCAGCGGCGCCGGCGCAACCTGATGAACGAAGTGCTGGCGATCGCGACGCTGAGGATGCGTCGCGAGCTCGAGGAGTCCCTACGTGAGGATCCCGACGTCAGGGACCTGCTCGACCGCGTCGTCTCCCGCGAGCTCGATCCGGCCAGTGCCGCGAGCGCGATCCTGCAGGCGCGAGTCGGCCTCTGAGCGCGTGGGCGTGCCGATCAACCCCCCAGTGTGAAACGCGATCCGCCGCGCGAGATGGACGAGCAAGGTGACCGTCCCGGGATGAACGAGCGGCTCGACCGCCGCGCGTTCCTGGCCGGTCTGGGACTCGCGGGGCTGTCGCTGGCCGGCGCCGACCGGGCGGCGGCGCTCGTGCCGCGTCCGCGTCCCCGGACGCCACCCACCCCCCGCACCCTGCGCGAGGCGGTGCGCGGACCCGTCATCGAACGCGGCTCGCCGGGGTTCGCGGCTGCTGCCCACCCGTACAACGAGCGCTTTGACTACGTCTCGCCGCGCGCGGTCGTGCGTCCGCTGGACCCCGCTGACCTCAGCGGCGCCGTCCGATGGGCCGTCGCCCACGACGTGCCGCTGCGCGCTCGGTCAGGGGGCCACAGCTACGCCGGCTACTCGACGCTCAAGGACGGGGTGGTCGTCGACGTGCGGAACATGCGCGGGATCGGCTTCGATCGCCGGACCGGGATCGCGGCGATCGGCACCGGTGCCCAGCTGATCGACGTGTACAGCGGGCTGGCGGCCCACGGGGCGACGATTCCGGCGGGCTCGTGCCCGTCGGTCGGGGTCGCCGGGGTGACGCTGGGGGGCGGGATGGGGCTCGCGGGACGCGCCTTCGGCCTCACCGCCGACAACCTGCGCTCGGCCCAGATCGTCACCGCCGACGGTCGACGGCGCGAGGTCGACGCGCGCAGCGATCCTGAGCTGCTGTGGGCGCTGCGCGGCGGTGGGGGCGGGAACTTCGGGATCGTCACCAGCCTCCGATTCCGGGTTCACCGGTTGCCGCGTTCGGCGGCGTGGTTCATCGTGTCCTGGCCGTGGCGCTCGGCCGAGGAGGCCCTCGCCGCATGGCAGAGCTGGGCTCCCCACGCTCGCGACGAGCTGACCTCCATCTTTCATCTGCAGACCGGATCGAGAAGTCCCAGCGTGCTGGTGGCCGGACAGTACCTCGGGCGCTCGGGCGACCTACGCCGGCTGCTGGCGCCGCTGACCGGGGTCAGTGGAGCCCGCGCGCAGACCGGAGACCAGGACTACCTCGGTCTCCAGCTCCGTTGGGCCGGCTGCCTGCATCAGTCGCTCGGCCGCTGTCACACCGTCGGAACGAGTCCGGGGGGTACGCTGGAGCGCGCCAGCTTCCGGGCGAAGTCCGACTACGTGGTCCGTCCCCTGTCCTCGGCGGGACGCCGGCGGCTGATCGGGGCGATCGAGATCAGGCAAGGTCAGTCGGGGTCAGGGGCGATCCTGTTTGACGCCTACGGCGGCGCGATCAACCGGGTGGCGTCCGACGCGACGGCGTTCGTGCACCGGGGCGCCCTCTACTGCATCCAGTACCTGGCCTACGACGGCGGTGCCGCGTGGCTCGGACAGACCTATGCGGGGATGCGACCCGACGTTTCGGGCATGGCGTACCAGAACTACATCGACGCCGATCTCGCGGGCTGGCGCCGCGCCTACTACGGCGCGAACTACCCTCGCCTGCTCGCGGTCCGGCGCCGGGTCGATCCCGACCACCGGTTCAACTTCCCGCAGGCCATCGGCCGCTGAGGCACCCGCCGGCGCCGCGAACCGGGTCAAGCACCGCGCCGTGCGTCGGCGCGGTGCCAAGGCGCTCAGCCCCCCAGGCTGAGCGCCAGGTCCGCGAGCAGCCTCACGCCGAAACCGCTCGCGCCCCGGTCGAGGTATGACCGCTTGAGGCCGTACGCGGTGCCGGCGATGTCGAGATGGGCCCAGGGCGCGTCGCCCGCGAAGTGGTGCAGGAACTCCGCCGCGGTGATCGAGGACGCCGCGCGATCCTCGGTCACGTTGGCCAGCTGCGCGTAGCGGCCCTTGACCAGCTCGGCGTAATCGCGGTGCAGCGGCAGACGCCAGACGAGCTCGCCGGTGCGCTGGCCGCACTCGTGCACCCGCTGGGCCAGCTGGTCGTCGTTCGACATCACGCCGGCGTAGGTGGAGCCCAGGGCGACGACGATGCCGCCGGTCAGCGTGGCGATGTCGACCAGCCGATCGCATCCCTCCTCGCGTGCGTAGGTGAGGCAGTCGGCCAGCACCAGCCGGCCCTCGGCGTCGGTGTTGTTGACCTCGATCGTGGTGCCGTCGAGCGCCCGCACGATGTCGCCCGGCTTGACCGCCGTGCCGCTGGGAAGGTTCTCGGTCGAACCGACCACGCCGAGCACGCGGACCGGCGCCTTCAGCTGCGCCAGCGCGGCGATGGCCGCGATCACGGCCGCCCCTCCGCACATGTCGAACTTCATCTCGTGCATCTTGGCGGCGGGCTTGATCGACAGTCCGCCGGAGTCGAAGGTGACCGCCTTGCCGACCATCCCCAGGCGCTGGATGTCCTCACCGGCGCCGTCGTACTGCAGCCGGATCAGCCGCGCGCCCTGCTCGGAGCCCTGGGCGACCGCCGCGAACGCCCCCATGCCCCGCTCACGAATCTGATCCTCCTCGAGGACCTCGACCGTGAGCCCGTCGAGCCGGTCGGCGAGGTTGAGGGCGTGACGGGCGAGAATGGTCGGGCTGAGGTCGTTCGCCGGCGTATTGCCGAGATCGCGGGCGCTGTTCTGGGCCTTGGCGAGGACCGTGGCCGCGTCGACTGCGCCCGAGACGTCGTGGTGGGCGCTCACGAGCAGGCGCTCGAGCTCTGGACCGGCGCCGGGCGCCTCCGGCTTGTAGCGCTCGAACCGGTAGGCGTGCAGCAGGGTTCCGTGGACGAGACCGCTGACGATCGCGTCGCTGACGTGATGGGGAACCTCCCAGCACAGCGCGCGAGCCCCCAGCTCGCGCGCCCGACCGTGGGCAAGGCCGGCGACGATGCGAGCCCGCTCGGGATCGAACTCCTCCCGCGCTCCGAGGCCGGCGAGGATCACCCGCCGGCCCTGCGCGTGTACGACCGCGAGCCGCCGCAGTTCCCGCCTGGCCTCGCCCGACTGCAGCACCGCCGTCAGGGTGCCCTCGGCGACGTCATGAGCGATCCCCTCGCCCTCGAACACCCCGATCACGATCGTGTCCGCGGAGGTGGCGAAGGGGCTCGCCGTCGTCGCTTCGACGTTCACCCCGGGGACGCTACATGATCACCCGGGGTTACTAGCATTCACGGTCAACCACCAGATCGGAGCCCGACCCTCCCATGCCCAAGACCGTGATTCTCTCTGCCGCCCGGACGCCGATCGGCAAGCTCGGCGGCGGGCTCGCCTCGCTCGACGCGACCGATCTCGGCGGCGCGGCGATCGAGGCTGCGCTGGCGCGCGCCGAGGTGGCACCGGAGCAGATCGAGCACGTCGTGATGGGCCAGGTGCTCCAGGCCGGGCAGGGGCAGATCCCGTCCCGTCAGGCCCAGATCAAGGGGGGGATCCCGAAGCACGTCCCGTCGGAGACGATCAACAAGGTGTGCGCGTCGGGGATCCGTGCCGCCGGGCTGCTCGACCACGCGATCCGGCTGGGCGACATCGAGCTTGGCGTGGGCGGGGGGATGGAGTCGATGTCAAAGGCGCCCTACCTACTCGAGCAGGCGCGGTTCGGCTTTCGGATGGGCGACGGGAAGGCCCTCGACGCGATGCTCAAGGACGGACTCACCAACCCGTTCTCGGGCAAGCACATGGCTCAGGAGGCGAGCGAGGTCGCCTCCGAGCTTGAGCTGACCCGTCCCGACATGGACCGCTGGGCGCTGCGCTCGCACGAGCTGGCCATCCAGGCGACCGACAACGGATGGCTGCCCGAGGAGATCGTGGCGGTGACGGTGCCGGGCAGGAGGGGCGAGGTGGTGGTCGAGGTCGACGAGGGGCCGCGCCGGGACTCGAGCCTCGAGACCCTCGCCCAGCTGCCCGCGATCTTTCAAAAGGACGGCTCCCACACGGCCGGCAACTCCCCCGGGGTCAACGACGGTGCGGGCGCACTCGTGCTCGCCAGCGACGAGTGGGCCAAGCGCAACGGGAAGACCGCGCTGGCCACGATTCTCGTCCAGGCGCAGGTCGCCGACGACTTCGCCTACCTCGCGCGGACCCCCGCCGCCGCCGCCTCCAAGGCGCTCACCCGGGCGGGGCTCGACGCCTGCGACATCGACCTGTGGGAGATCAACGAGGCGTTCGCGTCGGTGACCCTCAACTCGATCCGGGTGCTCGGGATCGACGAGGATCGGGTCAACGTCAACGGGGGCGCGGTCGCGCTCGGTCATCCGATCGGCGCCTCGGGGGCGCGCATCCTCGGCACGCTCGTGCACGAGCTGCGCCGGCGGGGCGGGGGCCTCGGCTGCGCCGCGATCTGCTCCGGCGGGGGTCAGGGCGACGCGGTGATCGTCGAGGTGAATGGCGGCTGAGGCCGGCCGCGGGGAGGCGGCCGCGTTCTTCGATCTGGACCGCACGCTGATGCAGGGCTCCTCGGCGTTCCAGTTCGGGCGGGCCGCGTACCGGGCCGGACTCCTCGGACGCCGCCAACTCGCCGCCGACGCCTGGGCCAACGTGCGCTATCGCCTGCACGGCTCGACCGACGCCGACACGCTGGCGCTGCGCGGGCGGATCGCGGCTTCGCTGGGGGGGACCCGGGTGCTCGATTTCCAGCGCCTGGGCGCCGGCGTGCTGGCCGGCGTGCTCCCGCGGATCTACCCGCAGATGCTGACCATCGCCCGTCAGCATCAGGACGCGGGTCGCCGCGCGTATATCGTCACCGCGGCGTCGCAGGAGCTGGCCGAGATCCTCGCGCGGGTGCTCCTGTTCGACGGCGCCATCGGCTCGGAGCTCTCCGAGGCCGTGGACGGCGTCTACACCGGCCGCCCCATCGGGCTGTTCGTGTATCGCGCCGACAAGGCCCACGCGATCGGCGCGCTGGCGCGGCGGGAGGGGATCGAGCTGGCGGATTCCTATGCCTACTCCGACTCGGAATCCGATCTGCCGATGCTCCGCGCGGTGGGGCACCCGGTCGCCGTCAATCCCGACCGCGAGCTCGCGCGGGTGGCGCGGGCGGAAAGATGGGAGGTGCTCAGGCTCGACCGCCTCGGGCGTCGTCTGAAGGCGGCCGCGGCGCTGGCCGGCGCCGCGGCCCTCGGCGGGGTCGCCAGCGCCGCGCTCGTGGCCAGAGCGCGTCTGCGGCGCGGGCCGAGACGGCGGGGCGCGGGGGGGAGGTGGCCGTAGACTCGGGTGATGGCCACGCGCCCGCCGGTCACCGACGCCGAGCATTGGGAGCGGGAGCGCTTCGCGCGCGGGCCCGAGCGCGACGCCCCGTTCTCGACCGTCTCGGGCGAGCCGATCAAGCCGCTCTACACGGAGGCTGATCTGCCGTTCGACGGGGAGGCGGCGATCGGATACCCGGGCCAGTTCCCGTACACCCGGGGGGTGTACGGCTCAATGTATCGCGGACGGCTGTGGACCATGCGCCAGTTCGCCGGCTTCGGCACCGCCGCGCAGACCAACCAGCGCTTCCGCTACCTGCTCGACCAAGGGCAGACCGGTCTCTCGACCGCATTCGACATGCCGTCGCTGATGGGCCACGACTCCGACCATCCCCGGTCGCTGGGCGAGGTGGGACGGGAGGGGGTGGCGATCGACACGTGCGCCGACATGGAGGCCCTGTTCGCGGGCATCCCGCTCGATCAGATCAGCGTCTCGATGACCATCAACGCCCCCGCGCCGATCATGCTGGCCTTCTACGTGGCGGCCGCGGAGCGCCGGGGGATCGCGCCCGAGCGGCTCGCGGGCACGATCCAGACCGACATCCTCAAGGAGTACATCGCTCAGAAGGAATGGTGCTTCCCGGTCGATCCGGCGATGCGGCTGGTCACCGACATGATCCAGTGGTGCTCGGAGTGGATGCCGCGCTGGCATCCGATCTCGATCTCGGGCTACCACATCCGCGAGGCCGGTTCGACCGCGGCGCAGGAGCTGGCCTTCACGCTCAAGGACGGGCTCACCTACGTGGAGCACGCGCTGGCCCGCGGGCTCGAGGTGGACGAGTTCGCGCCCCGGCTGAGCTTCTTCTTCAACGCCCAGATCGACTTCTTCGAGGAGATCGCGAAGTATCGCGCGGCGCGGCGGATCTGGGCTCGGGAGCTGCGGGACAGGTTTGGAGCGCGCGACGAGCGCTCGCTGCTGATGCGCTTTCACACCCAGACCGCCGGCGTGTCGCTGACCGCGCAGCAGCCGCTCAACAACATCGTGCGCACCGCGATCGAGGCCCTGGCCGGGGTGCTCGGTGGGACGCAGTCGCTGCACACCAACAGCTTCGACGAGGCGCTCGCGCTGCCGACCGAGGAGGCGGTCCGGGTCGCGCTGCGCACGCAGCAGATCATCGCGCAGGAGACCGGGGTGGCGAACACAATCGATCCGCTGGGCGGCTCCTACCACGTCGAGGCGCTGACCGATCGGATGGAGGCGCTCTGCTACGAGTACTTCGCCAAGATCGACGCGCTCGGCGGGATGGTGGAGGCGGTCAAGCGGGGCTATCCGCAGCGGGAGATCGCCGACGCCGCCTTCCGCTACCAGCAGGAGGTCGAGTCCGGGGTCCGCAAGGTGATCGGGGTCAACGCGTACACCGAGGGGGACGACGGCGACACGGCGCTGCTGGAGATCGATCCGGCGGGCGAGGAGCAGCAGATCGCGCGAGTCCGGCAGGTGCGTGAGCGCCGGGACCCTGACCGGGCTGGGGCAGCGCTGGCCTCGCTCGAGCAGGGCGCATGCGACGCCGGCGCCAATTTGATGCCGCTGCTGCTCGAGGCGGCGCGTGCGGACGCGACCGAGGGCGAGATGGTGATCGCGCTGCAGCGGGTGTTCGGGACGTATACGGAAACGCCCGCGTTCTAGCCGCCCTGCGCCGCACCCTTGGTCATCGAATGGGGGCAGCGCATCACGGTGACGATGTCGTTTATGGCGAAGGCAGCGCCGCGTGGTCTCCGGACGGACGCTCGCTCGCGTTTGCCCGGGACGGCTGGCTGGAGGTGATCACCCCGGGCCGTGGAGGCCTACGGCTGCAGGGTGGGGCCGTGACCTGAGGAGCTCGGTACCACCGGGCTCAGCGCCACGGTCAACGCGGCGCTGCGGGAGGTCGGGCGACGTCGGGCGCTAGCGCTTTTTGAGGTGCGCCGCGACGTCGATGGCACCCCCCACGAGGTCGAGGCCAACCGCCGGGGTCGACATTACCCCTGAGGCTGCCGGGCCGGCGGCGCTCGATCGTCCGGCGCTCGTGGACACCGGTGTCTGGACCTGGGTCCGTGACCGGCGCTTTCCCCACCTCGCGGAGTGGTTCAACCAACAGGTTGCCGGCGGGCGCGTGCTGGTTTGCGACCTCGTGATCCTCGAGCTCACTCGCCTCGCTCCGAACGAGGCGCGCGCACACGAGGTCGCAAGTCGTCTGGGCGCGTTCGCCTCCGTGCCGATGCCGGCAGCCGGGTGGCGACGGGCTCGCGAGGTCCAGCTCGCGCTCGCCAGCGATGCCGTCCATCGCGGGATCCCGCCAGCGGATCTGCTGATCGCGACGGCCGCCGAGAGCGCGGGCGTCCAGCTCGTCCACTACGACCGCGACTACGTGCGTATTGCGAGGGTCACCGGGCTTGACGCCCGCTGGCTGGTTCCCGACGGCACACTGGTCTGATCACGGTCCAGGCCACGAACTGTCACCATTTGAGCCCACCCCTTGGGCTCAGATGGCGACGGTTCGTCCGGCAGCGGCGATCGACCCTCCGAGGATCTTCGGCAGACCGATACAATCGCGCCGACGCAGCCCGCACCTGCTCGCGGCGCGCTCCTGCCGATGGCCGCCTCCTCCGAGAAGAAGATCCGCGTCGTGGTCGCCAAGCCCGGCTTGGACGGGCATGACCGCGGGGCGAAGATAATCGCCCGGGCGCTGCGGGACGCCGGCATGGAGGTCATCTACACCGGGCTGCATCAGACGCCCGAGCAGATCGTCGAGACCGTGATCCAGGAGGACGCCGACGCCGTCGGGCTGTCGATCCTCTCCGGCGCCCACATGACGCTCGTGCCGCGCATCGTCGCTCTGCTCGACGAGCAGGGCGTGGACGACGTGATCGTGACCGTCGGCGGCACGATTCCGGCCCAGGACGTCGCCCAGCTGAAGGCGTTGGGCGTGGCGGAGGTATTCACGCCTGGGGCCTCCACTCAGCAGGCCATCGATTTCATCCGCGGCGCCGTTCGGGCGTGATCAACGCCGCTGAGCGGTAGGGCCGCTCATCGAGTCGGCGGGGGCGGTCGGCGCCCGGCCACCTGCCGCGAGGCTGATTGACTCGTCAGTCAACCGGGTAATATCCCGCGCATACACGGAATCCTTAGGAGGCACTGGTGAAGATTTGCGTCCTGGTCAAAGAGGTTCCGGACGCCGCCGTCGAGAAGCGCATCGACCCCGCGACGGGCCGGATGGACCGCTCAGGGGAGAAGAACCTGAACCCCTATGACACGCACGCCATCGAGGCGGCGATGCAGATTCGGGAGGGCGGCGCGGTTGAGGTGGACGAGATCGTCGCGGTGACCATGGGTCCCGAGTCGGCCCTCCGGGCCCTGCACAAGGCGGTTTCGCTCGGGGCCGACCGCTCGATCCATCTGAGCGACGACGGGCTCGCCGGGTCCGACGTGGCCGCCACCGGATATGCCCTGTCCAGGGCGCTGGAGTCCGAGCAGCCCGATCTCGTGTTGCTCGGCCAGCAGTCCGACGACGGCGACTGCTACACGATCGGTGCCGTGGTCGCCGACCATCTGAAGATGCCGTCCCTGACCCAGGTGATCAAGATGGACCTCGAGGGCGGGGCGCTGCGCTGCGAGCGCCAGGCCGAGTACGGCTATGACACCGTGAAGGTGGAGCTGCCGGC
Source organism: Solirubrobacteraceae bacterium (assembly GCA_050999075.1). Taxonomy (GTDB): domain Bacteria; phylum Actinomycetota; class Thermoleophilia; order Solirubrobacterales; family Solirubrobacteraceae; genus Palsa-465. Next base: position 23,566 of record JBPCPO010000004.1, read on the forward strand.
CGTGATCGCGGTGGGCGACGCGATCAACGAGCCCCGCTATCCGTCGCTGAAGGCGATCATGGGCGCGAAGAAGAAGCCGCTGGCGAGCGTCGGCGTTGCCGACGTGGGCATCGACCCTTCGCTGATCGGTGAGGAGGGCTCGCGGGTGCGGTGCGGGGACTTCCACGACCCGCCGGCCAAGGCCGCCGGCCAGATCATCGAGGACGATGACACGGCCGAAACGGTGCAGAAGATCATCGCCTGGCTGGACGAAAGGAAGCTGATCTAGAGATGGCCGACGTCCTGACCTACGTCCTGCATTACGCGGGCGCCCTGAACAAGAACTCGCTGGGCGCCGTGTCGCAGGGCGCCGCCCGCGCCGCGGAGATCGGTGGCGAATGTCACGCCGTCGTGGTGGGGGGCGCGGATCTGACCGACGAGCTGTGCCTGTCGCTGGGCGCCTACGGCGCCACCAAGGTGTTCCGGGCGCGGGGGGCGGAGGGCCTGGCGCAGCCCGTGATCGACGTGATGGCCCAGGTCATCGAGGAGCACGGCCATGGCTACGCGCTGTTCGGCGGCGGTCTGCTCGGGTTCGAGATCGGTGCCGGCCTGGCCGCGCGCCGGCACGCGGGGGTGACGATGGAGGTCACGGCGGTGCGCTCGCAGAACGGGGAGCTCGTGGCCGAGCGTCCGATCCTGCAGGACTCGAAGATCTCGGTGTCGCACTACCGGGGCGATCTTGGAATCATCATCGGCCGGATCAACGCGTTCGAGATCGTTTCGCGCGACGGCGGCCGGGCCGAGATCGTCGACGTGGAGGCCGAGTACTCGCCCTGGTCGAGTCAGGCCACGATGGTGCACCGCGGCGAGCAGCGCGGAGCGGACGTCGACATCGAGGGGGCGGACATCCTCGTCGCGGGCGGACGGGGGTTGGGCAAGGCCGAGGGCTTCGCACTGTGCGAAGCGCTGGCCGGTGCGTTCGGCTCGGGCACGGCGGTCGCCGCCACCCGCGCGGTGGTGGACGCCGGCTGGTATCCCTACGCGGCCCAGATCGGCCAGACCGGCAAGACGGTCGCGCCCAAGCTGTACCTGGCGGCGGGGATCTCCGGCGCGATCCAGCACAAGGTCGGGATGCAGGGCTCGGAGAACATCGTCGCGATCAACAAGGACGCCAGCTCGCCGATCTTCGAGTTCTCCGACCTGGGGATCGTCGGCGACCTGAACAAGATCCTGCCCAAGCTGACCGACGCCATCAAGGCACGCAAGGAGTGAGCGCGAAGCGCGAACGGTCAAGGGCGGCTGGATGCCGCCCTCGGTGTTAAGACGCGGGGCCGGAGGCCCCGCGGAGGTGACCAGCGCGTTGGTGGCGGGTGCAGGTGGCGTCGCGCCGAGCGAGTTCCCGCCCCCGGTGGACCCGGCCCGGGAGTTCATCAAGCGTGAGCTCGATCCCGAGGCGGACCGGATCGAGGTCGGGGTGGCGATCGTCGGCGGCGGGCCCGCCGGCCTCGCCTGCGCGAACCGGCTCCTGCAGCTGCTCGCTGACGATCCGGCCCTGACGGAGCGTTTGGGCGAGGTCCCGGTGGCGGTGCTCGAGAAGGGCAAGGCGTGCGGGGCCCACAACCTCAGCGGGGCGATGATGCGCCCCTCGGGGCTCAAGCAGCTGTTTCCCGACCTGGAGGAGGCCGATTGGCCCACCTATGGCCAGGTGGGCCGGGACACGGTGTATTGGATGCTCGGAGCTGACGGGGCGCTGGCCCTCAGGCCGACGCCACCGCCGTTCCGAAACCACGGCAATCACGTCGTCAGCGTGGCGGCGCTGTCACGTTGGCTGGCCGCCAGGGCCGAGGCGGCGGGCGCGTACATCCTGACCGAGACGAGCGCCAGCCGGCTGCTCGTCTCCCGAGGGGTGGTCAGGGGCGTGCGCTCGGGTGACAAGGGACGGGGCCGCGAGGGCGAGCCGCTGCGCAATTTCGAGCCGGGTTCGGACGTGATCGCGCAGGCCACCGTCCTCGCCGAGGGGACCTGGGGCCATCTGACCGGCGCGGCGATCAGGGAGCTCGGATTGGGTCGCAACCGGGAGCCCCAGGTCTGGGCGCTGGGGGTCAAGGAGGTCTGGGAGGTTCCCAAGCCGCTTGATCGGGTTGTGCACACGCTCGGTTGGCCGCTGCGCTACCGCGCCAAGTGGCACGAGTTCGGCGGCTCGTGGATCTATCCGATGGGCGAGGACAGAGTCTCGATCGGCTTCGTCGTCGGGCTCGACTACACCGACGCGACGCTGTCCGCCCACGATCTGCTGCAGCAGTTCAAGACCTCGAAGCTCGTACGCGAGATCCTCGAGGGGGGCAAGCGCGTGGCTTGGGGGGCGAAGGCGATCCCGGAGGGCGGCTACTGGGCGATGCCCAAGCCCTCGTCGCCGGGGATGGTGCTCTGCGGCGACGGCGCCGGGATGGTGAACGTGCCGGTGCTGAAGGGCATCCACTACGCGATCCACTCGGGGATCCTCGCCGCGGAGACGATCTTCGCGCAGCTCCAGGCGGGCTCGAGCGACTTCTCCGCCTACGACCAGCGCATCGAGGACTCGCTGATCGGACAGGAGCTCTACGAGTCGCGAAACATGAAGCAGCCGTTCAGCAAGGGCTTCTTCTTCGGCGCCGCGGTCACCAACGCGATGGTGCTGACCAAGGGACGATTTCCGGGCGGGATGTGGAAGAACCACGCCGATGCGCAGGCACCGATGTCGATGCCCCGCAAGCCGCGTGCCTACCCGAAGCCCGACGGCAAGTATGTGTTCGACAAGCTCTCCTCGGTCTACATCTCGGGCAACGCCACCCGCGACGACGCTCCCAACCACATTCGCGTGCGCACGCGCGTGCCCCGCGTGATCGCCGAGACATGGGTCGGCATGTGCCCGGCGGGGGTATACGAGATCCCCGCCGACGCGCCCGCCGACGGTCCGGTCGACGTTGTCGTCAACTACACCAACTGCGTCCAGTGCGGCGCGATCACCGCCAAGGGCGGGCGCCTGACGCCGCCCGAGGGTGGCGACGGACCGCTGTACACGATCACCTAACTGAAACTTTGAAACTTCCAGCCCTCCGGGTTGTTTACATGGGCATGAAGCGCGTAAGAGGGTCCCGAGGTGGCCGACCGACATGAAGAGGATCGCGAGCTCTCCGAGGGGCGTCAAGCGGATCGTGCTCGCATGGCTCGTGCTTCTCGCCGTAGGGTCGGGCGCCGCCGCGGCCGTCGCGGCGCCGAGAAGTGGGCGTGAGCCGCCGCGGGCACGCCTGACCGGATTCGTCTGTGACCGGGCGCTCGAGCCGGGCACGGGGGCGGTTTCGCTGACCGCCCGGATGCGGCCACTGCCCGGCACCGAGGAGCTGTCGCTGCGCTTCGATCTGCTCACCTCGGTCCATGGCGGTCCGTTCTCCGAGGTTCACGCCCCCGGTCTCGGGACCTGGATCGGTCCGGCGAACCGCACCCTCGGCCAGCGGCCCGGTGATGTCTGGGTCTTCGACAAGCACGTCCTCGCGCTGAGCTCTCCGGGGGTCTACCGCTTCCATGTCACCTTCCGGTGGATCGGCGCTCACGGGGAGGTGCTCGGACGGATCGAGCGCGTGAGTCCGCTCTGCCGTCAGTCGAGGCGGGGTCCAGGTGCGGGGCGCGTCACTCAGGTGACCTTCGTCGGGCCGCCATCGGCGGATCGAGCGGGCCGAGCTACACTGATGAGACGATGAAATCCAGTCTTCACCCAAATTATGTCGAGGCCCACGTGCGGTGCACGTGCGGCAACGAGTTCCTGACCCGCTCGACCAAGCCCGAGATCCGCGTCGAGATCTGCTCGGCCTGTCATCCGTTCTATACCGGTAGGCAGAAGCTGGTCGATACCGGAGGCCGGGTGGAGCGCTTCCAGCGCCGCGTGGCTATGGGTCGGCGCTCGGCTCGAGCCGCAGCTGGTTCCTGAGCTCGGCGCTCGGCGCCTTCGTGATCCGAGGGGCCAAGTTCGTGAACGAGAGCCGAGGGAGATGGTGAGCGAGAGCAGCGGGCGTGTGCGGCTGACCGCCTCCCGCGACGCACCGGTCGGCGGTCAGGCCGTGATGGAGGGCGTGATGATGCGCGGGGTGTCGACGTGGGCGGTGGCCGTGCGCAAACCGCCGCCGCCGGATCTCGTGGCGGCAGGTGAGGGCGCCACCGACGCCGATCCGCGGGCTCGGTCAGCCGTCGTTCCGCGCTCAGGGCCTGCGGGCCCCGAGCGCGACGATGCGCTGGGCCCGATCGACGTGCAGTCCTTTCCGCTGGTGTCGTGGACCCAGCGGCGCCGGGCGTATCGGTGGCCGGTGATCCGAGGGGTGGTCGCGCTCGGCGAGTCGCTCGGGATCGGGCTGCGGGCCCTGGGCATCTCCGCCAACGCGCAGCTTGCGGGGGCCGACCAGGAGATATCGAGCGGCACGTGGGCGGCGACGGTGGTGGTGGCGCTGGTGTTCGCGATCGGGCTGTTCTTCGTGGTGCCGGTTGGCCTGACCAGCCTGATCAAGCACCAGCTCGGGTCTTCGCTGCTGTTCTGGCTGGTGGAGGGCGTGCTGAGGACGTCGATCTTCCTCGGGTATCTGTTGCTGCTCTCGCGGGTGCGGGACCTGCGGCGGGTATTCGAGTATCACGGCGCTGAGCACAAGGTCATCTCCTGCTACGAGGCGCAGGACGAGCTGGTGCCCGAGCGCGCCACGCTCTACTCGCGCCTGCACCCGCGGTGCGGCACGAGCTTTCTGCTCATCGTGATGATCATGGCGATCTTCGTGTTCGCCACGGTGGGATTGCCGGCGTGGTACTGGCTGATCGCCACGCGCATCCTCGGGGTTCCCCTGATCGCGGGATTGTCGTTCGAGGTGATCAAATGGGCGGGGCGCAACCGCCGCCGGCGCTGGGTGCAGTGGATCATGTATCCCGGTCTCCAGCTGCAGCGACTCACCACCCGCGAGCCTGACCTCGAGCAGTTGGCCGTCGCCATCGCCGCCCTGAACGCCGTGCTGGCGGTCGAGACGCCGGGAGACGCCTCGGCCGCCGACATGGTCGGGGTCGAGGTAGTGGCATAGGCGGGTCGATGCGATGATCGACGAGCTGCTGTCCCAGGTGCAGGCGCGCTTTGCCGAGCTGGAGTCCGAGCTCTCCGACCCGCTGGTGATCGGTGATCGCGAGCGGTTCACCGCGGCCAGCCGGGCGTATCGCGAGCTCGAGCCGGCGGCTGCGCTCGCGGCCGAGTACCGCCACGCCGAGGACGACTTCGCCGGCGCTCGCGAGCTGCTGTCCGAGGGTGGCGAGGACGCCGAGCTGCGGGAGCTGCTCGACTCCTCCAAAGCTCGGATGCAGGGCCTCGAAGAGGAGATCCGCCTGGCGATGGTGCAGCGCGACCCCAACGACGACAAGAACGTGATCGTCGAGATCCGCCCCGGGGCGGGGGGGGATGAGGCCGGGCTGTGGGCGGCGGACATCTTCCGGATGCTGACCCGCTACGCCGAGCGTCGCGGGTTTGCCACCGAGCCGCTGTCGATCGGTGAAGGCACCTACACCTTTGCCGTGAAGGGCGACGGTGCGTACTCGGTGTTCAAGTTCGAGGGGGGAACGCACCGGGTGCAGCGCGTGCCCGACACAGAGTCTCAGGGGCGGGTGCACACCTCGACGGCGACGGTCGCGGTGCTGCCCGAGGCCGAGGATGTCGAGATCGAGATCGACGAGAACGACCTGCAGATCGACGTCTACCGGAGCTCGGGGCCGGGCGGCCAATCGGTCAACACGACCGATTCGGCGGTGCGGATCACCCACCGGCCGACCGGAATCGTCGTCTCGATGCAGGACGAGAAGTCCCAGCTGCAGAACCGCGAGCGGGCGATGCGAGTGCTGCGCGCCCGGCTGTACGATCGCGCGCTGGCGGAGCAGCGAGCCACGATCGACGCTTCGCGGCAGGCGCAGGTGGGAACCGGGGAGCGCGCCGGCAAGATCCGCACCTACAACTACGGCGAGCGGCGGGTGAACGACCACCGCATCAACCTGCGCGTGCACAATCTCGACGCGATCCTGATGGGTGAGCTCGACGAGCTCACGGCGGCGCTCCAGGACGACGAGAAGCGCCGGCGCCTTGACGAGCACGCATTCGCCTGAGTCGGCTCTTGCGCCGGTCAGCGCCGTGTCGATCGGCGACGCGCTCGGCCGGGCCCGCGCCGAGCTCGAGCGTGCGGGCTGCGATTCGCCCCGCCTGGACGCGGAGCTGCTCCTGTCCTGCGTCCTCGGAGTCACGCGGGCGAGGCTGGTGCTCGATCGCGCAGCGGTCCTGGACGCCGAGGCGGCGGAGCGCTTCGAGGCCCTGCTCTCCCGCCGTGGCGCCCGGGAGCCGGTGGCCTACATCCTCGGTCGCCGGGAGTTCCGGCGGATCTCTCTGACCGTAGATCGGCGCGTGCTGATCCCGCGGCCCGAGACCGAGCTGCTGGTGGAAGTGGGGTTGTCGCTGCGCGGCGGCTCACGCGTGGTCGACGTGGGGACGGGCAGCGGGGCGGTGGCGCTGGCCCTCAAGGACGAGCGCCCGGACCTCGACGTCACAGGCACCGACTCGAGTGTCGATGCGCTCGCCGTGGCGCGCGAGAACGCGCACCGGCTGGGTCTCGAGGTCCGCTTCGTGCCGGCTGATCTGATCGATGGGACCGATTGCGACGCCGTGCTGGCCAATCTCCCCTACGTCGCGGACGGGTGCGCCGCGCTGGCTCCCGAGATCGCGCTCTACGAGCCCCCGAAGGCATTGTTCGGGGGCGCCGACGGCCTCGACCTGGTGCGCCGCCTCGTGTCGAGGCTCGGTCCCGCCTCGTCGGTATCGCTGGTCGCGCTCGAGGTCGGCTTCGACCAGGCGCAGGCGGTGTCGGGTCTGCTGCGCCGGGCGGCCTTCGACGCCGTCGAGTGTCGGCGCGATCTCGCGGGGCACGAGCGAGTGATCGTCGGTCGGCGGTGAGCGAGCGGGTGATCATCGCGGCGGTGAGCGAGCGGGTGGTGGCTGGACGACCGTGAGCGAGGCCGATGACTTCGAACGCTGCCTCCGGAGCGGAGGCCTGGCGGTGTTCCCCGCCGACACGGTCTACGGGCTCGCCTGCGATCCGGAGAATCCGCGCGCCGTGCAGCGGTTGTACGCGCTCAAGCGCCGGAGCCTCGAGCAGCCCTGCGCGGTGATGTTCTTCGACCCTGCGGTCGCATTGGCGGCGCTGTCCGAGCTGGGCCCCCGGACGCTCGCGGCGCTGGCCCACCTGCTTCCCGGTGGCGTCACGATCCTGATTGCCAATCCCGCCGGTCGGTTCCCGCTGGCGTGCGGGAATGACCCGGCGACGCTGGGGGTGCGGGTCCCTGTCGTGGCTTCGTGTGGCGGCGTTCGCGTGGCGGCGCTGCAATCGAGCGCCAACCACGCCGGCGGGGCGGACCCGTGCCGGTTGAGCGACGTTCCGGAGTCGATCCGGGCCGCCGCCGACCTGCTGATCGACGGCGGCGAGCTGCCCGGGACCTCGTCCACGATCGTCGACCTGCGGCACTACGAGGACTCCGGTCGCTGGTCGGTGCTTCGCGCTGGAGCCGTCGCGGCGCCGGAGCTGGACCTCGCGCTCGGGGTTGCGCCGCCGGGGTGACTCGGATCCCCCGGCAGTGGAGGCGGAGCATGGCGGGATGAAGTGGGTCCGTTGCTATCGTCGGCCGCCGTGAGCGTCGATCTGCCGCCCGACTTCTTCAACCGGTCCCTGGCCGAGGTCGACCCTGAGATCGCGCAGGTGCTCTCGCTGGAACTCGAGCGCCAGCAGCGGACGCTCGAGATGATCGCCTCCGAGAACTTCGCCCCCGTGGCCGTGCTCGAATGCCACGGCTCGGTGCTGACCAACAAGTACGCCGAGGGCTACCCCGGCCGACGGTACTACGGCGGTTGCGAGCACGTCGACGTCGCCGAGCAGCTGGCCATCGACCGGGCCTGCGAGCTGTTCGGGGCCGAGCACGCGAACGTCCAGCCCCATTCGGGCGCGCAGGCCAACGCGGCCGTCTACCACGCGCTGCTGACCCCCGGCGACACGCTGCTGGGCCTCGAGCTCGCGCACGGCGGCCACCTGTCGCACGGAATGAAGCTCAACCTCTCGGGCCGGCTGTACGACATCGCCGCCTATCAGGTCGATCGCGAGACGAGCCTGATCGACATGGACGAGGTGCATCGGATCGCGCGCGAGCGCAGGCCGAAGCTGATCGTCGCGGGCTGGTCGGCGTACCCGCGGTTCCTGGACTTCGAGCGCTTCCGGGCCATCGCCGACGACGTCGGGGCGTACCTGATGGTCGACATGGCGCACTTCGCCGGCCTCGTCGCCGCCGGGCTGCACCCGGACCCGGTCCCGCACGCTCACGTCGTCACGACCACGATCCACAAGACCATCGGCGGCGGTCGGGGCGGGATGATCCTGTGCACCGAGGAGCTGGGCAAGAAGATCGACTCCGCCGTGTTCCCCGGACAGCAGGGCGGCCCGCTCGAGCACGTGATCGCCGGCAAGGCGGTGGCGCTGCGAATTGCCGCCAGCGAGCCGTTCCGGGAGCGTCAGGAGCGCACGCTGGCCGGCGCGCGGACGGTGGCCAGCGAGCTGCTGGGCGCCGGCGGCGGCGTGAGCGTGCTGACCGGCGGTACCGATGTGCACCTGGTGCTGTGCGACCTGCGGGAGGCTTCGCTCGACGGTCGTCAGGCCGAGGACCGGCTCGCGTCGGTGGGGATAACCGTCAACCGCAATGCCGTGCCGTTCGACCCGCGCCCGCCGGCGGTGTCCTCCGGGCTGCGGATCGGGACACCGGCGCTGGCCACCCGCGGGTTGGGGGTCGAGGACTTCGTCGAGGTGGGGAAGATCATCGTCGCGGCACTGGAGCCGGGGGACGATGGCTTCGAGGAGCGGCGGGCGGAGCTCGCGCAGCGCGCCGGCGCGATCTCGGAGCGCTATCCGCTGTACGCGGGGCTGGGGGCGGTCGCCGCTGTGTGAGCCTCGCGCCGCGGTGGGCTGGGGGCGGTCGCCCCTGTGTGAGCCTCGCGCCGCGGTTGCGGTAGGGACAGCCCTTCGGTCGGGTCGGGAGATGCGTCCACACCGGCCTCGGGCTGCCCCCCGCGCAGATCCCATTACGTTGGACCCAACGTAATGGGATGTATGTTCAGCGGCCGGTTA
>JBPCPO010000092.1:0-17246 GCA_050999075.1 Solirubrobacteraceae bacterium
GGATCGATTTCGATCGACGCCGGCGAATTCCCTGGAAACAGCTTACGAGGCCCGGATAGTGCGAAGAGACTGTAACGCTGATTACATTAGCTTCCGTAAGCCCCATTACCAGGCTTGCCAGCCCGCCCTGCGAGGGTGCTAGAAAACACCCCATGTGTTTAGCTATCCCAGGGCAAATAATGGAAATCGTCGATGATGGCAATCGACTCGCGAAGGTGGATGTGGCCGGAGTTCGGCGCAACGTCAACATCGGTTTGCTCGATGCTGACGGCGAGGCCGGGGTCGGTCCCGGTGATTGGGTCTTGATCCATGTTGGCTTCGCCATCTCCCAGGTGGACGAGGAGGAGGCGCGTGCGACGCGGGACCTGCTTGTGCGCTTGGGCGCCGACTACGAGCAGGAGCTCGAGGACCTGAAGGCCAGCGTGATCGAATGATCGCCGCGCCGAGAGTCGAAGTCAGCGGCGCGCCGGATCCAGACCCCACGTGTGGCTCGCAGCATTGCATCACCTGCGGGGACGACGGGGATCCGATGATCGTCGTGAGGGTTGACAGCGAGCGTGGACTCGCACTGTGCAGCGGGGAGGACGGCGAGCGATCGACCGTCGAGACGGCGCTCGTCGAGCCCGTCGCTCCCGGCGAGACGCTGCTGGTCCACGCCGGAACGGCAATCGCCCGCCTGCAGGCGGGTAGCGAGGAGGTGGCTGCGTGAAGTTCGTCGATGAGTTCCGCGATGCAGATCTCGGCCAGGCGCTCTCAGGGGAGATCCTGTCGCTGGTCGAGCCGGGTCGCCATTACAAGGTCATGGAGGTGTGCGGCGGCCATACCCATTCGATCTACAAGTACGGGGTCGACGACCTCCTGCCGGCCAACGTCGAGCTCGTGCACGGGCCGGGGTGCCCGGTCTGCGTGATCCCGATGGGTCGGGTGGACGACGGGATCGCCATCGCCCACGAGGAGGGAGTGATCTTCACCTGCTTCGGCGACATGATGCGGGTGCCCGGGTCCGACGGCAGCCTCTTGGAGGCCAAGGCCGAGGGCGCCGACATCCGGATGGTCTATTCGCCCTTGGACTCGCTGCGGATCGCCAGGCAGAATCCCGACCGAGAGGTCGTCTTCTTCGCGATCGGTTTCGAAACCACCGCTCCATCGACCGCCCTGACGCTCAAGCGGGCCAAGGCGGAGGGCATCAAGAACTTCTCCTGCATCTGCAGCCACGTCACGATCGTGCCGCCGTTGCGGGCTCTGCTCGAGTCCCCCGACCTCCGGCTCGACGGCTTCGTCGGACCGGGGCACGTGGCGACCGTGGTCGGCGCCCGTCCGTTCGAGTTCATTCCCGCCGACTACGGCAAGCCGATCGTCGTTTCGGGGTTCGAGCCGCTGGACATCCTGCAGGGAGTCGCGATGATTCTGCGCCAGATCCAGGAGGGGCGGTGTGAGGTCGAGAACCAGTACAGCCGCGTGGTCCCCTACGAGGGCAACCTGAAGGCCCTCGAGGTGATGGCCGAGGTGTTCGAGCTGCGCCCGCACTTCGAGTGGCGCGGGCTGGGATTCATCTCCCACAGCGGCCTGAAGCTCTCAGCCGCCTACGCGGACCTCGACGCCGAGCTGCGCTTCAGCGTCCCCGGCGTGCGGGTGGCCGATCCCAAGGCCTGCCAGTGTGGCGAGGTGCTCAAGGGCGTCATCAAGCCCTGGGAGTGCAAGGTGTTCGGCACCGCATGCACGCCGGAGCGTCCGATCGGGACCTGCATGGTGTCCTCCGAGGGGGCCTGCGCCGCGTACTACAACTACGGCCGCTTCGCTCGTGAGAGGGAGGTCGTGTAGATGGCGGGGACCGACCAGGCGCTCGTCTCCGAGCGCGAGCAGAAGATTCTCGGGATCATCGAGACCGCCCGCGGCAAGCGGGGCAAGTTTCGCGACAGCCAGATCACCATGGCCCACGGAGCAGGCGGGAAGGCCACGCAGAGCTTGATCGAGGGCCTGTTCGTGCCCGCCCTCGGCGGCGACACGCTGGCCGAGATGGCCGACGCCGGTGCGCTCGCCGTGGACGGCGTCGAGCTCGCGCTGACCACCGACTCCTATGTCGTCAAGCCGCTGCGCTTCCCCGGAGGCTCGATCGGTGAGCTGGCCGTCAACGGCACGGTCAACGACCTCGCCGTCTCCGGGGCCAAGCCGATCGCGCTCAGCCTGTCGCTGGTGCTCGAGGAGGGACTCTCCGCCGAGGACCTGCGAGCCGAGGTAGCGGCGATCGCACAGGCGGCGAGCGCCGCCGGCGTGCCGATCGTGGCCGGCGACACCAAGGTGGTCGAGCGCGGCCACGCCGACGGGATGTACATCTGCACCAGCGGGATCGGACGGCGTGACCCGCGCGCCCAGATGTCGCCGTCGGCCCTGAGGCCGGGCGACCGCATCCTGCTGTCGGGCAGCATCGGCGAGCACGGGACGGCGATCATGCTGGCCCGCGGAGAGTTCGAGCTCGACGCCGAGATCGAGTCCGACACCTGCTCGCTGTGGCCGGCGGTCGACGCCCTGCTCGAAGCCGTCGGGCCGCACCTGCGCTGCATGCGCGATGCGACCCGGGGCGGAGTGGCGTCGGTGCTCAACGAGCTTGCGCGTGCCTCAACGGTGGCGATGATCGTGCGTGAGGGGGAGGTTCCCGTCCAGGCCGCAGTGGCCGGGGCGGCGGAGATCCTCGGAATCGACCCGATGTACGTGGCGAACGAGGGCAAGATGGTCGTGTTCGTCGCGCCGGAGGCCGCGGAGCGGGCTCTGCAGGTGCTGCGTAGTGTGCCGGGGTGCGAGGCAGCAGCGGAGATCGGAGAGGTGCGGACGGAGCCGCCCGGGATGGTGCTGGTGCAGACGGCTTTTGGCGGCAGACGGGTCATGGACCAGTTGGTCGGAGACCCGCTACCGCGGATTTGTTGAGAGAGCGAGAGGAGACGGAATGGCGACAATGGCGAGTTCGGCATACGCGGAACAGAAAAAGACTGAAGGTGTTACCGCGCATGTCCTTTGGATGACAACCGGTCTGAGTTGCGAGGGCGACTCGGTGGCCATGACCTCGGCGACGAACCCGAGCCTCGAGGACATCATCCTCCAGGCGATCCCGGGCATGCCCAAGGTGGTCGTCCACAACCAGGTGGTTGATTACGCCTGCGGGCAGGAGTACGCCCAGGCGTGGTTCGACGCCGAGCAGGGCCTGCTCGACCCGTTCGTGCTCGTGATCGAGGGCTCGCTGGGTAACGAGGAGATCAACGGCGACGGCCATTTCACCGGCTTTGCCGTCAATCCTCAGACCAACCAGCCGATCACGATGAACGAGTGGATCGATCGCCTCGGCCCCAAGTGCGCGGCCATGGTGGCGGTGGGAACCTGCGCGACCTACGGCGGGATCCCGGCGATGAAGAACAACCCGACCGGGGCGATGGGCGTGCCGGACTACGTGGGTTGGAACTGGAAGTCGCGGGCCGGACTGCCGGTCGTCTGCATTCCGGGTTGCCCCGCCCAGCCCGACAACATGACCGAAGTGCTGCTCTACCTCGCGCTGCACCTGGCCGGCCTCGCGCCGGCACCGGAGCTCGACGAGGCGCTGCGTCCGAAGTGGCTGTTCGGCCGCACGGTGCGTGAGGGCTGCAACCGGGCGGGCTTCGCCGAGCAGGGCGACTTCGCCACCGAGTACGGCTCGGACAACCGTTGCCTGATCAAGCTCGGCTGCAAGGGCCCGGTCGTCAAGTGCAACGTCCCCGTCCGCGGATGGGTCAACGGCATCGGTGGTTGCCCGAACGTCGGCGGGATCTGCATGGCCTGCACGATGCCGGGATTCCCCGACAAGTACATGCCGTTCATGGACGAGGACACGTTCGGCTCGCTGGCCGCCAGCACGCTGCAGTTCAGCTACGGCCCGGTCGTGCGCTTCTTCCGCAAGCGCAACATCGCGAAGAAGTACGACGTCGAGCCGGCATGGCGCAAGCGCGGCAACACCCTGACCAGCGGCTACCAGAAGAGGTGGTAAGCGCGAGCTACGACTGATCGTCTACTACGTTTTGATGACTTCATTCCCAGCAAGGAGAGATACGCATGGCGATTGAGACGCCTCCGCAGCAACGGGTGATGATCAAGGAGATGTCCTGGGATCCGATCACTCGGATCGTGGGAAGCCTTGGCATTCACACCGAGATCGACTTCACCAACCGGAAGGTCCTGAAGTGCTACAGCACATCGGCGATCTTCCGTGGCTTCGACATCTTCATGAAGGGGATCGATCCTCGTGATTCCCACTTCATCACGAGTCGAATCTGCGGGATCTGTGGCGACAACCACTGCACCGTGTCGTGCCTGAACCAGAACATGGCCTATGGCGTCAAGCCACCGCCGCTCGGCGACCTGGCGTTCAACCTGGCCGAGTCCGCGGACTACATCTTCGACCACGCGATCTTCAACGATTGCATGGCGAACGTGGACTTCTGCGAGCAGATGGTCAAGGAGACCAACCCCAGCCTCCTGGCCACGGCGGAGAACACGCCGGCGCCGGGACGCGACATCCACGGCTTCAAGACGATCGCGGACATCATGCGCTCGCTGAACCCGTTCACGGGCGAGTTCTACCTCGAGACGCTCCACGTCGCACGGTACACGCGTGAGATGTACTGCCTGTTCGGCGGTCGTCACACGCATCCGTCGACGATCATGCCCGGCGGCTGCAGTGCCGACATCACGCACCAGACCTGCACGGACTATTACGTGCGCCTGATGCGTTACTTCGACTACGTGAAGCGCAGCGTACCGATGCACGACGACCTGTACGACTTCTTCCTGCAGCAGTTGCCGGGATACGACATGGTCGGCTACCGTGAGACGAACCTCGTCAACTGGGGCGCGTTCGATGACCCCGACTACGTCGACTACGACTACCGCAACATGACCGAGTGGGGCCGTCACCGCTACATCACCCCTGGTGTGGCCATCGGCGGCGAGCTGATCTCGACCGATCTCGTGGAGATCAACCTGATGATCCGGATCCTCCTCGGCTCGTCGTTCTTCGACGGCTGGGAGAACGAGCCCACCTTCGTCACGCACGATCCGCTCGGCAATCCGGTCGACAAGAACCACCCGTGGAACAAGGTCACCCTCCCGCGGCCCCAGAAGCGCGACTACACCGACAAGTACACGTGGGTCGTCTCGCCGCGCATCTACGACAAGCGCACGGACACGCACGTGTGCTGCGACACCGGCGGCGGGCCGTTCGCGCGCCAATGGTGCACGGCCAAGGCGGGCCTGGTCGACTTCGGCTACGCCAAGGCCACGGGTCACTCGATCCAGATGGTCCTGCCGCGCTCGCCGAACATGCCCGAGATGGAGCTCGAGTGGCACGTGCCGGAGAAGTCCAACGCGATCGAGCGCGACCGCGCCCGGACGTATCACCAGGCTTACGCCGCGCTGATCGCGATGCACTGCCTGGAGCGGGCGATGAAGGAGGTCCAGGCCGGCCGTACGAAGAGCTGGAACAACTTCAAGGTTCCGGACTCAGCGGTCAGCTGCGGGTTCCACGAGGCGGCACGTGGCGTCATCTCGCACCACATGGTGATCCGCGACGGCAAGATCGCCAACTACCAGCCCTACCCGCCGACGCCATGGAACGCCAGCCCGCGCGACGTGTACGGGACACCGGGACCCTACGAGGATGCGGTGCAGAACACGCCGATCTTCGAGGAGAACGGCCCCGACAAGTTCAAGGGCATCGACATCATGCGGGCCGTACGGTCGTTCGACCCGTGTCTGCCGTGCGGTGTGCACATGTACACCGGTGGTGGCAAGGTCACCAAGGTCATGCACACGCCGACGGCGATGTCCTAGCCGGATGCAAGACGCAGCTACCGTCCCGGCCGAACGTCCCGAGCAGCTGCTCGAGCGCGTTCAGGAGCTGCAGACGCGGCTGGAGTCCGAGGGCGATCCCGCTACGCGCGGGATCGCCGAGGACCTCGTCGCCGCGCTCGTGCAGACATACGGCGTTGGTCTGGAGCGGATCCTCGACGCGTTGTTCGCCGCCGGAGATGATGGCGAGCGGATTGCCGCCGGGCTCGCCGAAGACCCGCTGGTCTCGACGCTGCTGCTCATTCACGACCTGCACCCGGTCCCCTTGGAGGACCGGGTGCAGGGCGCGCTTGAATCCGTGCGTCCGTACATGGAGTCCCACGGCGGCAACGTCGAGCTGCTCTCGTTGCAGAACGGGGTGGCGCGTATCAACCTTCAGGGCAGTTGCTCGGACTGCTCGGCTTCGGCGGTAACGCTGGAGCTGGCCATCAAGCAGGCGCTAGAGGAGGCCGCACCGGACCTCGAGGCGCTCGAGGTCACGGGCGTTGCGGCGCAGACCATGGGCGGCACCGGTCTACCCATGGTCACCGGCTCGGCCGACCCCGGCGCGCAGGCCACCGGCTTGGAGCTTCCCGTGATCATGTCCCCGCCCCCGGCACCGCCGGCCTGGTTCGAGGTGGATTCGGTCGCCGGGCTGCGCGACGGAGCGATCGTTCCCGTGACCGTGGCCGGCAACGACCTCTTCGTCGCCAACGTCGAGGGCACGCTGCTCGCCTACCATGATCTGTGCCCCGGCTGCCAGGGGTCGCTCCACGAGGGCGAGCTGGTCACGGGCGCCCTGACCTGCGCGCACTGTGCCCGCTCATTCTTCCTGCCGCGAGCGGGGCGCTCCATGGACGACGACAAGCTCCAGCTCGAGCCGGTCCCCCTGCTCAGCGAGCAGGGCCATGTCAAGGTCGCTCTCGCCGCATGAGCGACAACGGCACCCGTACCGACCGGCCTGAGCGCCGGCTGGTGGCCGACGCGGTCGCAGCGCGCAAGCGGGCGCAGGCCGTGACCGGTCTGCGCGGACTGGCGCGGACTGGCGCGCCCGCGGCACGGTCCGGAAACGGCGATCCGTCCAGGCACGCGAACCGGCCGGGGGGCGAGGCTGGCGCGCCCGTGACCGTCGCGGCGGAGCCTCTGCCGCCGGGCGTGGAGGCCTGCGACATCTGCGGAGTCGGACTCCCTGACGACCACCGCCACCTGCTGCACCTGGTGGAGCGGCGGATCATCTGCTCGTGCGAGTCCTGCTGGGGCATGCGCTCGGGCGAGGGCGACTACCGGCCCGTAGGCGCCCGGACGACCTGGCTACCCGATCTCGATCTTCCCGACGACGTGTGGGCGGGCTTTCAGATCCCCATCGGACTGGCGTTCTTCATGCACTCGACCGTGACCGACTGCATCGTGGCGATGTATCCGAGCCCGGCCGGGGCGACCGAGAGCGAGCTGCACTTCGAGTCCTGGGCCCGGATGTGCGAGCTCAACCCCGTGCTCGCCAAGCTCGACTCCGACATCGAGGGCCTGATCGTCAATCGCCTGTCGGATCCGCCCGTGTATGCGATCGCGCCGATCGACCGGTGCTACGGATTGGTCGGGGCGATCAAGGCGACCTGGGAGGGGATCTCCGGCGGAGCCGGAGTGGACAAGGCCGTAACCCGGTTCTTCGCCGATCTCCGCGCCCAAGCGGTGCTGGCGTGAGCGTCCGGTCGTTCGATGTCTCGAGCCACACCCCGCCGACCGGGCCTGACCTGGACTTCGTGGTCCGTGGCGCGCGTCCGGTGCGCCACGCGGCCACACCGATGCTCGCCTTCGACCTCAATGTGACCGAGCAGGCCGGACGCGAGGTCTACATGATCGCGCTGACCATCCAGTTGATGATCGAGCCCGCTCGGCGCGCCTACGACGACGCCACGCGTGAGCGCCTGCTGGAGCTGTTCGGCGCCCCCGAGCGGTGGGCGGTCACCACGCGCAGCCTGGTCTGGGCCCAGCTCGACGTCATCGTCCCGGCGTTCACCGGCTCGACCACGGTCTCGGTACCGATCTCGGTTCACTACGACCTGGAGCTGGCCGCCACCAAGTACCTCTACTCGCTGCCGGACGGGATAGCCCCGCTGGCCTTGCACTTCAACGGCATGATCTACTATCCACGGGAGGATGGCGGTCTGCAGATGGTGCTGATTCCGTGGAACAAGTCGATCGACTTCCGGATGCCGGTGTCGGTCTGGAGCGAGACGATCGAGCACTACTACCCGAACACGGCCTGGCTGGCTCTGCGCTCCCAGACGCTCGAGGCGCTGCAGCGTGAGAAGCTCAACCGGGGCATCGCGACCCTCGACGACACCGTCAACCAGCTGCTCGGAGAGGCGCGGACGCTTGCGGACGCGCGGACGGTCAGCGAGGTGCCGGGTGCCTGATCAGCTCGAGCAGCTCGTCGACTCGCTTTTGTACGAGGGGTACGCGCTGTACCCGTACACGCCGAGCGCGACCAAGAACTCTACCCCCACCCCGTTCGGCATCATCTATCCGCCCGTCTACGCGGAGACGCTCTCCAGCACCTTCGACCACATCGAGCTGCGCTGCGTGGTGCAGGCCCCGCCCGACGGCGTGCTCAGCGCCGAGGTGCGCTTCCTGGCTTCTGCCGGGGAGCGTCACCAGGCCCAGGCGCGCGAGGTCAAGCTCCCGGGCGTGATGGCGGGGACCCTGGCTGACGACCCCGCCGAGAAGCACGCCTCGGTCGAGTGCGACGGAGGGGCGCCGCTGAGGGTGGCGCTCAGCCTGGGCGCGAAGCCGCTGGAGAACGGCAAGTACGAGGTCGTCTTCCGGGTCGAGAACCGGACGCTCGTCCACAGCGGTCTGGACCGCGCCGGCGCCTTGAGTCGGTCGCTGCTCTCCTCGCACCCGATCGTCAAGGTGGTGGGAGGCAAGTTCCTTTCCCCCCTTGAATGTTCGCTGCGCAGCGTGAACACGTTTCCCGTGCTCGCGACTCCAGAGGACGACGCCATCGTCGGCGCGACGATCATGCTGCCCGAGCATCCGCAGATCGCCCCCGAGAGCCGGGGGGGACTGTTTGACTCCACCGAGATCGAAGAGGCGCTGCTGCTCCATGTGCACGCCCTCAGCGACGGCGAGCGGGCCGACATCGAGGCGTCCGATCCCGCGGTGGCGGAGATGGTCGCGCGGGCGGCGGCGTCGACGCCCGCGGACATCATCGCGCTGCACGGCCGCGTGACGATTCGCGATCCGCAGACCAACGAGCCGCCGGTCGAGCCGCCGGGCCTGTCCGATCCCGCCGCCGGCGAGGAGGTCGCCGATGTCAAGGGCGTCACCTTCCGCCGCGGGGGCAAGGTGGTGATTCGTCCGGGCGCCGACGCCGATCTGCACGCCCGGATGCTCGACGGACGCGTGGCGACGATCGAGCGGATCTTCACCGACTACGACGGCAGAACCCATCTGGGACTGACGGTCGACGACGACCCCGGCCAGGAGCTGCTGCGCGAGACCGGCCGCTTCCTGTTCTTCTTCGCGAACGAGGTGGAGGTGGTCGAGCCATGAGCTCAGAGCGACTGCACAAGGTCCTGATCGCCGGCGTGGGCAACGCCTGGCTGCGCGATGACGGCTTCGGGGGTGAGGTGGCGAGGCGCCTGGAGCAGCGCGAGCTTCCGCCGAACGTCTCCGTCATGGACGTGGGCACGGGCGGGCTTGACCTCGCCTACGAGGTCATGCGCGGATACGACGCGCTGGTGATCCTCGACGTCAGCCGCCAGGGCGGTGAGCCGGGCACCCTGTACGTGATGGAGCCCGAGGAAAACTCAGTGCAGGCCTCGATCGAGGACGGCGAGGCGATCAACCCCCACTCGATGGACCCGCAGACCGTCCTGCGCTTTGTCAAGTCGGCCGGGGCGTGGCCCGCTCGCGTGATCGTGATCGCGTGCGAGCCCGCCAACGTTGAGGAGATGGGCTGGGGTCTGTCGGAGCAGGTGGCGCAGGCCGTCGAGCGGGCTATCGATCTCGTGCTCGAAACGGTCAACGACCTGCTCGCCGATCCCGCCTCTCAAGCGGCAGACTGAGACCATGCACGAGCTGTCGCTGAGCAGCGCGATCATCGCCACCGCGGTCAAGCACGCGGATGGCCGACCGGTGTCCGTCGTCAACGTGCGCGTCGGCCAGCTGCGTCAGGTGGTGCCCGACACGCTCAAGTTCTATTTCGACTTCGTCGCCCGGGGCACGGTCTGCGAAGGAGCCCGGCTCGAGCTCGAGCCGGTCGAGGCTCGGCTGCGGTGCACCCCGTGCGAGCACGAATGGAGCATCGACATCCCCGCCTTTCGCTGCCCGACATGCGGCGGCAGCGATGTCGTAGTCGCCAGTGGTAACGAGTTTGAAGTTGAGTCAATCGAGATTGAGGAGCCCCAATGCATCGGACCAAGGTGAAGATCGTCGAGGAGGCCCTCGACGCCAACAACACCATCGCCAGCGCCAACCGGGCGGACTTCGACCGCGCCGGCGTCAAGGTGGTCAACTTCATGAGCGCCCCCGGCGCCGGCAAGACGACGCTGCTCGAGCGCGTGGTGGCGAATCTGCCCGGCGTGCGTGTGGGGGTTCTGGAGGGCGACGTGCAGGGCTCGATGGACGCCGACCGCCTGGCCAGCCTGCACATTCCGGTCATCCAGATCAACACCGACCAGGGCTTCGGCGGCGAGTGCCACCTCGACGCCAACATGGTCCGCTCGGCCGTCCCCACGCTGCCGCTGGACGAGATCGACCTGCTGATCGTCGAGAACGTCGGCAATTTGGTTTGTCCCGCAGAGTTCAGAATCGGTGAGGACACGCGCGTGATGGTCACGTCGGTGACCGAGGGTGAGGACAAGCCGCTCAAGTACCCGCTGATGTTCCGCGCCTGCGAGCTCGTGCTGATCAACAAGATCGACCTGCTGCCCCATCTGGACTTCGACCTCGACCGTCTGCTCTACAACATCGACCAGGTCCATCCCGACGTGGAGAAGATCGTGCTCAGCGCGCGAACCGGCGAGGGCATCGACGCCTGGCAGGATTGGCTGCTGCGGATCGCCAACCCGCAGACGGTCCCCGCCTGAGCACCGGATGACGAGCGGAGGGTCTGGCGTGAGGGCAATCGCCGCGGACCCGGCCGGACGCCTGCAGGCGCTGCTGGAGCAGCGGACCGAGGCCAACGACAAGTTCTTCGCCGCGGAGTCCGACCGCCTCGCCCGTCTATGTCACCAGATGGCCGAGCGCTTCGCCCGGGGCGGGCGCCTGATCGCGCTGGGCCGCTCTCCGGCGGCACGATCCGATGCCCGCCACGTGGCGGTGGAGTTCGTGCATCCGGTGATAGTCGGCAAGCGGGCGCTGCCGGCCATCGGGCTCGCCGGCGATGGGGGCGAGCTCGGAGCGCAGGTGGCCCTGCTGGCCCTCCCCGAGGACATCGCCATCGCCTTCGGCGCCGACGAGGACGGGGGGGAGGCGGCGCGAGCATTGGCGATCGCCCGCGCCCGCGGTTGCCTGACCATCGCCTTCTCCGCCGCCGGGGCGCAGTTCGAGTTCGATCCCCCCACCGATGACCCCTACATCCGTCAGGAGCTGGTCGAGACGCTCTATCACGTGCTGTGGGAGCTCGTGCACGTGTTCTTCGACCATCGGGGCCTGCTGGCCGGGCGCGATCAGCGCCGGATCCACGACTCCGGCGCGTCGAGCTTCCTGTACCCGTTCCTGGGCGAGCAGGAGGACGAGCTCGAGCCTGTCGTCGCCGACGTCGGCCGATCGGTGCTGATGAAGGCGCACGAGATCGCCGAGCTGCGAGCCCAGACCCTGAGCGATAACCAGGAGGCGCTGACTGAGGCCGCCGCCGCGCTGCACGCGAGCTTCGAGCGAGGGGGAAAGCTGCTCGCGCTGGGTAACGGCGGCTCGGCCACCGATGCGATGGACGTCGTCGCCGACTTCCGCGCCGGGCACGGGACGCGTCCCGCCCGGCCCGCGATAGACCTCACCGAGGACTCCGGGATCCTGACCGCGATCGCCAACGACATCGGCACCGACGCGATCTTCTCCCGTCAGGTCATCGCCTACGGCAGCTCTGGCGACACGCTGCTCGCCCTCTCGACCTCAGGCAACTCACGCAACGTGATCGAGGCGCTGGCGGAGGCTCGGCGCCGGGGAATCGTGACCATCGCCATGGTCGGCTATGACGGTGGCCAGGTCGCCGGCGACAAGCTGGCCGACCACGTCGTCGTCACCCGCTCCGAGCACATTCCCCGCATCCAGGAGGCTCAGGCGAGCGCGTACCACGCGCTCGTGGAGCTGGTGGGGTGAGCGTTCGGTCCCCGTCGAACGCCCGGCGCCGCATCCGGTCTCGGGTTCATGGCACCGTTCAGGGCGTCGGCTTTCGTCCCTACGTCTACCGGCTCGCCCGTGAGCTCGGACTGAGCGGCTTCGTCCTCAACGACTCCCGGGGAGTGCTGCTGGAGGTCGAGGGCGCCAGCGCCGCGATTGACTCGTTTCTCGCCCGTCTGGCGCCTGACGCGCCGCCGCTCGCGGTGCTCGAGCGCGTGCAGACGCAGGAGCGCCCGGTCACCGGCCCCGGCGAGTTCCAGATCCTCGACAGTCCGCAGGGAGGGATGGCCGACGCCCCCGTCGCTCCCGACAGCGCGACCTGCGAACAGTGCCTGACCGAGCTGTTCGATCCCTCCGACCGCCGGTTTCGCTATCCATTCATCAACTGCACCAACTGCGGCCCAAGGTTCACGATCGTGCGCGGCGTGCCCTACGACCGGCCGCTGACCACGATGGCCTCGTTCACCATGTGCGCGCTGTGCCAGGCGGAGTACGAGGACCCGGCGGACCGGCGCTTTCACGCCCAGCCCAACGCCTGCCCGCAGTGCGGACCGTCGGTGGCGCTGCTGGCCCCTGGCGGGGGGCCGGCAGCGAACGAGGCCTCGCTTGACCCGGTGGCCGCCGCGGCGCTCGCGCTGCACCACGGCGCGATCGTGGCCATCAAGGGCATCGGTGGCTACCACCTCGCCTGCCGCGCCGTCGACGAGCAGTCGGTGGCGCGGTTGCGGGCCCGCAAGCACCGCGACGACAAGCCGTTCGCCCTGATGACGCGTTCGCTCACCGCTGCCCAGACCCTGGTGTCGCTCGGCGAGGCCGAGCGCGAGCTGCTGAGCGGGGGTGAGCGGCCGATCGTGCTCGCGCGGCGCCTCGAGCACGCTCCGGTCGCCGATTCCGTCGCTCCCGGAGCTCCGGAGCTCGGGGTCATGCTTGCGTACTCGCCGCTGCACCATCTGCTCCTGGCCGAGCTCGAGCGGGTGGCGCAAGGTGACGGCGGGACGCTCGTGATGACCAGCGGCAATCTCTCCGAGGAGCCGATCGCCTTCCGCGACGATGACGCGGTGACGCGGCTGGCACCGATCGCTGA
Source organism: Solirubrobacteraceae bacterium (assembly GCA_050999075.1). Taxonomy (GTDB): domain Bacteria; phylum Actinomycetota; class Thermoleophilia; order Solirubrobacterales; family Solirubrobacteraceae; genus Palsa-465. The sequence goes on from JBPCPO010000092.1 coordinate 13,277, forward strand.
CCTGGTCCTGATCCACGATCGGCCGATCCAGACCCGGACCGACGACTCGGTGCTGCGGGTGGTGAGCGTTGACGGGGAACCGCGCCACGCCGTCCTGCGCCGCTCGCGCGGCTACGTGCCGGCCAGCCTCTCGCTCCCCGGCGACGGCTCACCGAAGCCGCTGCTGGCCTGCGGGGCCGAGCTGAAGAACACCTTCTGCGTGGCCAGGGGACAGCGCGCATGGGTCTCCCACCACATCGGTGACCTCGAGAACTACGAGACGCTGCGCTCGTTCGCCGACGGCATCGAGCACTTCGAGCGCCTGTTCGCGGTCGCACCCGAGGTCGTGGCCCACGACCTGCATCCCGAGTACCTGTCGACCAAGTACGCGCTCGAGCGCGACGCCGTGGCGCTCGTCGGGGTCCAGCATCACCACGCTCACCTCGCGGCCTGCCTGGCCGAGTACGGCGAGCTCGGAACCGCCGTCGGCGCGATCTTCGACGGAACCGGCTACGGGACCGACGGGACGGTGTGGGGGGGCGAGATCCTGTGCGGGGACCTCACCGGGTTCCGGCGCGCGGGCATGCTCCTGGCGGTGAGGCTTCCGGGCGGCGAGAGGGCGATCAGACAACCGTGGCGGATGGCCTGCGCCTGGCTCAGCGCGGCCGGGGACGGAGACGCGGAGATTCCCTCCGCGCTGGCCGGAACGGTGGACGAGCGCTCGTGGAGGCAGGTGCAGGCGATCATCCGCACCGGCCTGGCCTCGCCGGTGACCACGAGCATGGGGCGTCTGTTCGACGCCGTCGCGGCGATGTGCGGGCTGCGCGCCACGGTCAACTACGAGGGCCAGGCCGCGATCGAGCTCGAGGCCGCGATCGATCCGACCGAGCGGGGACGCTATCCGATCGTGGTGGGGACGGAGGCTTCGGTAGGCCACGAGGAGGCGTTGGCGAGTGCGGGCGCGTTCGTGCTCGACCCGCGCGAGACCATCCGCGCCCTCATCGCCGACCTCTCGGCGGGCGTCTCGGTCGGCGTCGTGGCGGCCCGGTTTCACGCCACCATCGCCCACGGCACCGTGCAAGCGTGCGTGCGGGCGGCGCAGGACAGCGCCACCGAGCTCGTCGTGCTCTCCGGCGGCGTGTTCCAGAACCGATGCCTGCTCGAGGCGTGCGCCGCCGGTCTGCGCTCAGCCGGCCTGCGAGTCCTCACGCCCCAGCTGCTTCCCGTAAACGACGGCGCCATCGCCTACGGTCAGGCTGCGGTCGCGGCCCGTAGGCTGGCGTTGTCGAGCCTCTGACCACCGGCCGCGAATAGCCAAAGGATGAGCCATGATCGACGCCGACACAGACCCTACCGCCGACACAGACCCTACCGCCGACACTGACCCTACCGCCGACACTGACCCTACGGCCGACCCTGATCCCACCACCCAGCCGCCGGCCGTCCCGGACGCGGACGTCGCCCGCAGCGCGCGGCTTCGGTACCTCGTCGAGCAGACGGTGTACACGCGCGGCGCCAACCGACCGTTCGGCGAGCTGACCCTCGACGACGTCCGCTCGCGAGCCGACGAGCTCAAGGCGGCCATGGGCTTTGGCACCTCGCGCGTGGCGCCCGTCGCCTACGCCTGGCGCGAGCTGACGATGGCGCTCGAGCGGACCGGCGCCGAGACCGTCAGCGAGCTCGACGCCGAGGTGGTCATCGACCTCGCCCCCAAGCTGTGGGTGGTGCCGCCGGGCGGCACGCTGCTCTAGACCTTCCGGTCCCGCCGGGCGTACCAGAGTCCCGTCGATGTCGAGGATCGCGACCGCCATCGACATGTCCCGCTGCCCGGAGCGTGACGATCCCAAGCTTCGCCCGGTAGGCTGTCGCCGTGGACGGATCCCACCAGGCGCCTGAGGATCGACCCGAGCGCGAGGTGGAAGAGCTCGCGCGCCAGAGCGAGCGACTCGAGGGCAAGATCAAGGAAACGCGCCAGGATTGGGAGCGCAAGCGCGCCGATGATGGCGTACCGGGCGCTGTGCCTCCCGAGCCCGACCCTGCTGCCGACGCCACCGACAAGCAGGAGACGCAGTCGCCGGCCCCCGAGGCGCCGCCGGAGAACGCGGGGCCCGGGGCGGCAGAGACCCGCCCTGAGGGCGCGGTCGGACCCCCGGCTGACGACGCCGAGGCCGAAGAGTCGGACTAGCCTCGGCGCCTGTCCCTGCCTTCCTTCCCAGGCTCGCGCGCTAGCGCTCGGCCGCGCCGGGACGGACGCGGCCCCCGGCTCCGGCCAGCTCCCGCGCGTGCTTCTCCCCCTCCTCCTCCGCCTGCTCCTGAACCTCCTTGACCCGGTCGGCGGCCTGCAGCTCTCGACACACCCGCCGGACGAGGAAGAACAGGATCGCCGGGATGACCCAGATCCCGACCCGGAAGATGAACAGCTGCACGTTGTAGCTGAGGCTGAACAGCACGAACACCCGGTCGGCGGCGCCGAACACGAAGATCAGGAACACCCAGGTCAGGAAGGCCACGCCGAAGGCGGTGCGGGTGGGCGCGTTGCGGGGCCGGTCGAGCAGGTTGTGGAAGCCGCGGTCGCCGGTCAGTCGCCGCTCGACGAACGGGATCGCAGCCAGGATCCCTATGACCACGACGGGGAACAGCGCCCCGCCCCAGAACGGGTTGGGGACCAGGGTGTAGTGCCCGACGGTGACGTCGAAGCTCGGCATCAGCCGCAGAGCGCCGATCAGCCAGCCGAGGTACCAGTCGGGTTGGGCTCCGTTGGTGGCCGAGTAGGGCTCGAACGGGCCCCATTGCCAGATCGGGTTGATCTGCACCAGCCCGCCGAGCAGGAACAGCACCGCCGCCACCCCGAACAACAGCGCCAGCGAGCGCGGAACCTGAGCGGGGAACATCGGCAGGCCCACGATCCGGCGCTCGGTGGTCTTGCGGTTACGGCGAAACTGGGTGTGATGGCGAGCCGCGACCAGCGCCAGATGGACCGCGATCAGGCTCCCGATCAGGACCGGGAGCAGAAACACGTGCGCGATGTACATGCGCGACTCGAACTCGTGCCGGCCGGGGAACGGCGCCCCCCAGATGAGGGTGCCCAGGGGGCCGCCGATCACCGGCACCGACAGTGCGACTCCGTAGCCGATGGCCAGGCCGATGCCCGACAGGAGATCGTCGACGATGGAGTAGCCGAGGTAGCCCTCCAGCAGCGAGATGAACAGCATCGACAGCCCGACCAACCAGGTCAGCTCGCGCGGCTTTCGATACGCGCCGGTGAAGAACACGCGCATCAGGTGAAGCACCATCGACGCCATGAACACGTCCGCGGCCCAGTGGTGGGTCTGGCGGATCAGCAGTCCGGCCTTGTACTTGAACGAGATGTCGACCGCCGAGCGGTAGGCCTCGCTCATCACCGTTCCCCGCAACGGAGCGTAGACGCCGTGATAGGTCACCTTGGCCAGGCTCGGGTCGAAGAACAGCGCCAGGTAGGTGCCGGTCGCGATCAGGATCATGAACGCGTACAGCGTGACCTCGCCGAGCAGGAACGACCAGTGGTCGGGGAAGATGTAGCGCAGCCCCTTGATCAGCGCCGGAGCCGAGGCGCTGCGCTGGTCCAGGCCCTTGAGGAGACCGCGGATCACCTCGCCCTCCCCGACCTCACGCCCCACCACGACGGGCCCACCGGCCCCGAATAGTTGCCCGCGGCGCGTAGGGCCCCGAACCCGCCGATCATCAGCGGCAGTTGCGGCAGCGGACGCCCGGCGGGCCCGTAGATCACCGTGCCGCCCCGGGCGGGGTCGAAGGTCGAGTAGTGGCACGGACACACGAGCGCAGCGCGGGGCTCGACCGCCGGAAAGGTCGGTTTGCGGTAGAGGCCGATCGCGCAGCCGGCGTGGGTGCAGATCTTCGAGTACGCGAGGATCCCCTGCGGCGCCCAGGTCTGACGCGAGGCGGGCAGACGAAGGTCGTCGGGGTTCAGCCGCACAATCACCACCGGCGAGCC
>JBPCPO010000114.1:0-4539 GCA_050999075.1 Solirubrobacteraceae bacterium
TACTCGCTCTCACGCTTCGGGCTCGTCTCGCTCGGCGGCTTCTCGCTGCCGATCGTGCTGCTCGCCCTCGCGGGCGGGTTCGCGATGCTGTGGGCTTGGGAGGAGTCGAAGCGCTACCACCTGTGACGGTTGCGGCCAACCGTCACAGCGGGCGCGCGTTTCGGTCTCGGCGGGGGGTACGGTGCCAGGCACCGAGCCGCTGGCCGCTTGACGCGCCGCTGCCCGATCGACGGGGCCGATCTCGCTCGGGGAGCCGCGGAGCGGGATGGGCCACCGTGACGACTTCCGCGCGTTTCTCCGTCGCCCACCTTTGCGGTGCCTGGCACCGTCACGGCCGCCGTTGGAACCCTGCGAGTGCACTGGCGCAGATGGTGTAGGGGAAGGACCGGGTGCCGGGCAGGTTGCCGGCGCTCGTGATGTCGCGCAGCGAGCCAGAAAGCCAAACGCCGCAAGCCGCGGCGGCGGAACGACTGATTGTCGGCTACAAGCGTACGCGCCTCGCGCACGTGCCCCAATCCCCCGCCCGGGGTGTCCGAGACGGGTCGGAGCTAGTCGGTGGTGTAGATCGCCGCGGGTGCTCTGCCCAGCGATCGCAGCGCATCGGCGACCGAGCACGAGATGCACGTGAAGATCGGTGTGTCGCGCTCGGTGTAGCGGCTGGCCTCGGTCTCGCGCAGCGTCATCATCAGGTCGAGGAAGTCGCCGACGAAGTCGGTCTCGAACGCGACCACGAACTCCTGGTCGTCGAGTCCGAACGAGTAGCTCGTGTTGAGCTCCACGGAGGGGTATTCGCGCCCGAGCGCGATGTGCTCCTGCATGATCCGCCATCGCTCCCCGGCGGGCAGGGCATACCAGCTCCGCGTCTTCACGAACGGGTAGACGAACAGGTACCTGCCGTGCGCGGGGCGAACCTCCAACCGCGACTCGTCGGAGTACTCCGACGGCTTGGTCATGGCCAGGAACGAATGAGGAATCGTGCACCAGTTCATCAGTCCGCTCTGGTGCAGGACGACGTGGAACTCGTGGATCCGCTCGAGGTTCTGAGCCTGGCTCAGCAGCATCATGTCGGCGTCGCCGCGCATCCCCACCAGTGAGAACGCGCGCAGCAGGTGCCCGTCGGCGAAGTCCTCGCAGGCGGCGATCAACTCGCGCTTGTCCGCGGCGCGGCGCTCGTCCCCCAGCCGCCGCCACGCGGGATCGACCTTCAGGAACGTGTACTTGACGAATTGGCGCCGGCGGGTGGGCATGACCGTGGGGATGATAGGGCCCGAAACACCCGGGCTGGGACGGGGTAGGACTAACATGGAGACGATGCGGATCGCGTTGGTATCGCCCTATTCGTGGAGCTATCCCGGTGGAGTCACGAGGCACATCGAGGCGCTGGCGCAGCGGTTCATCGAGGATGGGCACCACGTTCGGGTGCTGGCCCCGCTGGACCCACCCAATCGACTCTCCACCGCGCTTCACCGGGGCGCTGAGCCCCAGTCGCTCGTAACCCCCGAGCACCTCGTCTCGCTTGGTCGCACGATCGGCCTGAAGGCCAACGGAGCGGTCTCCAACGTGGCGCTGACGCCCTATGCCGTGTCCACTATGCACCACGAGCTGCGGACGGGGGGCTACGACGTCGTCCACATCCATGAGCCCGTCGTCCCCCTGTCGGGCTGGGTGGCCGCGGATTGGACACGTCTGCCGCTGGTGGGCACGTTCCACACCTATTCCGAGAACCGCTTCACCAACGGCATCGCCAACCTGATCGGGGCCAGGCGGGTGCTCAACCGCCTGCACGTGCGGATCGCGGTCTCGCAGGCCGCTGAATGGACCGCGAGGCGCTTCTTCGGTGGCCACTATCGCGTGATCCCCAACGGGGTCCACGTGGACCCCGACCGGGCGCGAGAGCTGGCCGCGAGATCCGCCGACATCCTCGCGGGCGACCCCCCGCCCCGCTGCGGAGGCCCGCTGCGAATCGTGTTCGTCGGCCAGTCCGTAACGCGCAAGGGCCTGCCGCTGGCCTTGCGGGCGTTCGAGGCGCTGCGCGAGCACATACCGACCGAGCTGACCGTGATCGGGGCCACACGCGAGGAGCTCTCGCCGCTGATGCTCGACGCACGCGGTGTCCGGGTGCTGGGAAAGGTCGACGAGGCGACCAAGCGCGCCGAGCTGCGACACGCGGATGTGCTCTGCGCCCCCTCGCTGGGAGGCGAGAGCTTCGGGATGGTGCTGACCGAGGCGTTCGCCGCCGGCACGCCCGTGGTCGCTTCGGACATCGCCGGCTATCGCGACGTCGTGCGCGACGGAGTCGACGGCGTCCTGGTGGCCCCCGGAGATGCTCAGGCGCTGGCCGAAGCGCTGCGCGACCTCTACGAGGAGCCTGTCCGACGCGTCGAGATGGCGTGCGCCGCCGCGGTGCACGCGGAGCGCTTCGCCTGGCCCCGTGTCGCGCAGGAGGTGTTGAGCGCCTACGAGGATGCCATCGCCACACCCGCGCCGGCCGGGGGTCTGCGTGGGGTGGCGGTTCGGGTCGGTGCTCGCTCAGCTGACCTCAAGCCCCACGTTCCGGCCGCGCGTCTGGAGAGCCTCGAGCCCAGAGACCCCGGCGCTCGACGCCCGATCGTGGCGCTGCTTCGCCGCAGCGCCCTCGCCGTCTTCTCGCTGGGCGGACTGCTCCTGGCGGTGCTCGCGCTGCAGAAGATCGGGGTGGGCAACATCGCCCACGCCCTGATCAACTCGAGCCCCGTCTTCGTCCTCCTCGGGCTTGCGGTCATGTGCAGCTCGATGCTGCTGCGCGCCCTCTCGTGGCACGCGATCCTGTGCGCGGCGCTGCCACGCTCGCGCCTGCGGCTCACTGACGCCATGCAGGGCACGTTCATCGGCGTGCTGATGTCCTCGACGCTCCCGGCTCGTCTGGGAGAGCCCTCACGCGCATTGATTGTGGCCCGGCGCACGGGACGCCCGCGCGAGAACCTACCGGTGGTCCTGGGCACGCTCGTCTCCCAGACGCTGCTCAACATCGTTGCGCTGATCGTCCTCGGGGCCGTCATGTTCTCCTCGGTCAACCTGTTCAACGGGCATCAGAACGTGTTGCTGTTCGCGGCCATCGCGCCGGTCGCGCTGCTCGTAACGGTGCTGCTCGCCCCGGCCCTGCTGCGCCTCGGTCCGGCGGGCTCCCGGTCCTCTCGAGCGCATACCGCGCTCATGCAGGTGCGCCGCGCACTGATGCGCGTCCGGGCGGGGTTGACCGTCTTTCGCCGGCCGCGCCTGGGGAGCATGGCCGCGGTCGCCCAGTTGACCGCGTGGGCGCTGCAGTGGCTCTCCTGCTACGTGCTGCTGGCCGCGCTCGGACTGAGTCACCAGGCGGGAATCGCCGGCGCCGCTGCGGTGCTGTTCGCGGTCAACATCACGGCGATCGTGCCGGCCACGCCGGCGAACCTGGGCGTCTTCCAGGCCGCCTGCGCGGCGGTCCTGCACGCCGGCTGGCACGTGGGCATCCCCACCGGGGTGGCCTATGGGGTCATCCTGCAGGCGGTCGAGGTCGCCGCGGCCATCATCATGGGCGTGCCCGCGCTGCTCAAGGAAGGGATGTCGTGGCGCGAGGTCAGGCTGCGGGCGATGAACGCCGCCCCGGTGAAGTTGCCCGCCAGGTCGTCCCGGTCCCACGGTCGGCGTGGCGGTGGGAGCACCGCCGCCACCGGCGTCAAGGCCGGAAGCTGACCCGACCGCCGCGGGCAGGTTCGCGCTGGCCGACCGGGGGCCAGCGAGGCGGCTGGCCTTCCTGGGCGGGTAGTCTGAAGCCGTGAGCGAGGACTGGCGCCTGCGGATCGATATGCACGAGGATGGAGCCGCGCGGGGCTTGACGGCGCGGCTGGAGGCCTCGGGTTTCGAGCATGATCTCGAGACGGCCTTTCATGGGCGCGTGGTCGTCTCGCGCGACGGGCCGGAGGTGTTCTGTTATGCGGGCACCAGGGAGCAGGCCGAGCAGGCGGAGAAGCTGATCGGCTCGCTCGCGGCCGAGCACGACTGGCCGCTGGAGACCGAGCTGCGTCGCTGGCACCCTGCCGCCGAGGACTGGGAGGATCCGGACAAGCCGCTTCCGGAGAGCGATCAGGACCGCGCCGCTGAGCGCGCAACGTTGATGGAGCGCGAGCGCCGGGAATCGGACGCCCGGGGCTACCCCGAATTCGAGGTGCGGGTGCAGTGCGCCTCGCATGCGGACGCGCAGGCGTTTGTCGCGCACCTGCGTGAGCAGGGCCTGCCCAGCGTTCACCGGTGGAAGTACGTGGTCCTCGGCGCGCCCGACGAGGACAGCGCCAACCGTCTCGCCGACCGCCTGCGGCGGGATGCTCCGGCCGGAAGCACGGTCACATCGGAGGGGACGCTGAGAGCCGTGGCGCCGCCCAACCCCTTCGCGGTCTGGGGCGGCATGGGCGGCTAGCCTGCGGGCCTGCGGGACCGCAGGCCGGAAGGAGATCCACAACCATCACCGGCGACAGCTCACCTGGCGCAGACGACGAGCTCGACCAAAGCACCAGCCGTCGTCAGCGT
>JBPCPO010000019.1:0-6710 GCA_050999075.1 Solirubrobacteraceae bacterium
CACACCGACGAGGTGCTGGCTGACGCGCTGGGGCTGACCGACACCGAGATCGGCCGGCTGCACGAGGACGGCGTCGTCGCCGGACCGGTTCCGGTCACCGGCTGAGCCGCGCGAGGCGGGCACAGAGTTCACAATTACCGTACGTGGTCGACTGGTGGCTCGACTCGGCCCACCGTTAGGTCCCGTGAGCGGCGAGTGGACGTGGATCACGAGACGCTGCGCGCCGCGCTGGCGGCCACGCCGGTCGATGTGGGCTTCGCGGCCGAGATCGCCGAGCTGCGCTGCTGATCATCGCGACCGCTCTGGCCACTGGGCGCGTTCTTCGTACGTTCGATCGCGGGCAGGCCGGTCTGACTTGACTCGTGGGCGTGACCGTCCAGAATCGAGCCCGTCCCAGCGCGGAGACTCGGACGCCCTCACCAGCCGCGCGAGATACGCGGCACGGGCTGGTGCGAGGCGTTTGCCCACGGCGAGCGCGTCGTCGCCCATCGCTCTGAGCAGGCAACCCGGGCGGGCGAGCGTCAGCTCGGCCGGGTCCTCGCTCGTGGCGCGGAGGCCCAGCAGGCTCACCGACCCGTAGACCCGAGCGCCGGCCAGCACCACGCTGGAGTCGGTGACCGGATCGTCGGGCTCGACGACGACGCTCTCGCGTAGAAGCGCTCTGCCCTCGAGGTCGCAGCACAGGCTGGCGAGGAGGCTGCCCCCGGGCTCACCGTGGCGTCCGCGGATGATCGTCTCCTGCACCATCGCGGCGGCGTCGGCTCGCAGCCGGAGGTCGACTCTGCTCTCGTGGCGGGCGCCGGAGGTGAGTACCAGCTCCGCTTGGCGCCAGGCGAGCCGCCCGCCGGCGGCGATCGTGCATCGTAGACGTTGGATCGACCGCCGCTCTCGGCCTGCGCCCCAGCGCGGATAGGCGATCGTGGCCGCCGCGCTGCAGAGGTTCAGGCGCGCACCGGGTCCGATCTCGATCTCGATCGACACTTCGTCGCCGGGCAGCGGCCCGGCGACGGTGGAGACCATCACGACCTGCGCCCAATCCTCGCGCTCGCCGGTGACCACGCGCGGCGCCAGTGGTGCCGTCCCGGAGCAGCCCGTGACGATCGACCGGGCGCCGCGGCGCTGCACGCAGATGGTCACGACGCCACTCGCCGGGCTCACGCGTCCAGATGGTGGTGGTGGCGGTGCGCGTCAACCGCATGGCCGGACTCGAGCGCCTCGCCCGGCTCGAGTCCGTGCTCGGCGGCGTGGGAGAGCACCTCCAGCACCCAGGCGGCGATCGGCCCTACGCCGTCGGGGTTGCGCAGCGAGATCAGCTGCACGGGCCGGCCGCCGCGGCGGCCGGTGGCCTCGGTGAGCATCAGCTCCGGATCGACGCCGACGTAGGGAGCGAGGTCAAGCTTGTTGATCACGAGCAGGTCGGAGCGCTCGATCCCGGGCCCGCCCTTGCGGGGGATGTCATCGCCCCCCGCGACATCGATCACGAAGGCCTGACGGTCCGCCAGCGCCGGGCTGAACACCGCCGTCAGGTTATCGCCGCCCGACTCGATGAACACCACGTCCAGTCCGTCGCAGTCCACCTCGAGGCGCTCGACCGCCTCTAGGTTCGCGCCGATGTCGTCGCGGATCGCCGTGTGCGGGCAGGCGCCCGTCCTCACCGCCACGATCCGCTCGGGCGGGAGCACCCCGGCGCGACGCAGCAGCTCGGCGTCCTCGGTCGTGTAGATGTCGTTGGTCACGACGCCGATGCGCAGGGTCCAGGCGAGCGTCCGGCACAGCGCGACCAGCAGCGAGCTCTTGCCGGTCCCCACGGGACCGGCGATGCCAATGCGAACCGCCCGCCCGAGCGAACCCCAGCCCGGCGACCGCGCGAGTGAGCCCTGGCCCCGCGACTCCGCGAGTGAACCCTGGCCCCGCGACTCCGCGAGTGAACCGCGGCCCGGCGACTCAGGAGGCAAACAGCCTCCTCTCCCGGGCCGCGTGTGCGGTCGATCGCGCCTCCAGCAGGGGCGCGAACGCTGATGGCAGCGCCCACGGAGCCGGTTCGCGCGAGCTCACCTCGCGTGCGAGGGTGTCGATCGTGGCTCCCGCCTCCCGCAGCCAACGCGCCGCGAGGGCGGGATCGACTGGAAACAGCTTCACCGCCGCGCTCGTCACCGCGGCCGCGTCGTCGTAGAGGAGGGCCGCCGCCGCGGGCTCGTCGGGCAGCCCGGCGGCGCAGGCCACGACGCCGAAGCACACCGGCCTGGGGCTGGATTCGCTGGCCGATCTGTACCGGGGCAGGATCGTCGACCGCGACCAGACGGTGACCGCGGTTCGCAGCAGCTGGGATCCGAGTCGGGACGCGGCTTCGCGCAGCGGGGGGGAGCTGCATCGCGCCTGCGCCTCGTCGTCGAGGCAGAGCAGCGTGTCGACCTCGTCCCGCCCCGCCGCGCGGCGCGCCGCCACGGCGATCGCGGCCTCACAGCGGCCCACCGTGGCGAGCCGCGCCGCCATGAAGCCGGGCACGTCGCCGAGCGTCAGCCCATCCCGCACGGCTGCCTCCAATCCCCCCGAGTGGGCATAGGAACCGGAGGGGAAGCGACCGTCGGCCAGCAGCATCAGCGAGGTCCACGATGGGCTCATGTTCAGAACATGGCGTAGCGCTGGGCCAGCGGCAGGATCTCGGCCGGCGCGGGCTCGATCTCCTCGCCGTCGATCCACACGCGGAACGTGTCGGGGTCGACGGCGATGTCGGGCAGGGCATCATTCTCGGGCATGTCCGCCTTGGTCAGCTGGCGCGTGTTCTCTACCGCCGCGACCCGGCGATGCAGGGCCAGGCGCTCGGCCAGCCCGTCCTGCAGCGCAGCCGGTGCGACCCAGGCCAGCGAGCTCTCGGCGGCGAGCCGCCCCGAGCCCGCGAACATGGGGCGCGAGAGGACTGGCTGAGGCGTCGGGATCGAGGCGCCCGGATCGCCCATCTGACCCCAGGCGATCATCCCTCCCTTCAGCACCACGTGGGGGCGCACGGCGAAGAAGCGCGGGTCCCACAGCACGAGGTCGGCCAGCTTGCCGGCCTCCACCGAACCGACGTCGCCGGCGATCCCGTGCGCGACCGCGGGGCAGATCGTGTACTTGGCCACGTACCGTCGCGCGCGCCGGTTGTCCGCCGCGCCCGCACCGGCGCCCAGGCGCAGCTTCATCGCGTGAGCGGTCTGCCACGTCCGCGTGATCGTCTCGCCGATGCGGCCCATGGCCTGGGAGTCCGAGCCGATCATCGAGATCGCGCCCAGGTCGTGGAGCACGTCCTCGGCGGCCATCGTCGTGGCCCGGATGCGGCTCTCCGCGAAGGCCAGGTCCTCGGGCACCCGGGGGTTCAGGTGGTGGCAGACCATCAGCATGTCGAGGTGCTCGGCGACCGTGTTGAGGGTGTGGGGGCGGGTGGGGTTGGTCGAGGACGGCAGCACGTTGGGCTCGCCGGCGACGCGGATGATGTCCGGCGCATGACCGCCTCCGGCCCCCTCGGTGTGGTAGGTGTGGATCGCGCGACCGGCGATCGCCTCCAGCGTCGACTCGAGATAGCCCGCCTCATTGAGGGTATCGGTGTGAATCGCCACCTGGACGCCGTGCTCGTCGGCCACCCCCAGGCAGGCATCGATCGCCGCCGGAGTCGAGCCCCAGTCCTCGTGCAGCTTGAAGCCACCGGCGCCGCCGCGAAGCTGCTCGTGCAGTGCCTCCGTCGAAACCGTGTTGCCCTTGCCGAGGAGCAGCACGTTGACTGGGCGGTCGTCGAGCGCGACGAGCATCGCCCCGAGGTTGAACGCCCCCGGGGTGCAGGTCGTGGCCTTGGTTCCCTCCGCGGGGCCGGTGCCGCCACCGATCAGCGTGGTGACGCCGGCGGCGAGCGCCTCGTCGACGAGCTGGGGGCAGATGAAGTGAACGTGACAGTCGACGGCTCCGGCGGTCAGGATCCGACCCTCGCCGGCCAGGATCTCGGTGCTCGCCCCGATCACCAGCGACGGGTGCACGCCGTCCATGATGTCCGGGTTCCCGGCCTTGCCCAGCGCGACGATGCGGCGATCTCGAATGCCCACGTCGCACTTGACCACCCCCCAGTGATCGAGCACCAGTGCGCCGGTGATCACCAGGTCGGGCGCGCCCTGCGCTCGGGTCAGGGTCGATTGGCCCATCGACTCGCGGATCGTCTTGCCGCCGCCGAACAGCGCCGCATCTCCGCCGGCGCAGTCGTCGCGCTGCACCTCGAGCCACAGATCGGTGTCGCCGAGGCGGATGCGGTCGCCGGTCGTGGGCCCGTAGAGCAGCGCCGCCCGCGACCGGCTGATGCTGCTCATCCGGCTAGGACCCGGCCCGGGGCGGGTCGCCGGCGGCAAGCTCGCCCTCAGACGGGGCGTCGGCCGGGAGTCCACCCTCAGTCGGGGCGTCGGCGGCGGGAAGCCCGCCCTCGGGACGCAGCCCCGGCACGCGTCGAGCCCCAGCGAGGGCCACCAGCGTCACCTCGCGGGTGATGCCGGGCTCGAAGCGCACCGAGAGCCCGGGCGCGATGTCCAGGCGGAAGCCGCTCGCGGCGCCGCGGTCGAACCGCAGCGCGGGATTGCTCTGGGCGAAGTGGTAGTGCGATCCCACCTGAATCGGGCGATCACCGGTGTTCTGGACCCCGATCACGATCCGCTCCCGGCCCGGGGCGAGCGCCAGCTCGCCCTCGCCACACACGATCTCGCCCGGGATCACGGGATTGGCTGGTGCAGCGTGACAAGCTTACGGCCGTCCGGGAACGTGGCTTCGACCTGAACCTCGTCGACCAGTTCGGGAACGCCTTCCATGACGTCGTCCCGGTCGAGCACCCCCCGGCCGGCGCTCATCAGTTCCTCCACCGTGCGCCCGTCCCGCGCGCCCTCGAGCACCCACGTGGACAGCAGCGCGACCGCTTCGGGGTGGTTGAGGCGCAGCCCTCGCGCGCGACGCTCGCGCGCGAGCATCCCCGCGACATGCAGCAGCAGTTTGTCCTGATCGCTTGGCAGCAGCCGCACCGCGCGTTCACTCTACGCCACGTCAATGGCCGATCTGCCACGGTCGCCGTTCGTCGGCGCGCGGTCGACTCCTCATCGGTCTGCCGCCACGCGCCACCGCCGCGCCCGCCGGCAGCGGACCGATCGAGACAGCGCCCACCTGCGCGCGCTCGACGTGCCCCAGCGCCGCCGGGCTCAACCCCTGGAGTTGGCGCTGGCGTTTGGGCCCCCGGCCGCCGGGCGCGCTGAACATCCGCTCGGCGGCGGCGCCACACGACGGGCAGGCTGCACCGCTCGCCGGGCTCGACCCGGCAACGTGGGCGTCGAACGGACCGCAGCTCGAGCATCGATATTCGTACAGCATCGCGATCAGTGCGGCAGGATGTCGCGGTCGAAGATCTCGAGTGGGACCCCGAGGGTCACCGCGCAGTTCGGGATGTCGACGATCCCGCCGATCCGGCCCTCGATCGGTGCGGCTCCGAGCAGCAGGTAAGCCTGCTCGCCGGTATACCCGAGCGCCTGCTGGAGGTACGCGATCGCGTTGAGACAGGCCTGGCGGTAGGCGACGGTGGCATCCATGTAGTAGTTGCGCCCGTCCTCGACGCAGATGCCCTCGAACATGAGATATTCGCTGTAGTGCGGCTCGACCGGGCCGGGCTTGAAGATCGGGTTGCCGTGCGGGTTGGCGCGCGCCAACCCGTAGCGCTCGACCCCGCCCTTGATGAGGTCGAAACCGAGGTCGATGTAGCCCGGCATCTCGATCGCGCCGCAGAACGTGATCTCGCCGTCGCCCTGGGAGAAGTGCAGGTCGCCGATCGAGAACAGCGCGTCCTCGACGTAGACCGGGAAGTAGATCCGCGTGCCCTTCGAGAGGTTCTTGATGTCGACGTTGCCGCCATGCTCGCGGGGAGGAACGGTTCGAGCCGCCTCCCGCGCCACGCGGGCGTATTCGGCCCCGCCGAGGCTTCCCAGCAGCGCGTCCTTCTCCAGCGGCGGCAGAGCCAGCGGCGGATCCTGCGGCGCGTCGAGCGGATCGCCGGTGACGCGCGAGGGGTTGCGGTCGATCAGGTCCTGCTCGCGCCGATTCCACTCCGCCAGCAGGTCGGGCGACGGAGCGCAACCGAGCAGACCCGGATGCGACAAGCCGGCGAAGCGCACCCCGGGGAGATGGCGTGACTGGCAATAGATCCCCTGGATGTCCCAGATCGCCTTGGCGGCATCGGGGTAGTGGTCGCACAGGAAGCCCCCGCCATTGCCCTTGGCGAAGATCCCGGTGTGCCCCCACTCGTGCTCCTGGAACGGCCCCATGTCGAGGATGTCGACGACGAGGATGTCTCCCGGCTGGGCACCGTTGACTGCGAACGGGCCGCTCAGCATGTGAGTCTTGTCGAGGTTGACGCCGGCGACGTCGGCCGGCGAGTCGCTGTCGGCGATCTGCTCGTCGGTCCAGTCCTTGCACTCTATCCGGTAACTGCCCCCCGGGTCGATCGCTGCCACGGGCGGGATGTCCGGGTGCCATCGGTTGTGTCCCTTCAGCGCCTGAGCGGACATCGGCACGCTCAGGTCGCGGTCGATCGGAAAGATCACCTCGGGCAAATCAGATCACCGTCCTTCGTCGGGAGAGGAGTTGGCGCCGGGGGGGGCCCCGCCTGGGGGCCCCCAGCAACAAGACGTTGTGGGGGTTTTTGGCGGGGACAGCCGGAGCTC
>JBPCPO010000067.1:0-18946 GCA_050999075.1 Solirubrobacteraceae bacterium
GTTTAGGCCAGGTCGACGAAGTCTCTCCACTACAGAACCGGGGGGGGGGGGGGGGAGGGGGGGGGGGGAGGGGGGGGGGGGGGGGGGGGGGGTGGGGGGGGGGGGGGGGGGGCGGGGGGGGGGTAGGGGGGGGGGGGGGGGGGGTTTTCTCTCGGGGTCGGCCCCCGCCAGCCTGGAATCGAGTAAACGTGACCGTAGCCCCCCAAGCACCACCACTCTCCTTCTCCACGATCCAGGAGGCGATCCGCGCCGTCCGTGGGCGCGGGATGCGCCTGTCGACGCCGCGGCGACTTGTCCTTGAGTCGCTGTTCGCCGCCGCAGGCCCGGTGTCGGCGGTGCATCTCGCCGACGAGCTCGGGCTCGACGCCACCTCGGTCTACCGCAATCTGGAGGTGCTCGAGCGACATGGGCTGATTCGTCATGTCCACCTCGGTCACGGGCCGGGCCTGTACGTGCTGGTCGGTCGCGAGGAGGTGGCCTACCTGTACTGCGAGCGGTGCGCGACCATCACGCCGGCAAGCCCGGACCAGCTCGAGCCACTCCGCGCTCACCTCAAGCAGGTCTTCGGCTACGAGGCTCGCTTCACCCACTTCGCGATCGTGGGGCTATGCGCTCGGTGTGCGGCCCAACCGCGCGTGAGCTCGGAGCGGGGGGAGGCGGAGGGCGTGGTAGAAGAGCTTCACCGTCCCCACCACGTCGCCAGCGGACTCGCGGCAGACGCGGACCCCCCCGCGTCGGACCATGAGCATCTACACAGTCACGGCGATCACGTCCACTCGCACGCCCACGGGCACGACGACTCTGTGGCCCGTCGAGCGTAGGGTTCGGGAGCGCGTTCGACCGGCGCCGGGCCCCCGTAAGGGCCCGGCGCGCATCCGCCCTTGACCAAGACTGCGATGGGGTCGGTCGTTGGTCAGTGCTGGTGCTGGTGCTGGTGCTCGTGCACGTCCTCGAGCCCGGCCTGGTGCACGTGCGCGTGCTCGTGCGTCTCGGTTCCATCGTGCTCGTGCTCGTGCTCGTGCTCGACGTGCGCGTGCTCGTGGGTCGTGTGGGCGTGTACGTGCTTCTCGCCCCCGTGCTCGTGGGCATGCGGGGCTTCGTGGATGTGTTCGTCGCTCATTGCGCTCCGTTCGTTTCGGGGTTGATCTGGTCCGGGACAGCGTGCGGCAGCTCGGTCATGCCCAAACGCAGGTGCCCGATGTGGCGCAGGGCCTCGTCGAGCAGCACCGCCACGTGAGGGTCATAAAGGCCGTAGACGGTCTGGCGGCCCGTGCGGACTCCGACCACCAGGTTGAGGTCGCGCAGGATGCGCAGCTGATGAGAGACCGCCGGTTGGGCCATCTGCACCTCCGCGGCCAAGTCGCCCACGCTGCATCCACCTTCGCGCAGGCGGCCGAGAATCTGCACCCGGCTCGCCGTTCCGAGGCCCGCCATCACGCGGGCCACCTGCTTGGCCGCCTCGGGATCCACCCGGGTGGTAGAACTGACGCCGTGTCCTTGGCCCATGCACGTATGCTGACATGCGCATCACGACATGTCAAGGCCACACCACGGCGGCGGGGCGGATATCACGCCCGGGCCATGGTCGGAGGGCGGCTCCCACCACGCTGAGGGTCACGGACCGCTGAGTGGTCAGGAGCCGGTTTCCGGTTTGACGTCGGGACGCGCTGGGAAAGGCATGAAGGACGGTGGACGCGATTCTTGATTCCCCGACGGTCCATCTTGAGCTGGACAGCCGGCCCGAGTGCCTAACCGTGGTTCGGAGCATGCTGGCCGGGGTCGACGACTCACTCAGATTCGACCCGGAGCTGTCGGACGACCTGAAGATCGCGGTCAGCGAGGCCTGCAACAACGTCGTCATGCACGCCTACGACGGCAGGCCGGGCTCGATGGTGGTCGACCTGGCGATCGACCGGAGCGGCGTCCAGGTGGCGGTTCGCGACCACGGCAGGGGTCTCGCGGACCCGGGAGGGGCCGATGATTCCACCGGCGTAGGGCGGGCCGTCATCAGTGCTCTGGCCGATCAGGTGGACTTCATCAGCGCTCCGCAGGGCGGGACCGAGGTGCGGATGGTGTTCACGCGCCACGGAGTCGCCGTCGGCGTACCGGACGACGCCCCCAGTCTTCCGCACGAGCCCGACTGGCTCGAGAACCTGTCCGGCGATCTGGTCGCCTGCCTGTCTCCGGTCGAGTTGCTGCGTGGTGTCCTCGGTCGCATCGCCAGGAGCCTGGCGGCCCGCGCCCGATTCTCCCTGGACCGCTTCTCCGACGTCTATCTGGTCACCGACGCGGTCGCGGCTCATGCCCGTGGAGCCGCCAGTGGCTCTGCCGTCGGCTTTGCCATCGTGACCGCCAACCGACGCCTCGAGCTGACGGTGGGGCCGATGCGGCATGGCAGTGGTGCGCGGCTGGGCCTGGACGACGGATCGGCCGGCGCAGACCCGCCCGAGCGGTCAGCTCTCGCGTTGCTGGCCGACGGGCTGTCCGCGCGGAGCACCGGCGACGCGGAGCTGCTGTGTGTGTTGCTGGTCGACACCCGCCGCGAGAACAGCCCTTAGACAACCCAATCCCCTCTCGGGCCGCGAAACGCGTGCGGGACGCGGACGGGTCATCGGCGTTCGCGGGTCAGTCCCGAGGCTCCTCGGTCAAATCGTGCAGCCGCGCCAGCGATCGGCGCAGCAGCCGGGAGACCTGCATCTGAGATACGCCGATCCGCTTGGCGATCTCGGTCTGCGGAAGGTCCTCCCCGAAGCGCAGGTAGAGCACCTTGCGCTCGCGCTCGGGTAGATGCTTGGCGGCGGCGAAGATGGTGGCCGCGTCCTCGACGAGTCCAAGCGTCTTGTCATGCTCGCCGATCGTCTCCAGGCGGCTGATGGCGCTGCCCGCGTCGTTGCTCGGAGGCGGGGCGTCGAGTGAGATGGCGTCGTAGGCGTCCGCGGTCTGCAACCCGTCCAGCACTTCCTCTTCGCTCATCTCGAGGTACTGGGCGAGCTCGCCCACGGTCGGGACGCGACCGCTCCCGGCCCCGATCACCTGCTGCGCATTGGAAACCTTGCGGGCCCGCTCCTGCGCGCCGCGGTCGACGTGCAGGGCCCAGCCCGAGTCTCGGAAGTAGCGCTTGAGCTCACCGAGGATCGTCGGAACGGCGAACGAGCTGAAGGCATAACCGCGCCCGGGATCAAAGCGCTCAATCGCCTTCACGAGTCCCAGGCTCGCGACCTGCACGAGATCCTCGTAGGGCTCACTGGAGCGAATGTAGCGGCGCGCGAGCTTGTGGGCCAGCGGCAGGAACCGCTCGATCAGTCGATCGCGGACCGCACGCTCCCGATGTTCCCGCCAACGATCGAACAGCACCTCAGAGTCGGTTGCAGCCACGGAAACGGGGCTCATCGCCGTCAACGTCATGGTCGACCTCTCTCTGTTGGGGGACGAAATCATTCTTAGCACATTTCCAGGTCGGCGATGTGAACCCTGTATGCGCGCTGACCGCGTGTGGCCATCGGGGGCCGCGCCGTTCGCGGCCCGCCCGGCGCCGCCGCTGATGGCTCACCCTCCGGCGGACTCGATCAGCTCGAGTACGGCCCGCTCCACACCGGTCCTCGCGCTTGCGAGGGCGAGAGTGGCCGTGACGTAGCCGAGCGGCTCCAGCGCGCTCCAAATCGTCGTCCCGGACCGGTAGCGGTCGAACACCCGGGGGTCGATGTAGGCCCGGCGGGCCACCGCCGGCGTGTTGCCGAGCACCTCGGCCACGCCGCGAACCGCGGCGTTGATCGCCCGCTTGCGAGTCGTCTTGGTGCTCGCCTGGCGACCATCGACCGCGAGCGACACCGCGGCCAGCACGGTCGCGTTCCAGGTTCGGAAGTCCTTGGCGCTGAAGTCCTCTCCCGTGTGCGCCTTGAGGTACTGGTTGATGTCCTCAGAGCGGAGATCGTGCCAGGCGCGGCCGAGCCGGTAGCACAGCAGCTCCGAGGCACCGCTGCGGCGGCGCTTGAGCATCCCGATCACCTCCGCACACCGGGGATCCTCGATGCGCTGCACGCGCTGCACCCCGCTCTTGGCGGGGTAGTCGAACACCATCGCCCCGCCGCGCAACGTCACGTGCTCCTTGCGGATCGTCGCCAGCCCCAGACCACCGCCACTGTCGGCGTACTGCTCACTCCCGATCCGGAACAGCCCGAGGTCCAGCAGCCGGGCCGCGCAGGCCAGGACCCGATCGCGCGTGGGGTCGCCGCCAGCCCCCAGATCGCCCTCCACTCGAACCCGCAGCGCCGGCAACGCGAGGGCGAAGCGCACCATCTTGATGAACTTCTCCCCGTCACGCCGTTCCCGCCAGATCGGGTGGTACAGGTACTGCTTTCGTCCGGCGGCGTCGACTCCGGTGGCCTGAAGGTGACCGACCGGATCGCTGCAGATCCAAACCTCCTCCCACGCCGGCGGAATCGTCAGCTCGCGAATGCGCTCGAGGACCTGCGGGTCCTCGAGCCGGCGTCCGTCGCTGTCGAGGTAGCCGAAGCCCCGGCCGCGCCTGAGGCGGCGCAGGCCGGGGCCCGAGCAATCCGATCGTCGTACGCGTGGGCGCCGGGGGGTAGCCGTCACTACGCGAGGCTCTTGACCTGCTCGACGAAGCCTTCGGCATTGGCCTTGATCTCGCTCGTCTGGCGTGCCGCCTCGCGGCGGACGCTGTTGACCTCGTGCTCCAGATCGCGCCGGCCACGCTTGAAGGCACCGGCACCACGGTGCTCGAACCGGTTCAGCTCGCGCAGCAGGCGATCAGAGCTCGTATAGGTCTGAGCGGTCTTCACCACCACGTCGCGGGCCTCGAGCGCGGCGCCGATCTGGATCAGCAGAGCGCGCTGGGCCTGCCGACCGACGGTGTCCAGGCGGCTGCTCGCCTCGTCAAAGCGCCGGGCGGCCGAGCGCGACGCCTGCCTGGCGGTGGTCTTGGCGGCGCGGCCGGTGGCCTTGGCCGAGTCTCCCGTGCGGCGAGCCGATGCTTTGGTCGCCGCCTCGCTGCTCTTGGCGGCGTTTCGCTTGCGCGTCGCCGCGCCCTTGCTGGCGGCTGCTTGCCGCCCGGTCTTCGTCTGTGTCGCCATTGGCGTTCAGCTCCTCTTGGTCGTAAGTCTGCTGTTGACTGCATGCCCGTGTAGGGCGCTACGAAACGTATGTTCGCATGTTGCCCCCCTCGGCGTATGCGAACGGCTGTACGCGTTACCGTGAGCGAGGTGGAGAAGTAGGCTGTAAGTGATGGACAAGTCTCCGCTCGGCTCGCTCGCATCGCTCGACGGCGTGATCATGCCCGCTGCGCAGGCCGTGGTTCCGGCTACCGACGAAGGGTTGCTGCGCGGCGACGGCGCCTTCGAGGTGATCCGCATCTACGACGGCCGGCCCTTTGCCCTCGAGGATCACCTCGAGCGGCTGGAGCGCTCGGCGGGGAGCCTGCGGTTGACCGTCGATCTCGAGGCCGTGCGCTCCGAGGCGCATCGCCTCTTGGCGCAAGCCGGCGCGGGGCGTGACCACGACCAACTGCGGATCGTCCTCACTCGGGGCGGTACGCGGCTGCTCCTGACCGAGCCGCTGGCGCCGAGCGCCGCGCGGATCCGGCTGGGCACGGTCACCTACTCGCCGAGCCGCGTCCTCGATGGCGTGAAGTCGCTCTCCTATGCGGCCAATATGCTCGCGGGTCGGCTGGCTCGCGAGCGCGGCTTTGACGAGGCGCTGCTGGTAACCCCGCATGGACGGGTGCTCGAGGCCCCGACCAGCTCGATCTTCTGGGTCCACGCCGGCGAGCTGTGGACCCCGCCCCTCGATGAACACATCCTGGCCTCGATCACCCGGGCCCGGGTGATCGAGCTCACTGGCGCCCGCGAACGCGCCTGCACGCTGCCCGACCTCGACCTCGCCGAGGAGGCCTTCCTCGCCTCGACCACCCGCGAGGTCCAGCCGGTCGCGGCGGTGAACGAACGCATCTTCTCCGAGCACGGACCTCTCACCGCCAGGGCCGCGGCGGCGCTGCGCGCGCGGATAGAGTCGGAGCTGGACAAGGGCTCTGGTCGGGGACCCTGAGCGGTTGAGGGTCCTCACCGTGATCGGCAACCGCCCGCAGTTCATCAAGGCGGCGGCCGTGTCGCCGGCACTGCGTGAACGCCACGACGAGGTGCTGCTCCACACCGGTCAGCACTTCGACGACGAGCTGTCGGCGATCTTCTTCGCCGAGCTCGGGATTCCCGCCCCCGAGTACGAGCTGGGGATCGCGCTGGGCTCCAACGCCTCGCAGACCGCGCGCATGCTGGGCGCGCTCGAGTCCGTGCTGGCCGACGTGCACCCGGACGCGGTGCTCGTCTACGGCGACACCAACTCCACCCTCGCGGGTGCGCTCGCCGGCGCCCAGGCGGGAGCGCCCGTAGTCCACGTCGAGGCGGGCATGCGGTCCTGGGACCGCTCGATGCCCGAGGAGCTCAACCGCGTCCTCGCCGACCATGCCAGCACGCTGCTGCTGTGCTCCTCGCCGGCCGCGGTGGAGAACCTGCGCCGTGAGTCGGTGAGCGGCACGATCGAGCTCGTGGGGGATGTGATGGTGGACGTAGCGCTGGCCGTCCAGCCGCGCGCGCATGCGCGGCTGGACCTGGTGGCGGCGCGGGGGCTCGAGCCCGGGAACTACGTGCTGGCGACCGCGCATCGAGCCGGGAACGTCGACCTCGCGCCACGGCTCGGGCGGCTCGTGGAGCTGCTGCTAGCGATTCCCTCTGCCGTTTTGCTGGCGCTTCATCCCCGCACCCGCACCCGCCTCGCGCAGGCTGGGCTGCTGGAGCGCCTGGAGGGCTCCGAGCGGCTGATCCTCGCGCCCCCGCTCGGATACTTCGAGCTGGCCGCGCTGCTCTGCAACGCCCGGGCTGTGCTCACCGACTCGGGTGGCTTGCAGAAGGAGGCCTATCTGGCCGGGGTCCCGTGCGTCACTCTGCGCCCCAGCACCGAATGGACCGAGACCGTGGAGCACGGCTGGAACGTCCTGGTCGATCTCGACACCGAGGCCGCGCTCGGGGCGCTGTCCCGTGATCGGCCCCCCGAGCGTCCGCCGCTGTATGGCGACGGCCATGCCGGTGAGCGTGTCGTCGACGCTCTTACACTGCACTACGCGTGAGTCCATGCCGTTGACCAACCAGGCACCGCAGCCGGTCGGCGAGGGAGCCCCGCTGCGGATCGGCGTGGTGGGTCTCGGCTACTGGGGCCCGAACCTGGCCCGAAACTTCGCCTCGCTGCCGGGCTGCGTGCTGGCCTGGTGCTGCGATCCCTCGGCGCCGGCCCGGGAGCGGATCGCGTCCCGGTTTCCCGCAACGCGCATCACCGGTGATCTCGGCGAGCTGCTGGCCGATCCCACCCTTGACGCGATCGTGCTGGCGACCCCGGTGGCAACCCATGCGAAGTTGGCGGTGGTGGTGCTGCAGGCCGGCAAGCACTGCTTCGTCGAGAAGCCGCTGGCCCAGTCGGTCGCCGGCGCGCAGCGCGCGCTCGCCGCGGCACGGGCCAGCGACCGGGTCCTCATGGTCGGGCACCTGCTCGAGTATCACCCCGGGGTGCAGAAGCTCAAGGAGCTGACCGATGGCGGTGAGCTGGGGGACCAGATCTACTACATCTACGGCAACCGCCTGAATCTCGGCAAGCTCCGCGCCGACGAGAACGCGCTCTGGAGCCTGGGGGCTCATGACGTTTCGGTCGTCCTGTTTCTCGCCGGGGAGGAGCCCCGAGAGGTCGTGGCTCACGGCGAGTCCTACGTGCGGGACGGCGTGCAGGACGTCGTCTTCTGCTTCCTGCGGTTCCCCTCCGGGCTGTCGGCCCACCTGCACCTGTCGTGGCTCGATCCGCACAAGGAGCGCCGCTTCACGGTCGTCGGCTCACGTCGGATGGCGACCTTCGACGACATGGCGCTCGAGGGCAAGCTGACCGTCTACGACAAGGGGTTCGACGAGGATGTGCGTGGCTACGGTGAGTACATCGCCAGGACGGGTGACAGCTTCTGCCCCAGGATCTCCGGTGCCGAGCCGCTGCGACTGGAATGCGAGCACTTCGTGCACTGCGTGCGCGCCGGCGAGCGCCCTCGGTCCGACGGCGAGAGCGGGCTCCGTGTGGTGCGCGTGCTCGAGCGCCTGCAGCGTTCACTCGATGCCTCCGCGCCGAGAGAGCCGGTCCGCGCGTCACCCCAGGCGAGTGCCCATAGTGAGTGATGTCGGCGGGGCGTGGGTCGACCCCGGGGCCGCGCTGGCTCACGATGCGGTGATCGCCCCCGGCGCGGTGATCCACGCCGGCGTTCGGATCGCCGCGGGCGTCCTGGTCGGCTCCCACGCCGTGATCCACGCCGGAGCACAGCTCGGCGCGGGCGCCGAGATCGGAGACCATGCGGTCATCTATGCCGGAGCGCAGGTCGGCGCGGGCACTCTGATCGGCGCCCATGTGGTCGTGCACCCGAACACCGAGATCGGCGAGCGCTGCGTGGTCGAGGCGGGGGCCGTGCTCGGCAAGCAGCCCCGGTTGCGCGCGAGCTCCAGCGCTCCGCGGGAGCAGCTCGGACCCCTCGTCCTGGCGCCCGAGGCGATCGTCTGCTCTGGGGCGGTCCTCTACGCCGGCGTCCACGTCGGCCCCGCCGCGATCATCGGCGATCAGGCCCAGGTGCGCGAAGGTACGACTGTCGGTGCCGCATCGGTGGTGGGCCGCGCGTCATCGGTGGACTTCGGCTGCGTCATCGGGGACCGGGTGCTGATCCAGACCGGGGTCTACGTCACCGGTGGGTGCGTGGTCGAAGACGACGTGTTCCTCGGCCCGGGCGTGCTCACCACCAACGATGACACCATGGGTCGTCACCCCCGCGGCGAGCCGCTGCGAGGACCGACGTTCCGCCGGGCCTGCCGGGTGGGGGGCGCAGCCGTCCTGGTTCCGGGGGTGGTGATCGGGGAGGAGGCGTTCGTCGCCGCCGGTGCTGTGGTGACCAAGGACGTGGGCGAGCGGGAAGTCGTGATGGGGGTGCCCGCCCGGGTGCTGCGGCGAGTCGGGGATGAGGACCTGATCGAGGGTTGGCGCTGAGCTGTGGTGAGGCCGCGGGGCCGCCTCCTCTGCGGCGATACGCTGGGACGATGCGGACCCTGATCCTCGATCCGCCGCCGGCTGAGCTCGAAGCGTTGCTCGAAAGCCGCCGGCGCCGGGGTGCGGATCATCACGACGAGGTGTGGGAGGGTGTCCTGCACATGACCCCGGCACCATCCGGCCCCCACGCAGACGTCGAGAGTCAGCTGCACGCGGTTCTTCGTCCCCTGGCCGGTCAAGCTGGCCTGACGATGAGTGGCCCGTTCAACCTGGGCGAGACCGACCAGGACTTTCGCGTGCCCGACGCTGGCCTGCACCGCAGTCGCCCGCGCGCAACATGGCATCCGACGGCGGCCCTGGTCGTCGAGGTCCTCTCTCCCGGCGACGAAAGCTGGCAGAAGCTTCCGTTCTATGCTGCCCATGGGGTCGATGAGCTCCTTATCGTCGACCTCGCGCAGCGCGCCGTCCACTGGTGGGTGCTCGAGCAGGGCGAGTACGTCCAGGTACGGCGCAGCCGCCTGGTGGCGCTCGGGCCGGCCGAACTCGCCGGGCAGATCGACTGGCCATAGGCCCTGCCAAAGGACGACCTCCCGCCCGCGAGGCATGACACCAGAGGTCTACCGGTCGCTCATCGCACCGCCACTCCTCCCGCGCCGGCCATCCCCTCGCTCGCCCGCGTCCAGATCACCTCGTCGCGCCCAGGTCCGACCCCCACCAGGGCGACCGGCACCCCGATCCATTCCGAGACGAACTGCAGATACTCTCGGGCCGCTCCCGGGAGATCGCCCTCGCTGCGACACTCGCTCAGGTCCTCCGACCAGCCCGGCAGCTCGAGGTACTCTCCGGCGACGTGGTGAAGCACCGTCTGGTGGTAGGGGAAGTAGTCGAACTCTGCGTCCCCGGCGCCGCGGTAGCGCGTGCACACGCGCAGCTCGTCCAGCCCTGAGAGAACATCGAGCTTGGTCACCACCAGCGCCGTCAGGGAGTTCAGGCGCGACGCGTAGCGCAGCGCCACCAGGTCAAGCCATCCGACGCGACGCGCCCGCCCCGTCGTGGTCCCGTACTCGCCGCCGCTCTCGCGCATCTCGTCCGCGAGTGGCCCGTCGAGCTCGGTCGGGAACGGTCCCGAGCCGACCCGCGTTCCGTAGGCCTTGGTCACGCCCCACACCTCGTCGATGTCCTTAGGCCCGACTCCCGCTCCGGTGCACGCTGCGCCGGCGACTGGGTTCGACGAGGTGACAAACGGGTACGTGCCGTGGTCGATGTCGAGCAGCGTTCCCTGCGCGCCCTCGAACACGACGAGCTCGCCGCGGTCGAGTCGCTGCTGCACGAGCCGGCTGGTGTCGGCGACGTACCGCTCGAGGCGGTGGCCGTAGGTCAGGTACTCCTCGGTCATCGCCTGCAGGTCCAGCCGCGGATCCTTGGCGAACGGTCGCAACGACAGCCGCTTGGGCTCGAGCGCCGCCACGATCTTCTTCTTCAGGATCTTCTCGTCCAGCAGGTCCTGGACGCGAATTCCCAGCCGCGCGGCCTTGTCCGCGTAACAGGGTCCGATGCCCCGTCGGGTGGTGCCGATCTGCAGCTTGCCGAGCTTGGCCTCGCCCGCGTGGTCGAGCATCATGTGGTAGGGCATGATCAGGTGCGCGTTGGCCGAGATCCGCAGCGCGGACGTGTCGATGCCCCGGTGGCGAAGCTGGTCGAGCTCGTCGGTGAGCACCTTCGGGTCGATCACCACCCCGTTGCCGATCACGCACAGCTTGCCGGGATGAAGGATCCCCGAGGGCATCAGATGGAGCTTCCAGGTCTGGCCGCCGCGGACGATCGTGTGACCGGCGTTGTTGCCGCCCTGGAAGCGTACGACCGCGTCGGCCCGTTCGGCCAGCAGGTCGGTGACCTTTCCCTTGCCCTCATCGCCCCACTGGGCACCGATGATCACGATTCCGGGCATAGCGGGGTCAGTGTAGGGCCGAACCTCCGTCGAGCCCCAGCACCGGAGGCCGTAGACGTCGCCGACGAACGAGTACTCGCGCTCATCGCGGCGCCGCAGCCATGCCCAGGCACCCTGCTCGAGTCGTCACATATCAGAATGGCGTACCTCCGACCCTGGCGGGCGCTACGGTGCGATTCGTGGGACAGGATCGAGAGGCGGATAAGCTCAGGGAGGCGCAGCTCGAGCGGGAGGCGGTGGAGGCGGCGCGCGCGCGCTCCTCACCCGACGAGGCCGAGGCGGCGCAGCATGAGCGGCGGGCGCAGAAGGCGGGCTACCTGCGCCGAAAGCTCGAGCAGCGGGCGCAGTCCGAGCGCGACAGCGGAAAGCAATAGCGGGACGGAAGCTGCGATCAAGGCTGGTCGTGAAACCCGCCATATGTTCCGGTTTCACGACCAGCCTCGCCCAGAGCCTCGAGCGTCTCAGGCGGAGCGCAGGTCCATGCGACGGTCGTGGCCGAGCAGCGGCAGCTCGTCGCACATCTCGGTCAGACGCGAGACCGTGCGCGCGGTGATCTGCTCGCACAGCGCCTCGCGATCGAGGATGTTCGTCGTGATCACGATCGAGCGCTCGTCCTCGTAGCGCGCGTTGACGATCGAATAGAGCTCCTCCAGCACCCACTCGTTGCTCCGCTCGGCGCCCACGTCATCGATGTGCAGCAGGTCGACCGCGGTCAGTCGGTCGAGCAGGGCGACATGGGAGCGCTCGGCCCGATGGGTGTCGCGGATCTCGTTCAGCAGTCGCGGCAGCGAGTAGATCGCCACCGAGCGTCCCGCCTTCAGGGCCGCTTTGGAGGCCAGCATGGCGAGTGTCGTCTTGCCGGTCCCCACGGGTCCCATGAACCACAGCCCGCGCCCCGCGTCGAGCTGCTCGTCGATCCGGTCCGCGAAGCGCCGGGTCGCCGCGACGATCTGCGGTTCGATCTCGTTCACCGGCGGGCGCTCGAACGCGGCGTCCCGGTAGCGCCGCGGGATCACCGCCGAGAGGTTCCGGGCCTTCGCCGCCGCGATCAATTGCCGGCGGCAGCGGCAGTCGTACTCGGTATTGGACTGCTCGTCATACCGGAGCCCTCGCCCGTCGCAGAGATCGTGTGGACATCGATAGCTCATGCCGCGAACCGCTCACCGGCGTAGTTCATGAACTTCGGGTACTCCTTCTGGAACGTGAGCTCGACCTCGCCCACGGGGCCGTTGCGGTGCTTGGCGATGATGAGATCGGCGACCCCGGGCCGCTCGGACTCCTTGTTGTAGTAGTCGTCGCGGTAGATGAACATCACGAGGTCGGCATCCTGCTCGATGTTGCCCGAGTCCCTCAGGTCAGACAGGATCGGCTTCTTCTCTCCGCCGCGCTGCTCGACCGCGCGGCTCAGCTGCGAGAGGGCGATCACGGGTACGTCCAGCTCTCGGGCGAGGCCCTTGAGGCCCCGGGAGATCTGGCCCACCTGCTCGACGCGGCTCTCGACCCTGCCCTCGTGGCGCATCAGCTGCAGGTAGTCGACGATGATCAGCCCGAGGCCGCCATCGAGCTGATGGTGCAGTCGACGGCCCTTGGCGCGGACCTCCAAGACGCCGGTGTCGCTGGAGTCGTCGACGTACAGCGGCGCCTGGGCGAGCCGGTCGCAGATCGACATGATCTTGGGCCAGCGTTCCTCGGACACCTTTCCCTTGCGGAGGTCATCGCCCTTGATCCGCGCTTGAGAGGCGACGAATCGCTGCGCGAGCTCTGACTCGGACATCTCGAGCGAGAACAGCGCCACGGCATGGCCGCCGAGGACGGCGTTCTCGGCGATGTTGGCCACCAGGGCGGACTTGCCCATGGACGGGCGGGACGCGATCACGATCAGGTTGCCGGGTTGAAAGCCGCCCGTCTTCTCATCCAGGTCCTTGAAGCCCGAGGGGGTTCCGGTCAGCGGCGTCCTTGACACCGACAGACGATGCAGCTTGTCGGTCTCCTCGTGAAGGATGTCCGCGATCGAGCGGATCTTCTTCTGGCGATCATCGTGCGCGACCTCCAGCATCGAGCGCTCCGCGCGCTCGACGAGCTCCCGAACCGGGGCCTCCCGCGACAGGACGCTGGCCTGGATCTCATACGACGCGCTCAGCAGCGCCCGCATCTGGGCGTTGTCGCAGACGATTTTCCCGTACTCGCGGGCGTTGCCCGCCGCCGGGACCCAACCGGCCAGCTCGTCGATTGCGCCGGCCCCCCCGACCTCCTCCAGCCTCCCTCGTTGGCGCAGCGTCTCGGTGACCGTCAGATGGTCGATCTTGCGATCGCTCTCGTGGAGCTCGAGCATCGCCGCGAACACGGCCCCGTGCTGCTCGCGGTAGAAGTGCTCGGGTCGCAGATGCTCCTCCACCAGCAGCGAGTAGAGGTGGCGCTCGTCCAGCAGCACGGCCCCCAGCACCGACTTCTCGGCCTCGAGGTTGTGCGGTGCCACGGGGTTGCTCTGGACGGCGCTCATACCTGGCAATGAGTTTAGGTTTGGCAGCGGCGCCGCCGTTGGGGCGGTTCCCGCTAGCTCCGGGGATTGCGCACAGCGCCCGGCGAATTCCGACCGAAGCCGGCGAACTGGCGTCCGATCGGAATGTCGGCGGCGTCCGATCGGAATGCCGGCCGAAACGGACCGCTTCGGCCGGGGTCGCGGCGCTAGGCCGCGACCACCATGGTCTTGATCGTCGCCAGCACGTCGTCGGCGATCTCGACCACCACCATGTGGGTGCCCGTGTGGCGAATCGGGTCGTCGAGGTGGACGCTGCGCCGGTCGATGCGGATTCCGCGGGCCTCGCGAATCGCGTCGGCGATGTCCTGGGTGGTCACCGACCCGAACAGGCGCCCGTCATCTCCTGCCTGCTGAGCGATGGTGAGCACCGTGCGACCGAGCAGAGCCGCGTTGTCACGAGCCCGGTCCTGCGCCTGCTGCTTGGCCCGCTCCGCGCTGTCGCGGCGCTGCAGCGCCGCCTCGATCGAGCCCTTGGTCGCCGCCTCCGCGAGCTTGCGAGGCAGAAGGTAGTTGCGCAGGTAGCCGGCGGACACCTCGACAATCGCGCCACGCTCTCCGAGCGCGTCCACGTCTTCGGTCAGAATCGCCCGCGGCACCGTAACCGGCTCCCCGTCCTAGCGGTCGCGGTCGCGATCGCGACCGCCCCGCTCGCGGTGCTCGGGACCGCCCTCGGCGACGTAGGGCAACAGCGCCAGCTCGCGGGCCCGCTTGACCGCGCGCGCGACCTGGCTCTGATGACGGCGGCAGGCCCCCGTGATCCGCCGCGAGCGGATCTTGCCGCGCTCCGACACGAAGCGCCGGAGCGCGGACAGGTCCTTGTAGTCGACCTGGTCGATCTTGTCGCGGCAATACGGGCAGGGCTTGCGCCGGCCGGAGGTCGGGCCGCCCTTCCTTTCACGCCGGCGAACCGGCCGTCTACGCTGCTTTGCCACTGCTTGCTCCCCTGACTGGGTGGATCGCTAAAACGGGATATCGTCGTCTGCGGCTCCGGCAGCCACGGGGGTGGGCGCGAAATCGCCGGTATCGATCGGAACATCGCTCCCCGCCGCACGGACGTTGCCGGAGAAGCCGTTCCCGTTGCCAGCGTCTTCACGACCGCCGAGGAACTGCACGGAATCAGCGATGATATCGACCGACTGGCGCTTTTGCCCCTCGACCTCGTACTCGCTCCACTCCAGGCGCCCGTCGATGGCCACCGGACGGCCCTTCTTGAGGTACTGCTCACAGCTCTCGCCCTGCCTGCCGAAGACCGTCACCCGGAAGTAGTTGGGCTTTTCCTCCCATTCACCCGTGGCGCCGTTCTTGCGCCGGGTGTTGCAGGCAATGCCGAGCTTGCAGATCGACAGCCCGCCGTTGGTTGAGCGCAGTTCGGGGTCTCGGGTCAAGTTCCCGGTCAGCACCACTCGGTTGATGTTCATGCTCAGGGCTCCCTTCCAGATTCGTTGTAAGCCTGACGCCGAGTCTAGGCGGGCCACAGGCGGCGCCCCCGCATATCGGCGGAAACTGCACAGAAACTTTGCCCAGCTGCCAGTCAGTCGTTACAGCGCGTGACGCTCTCGTTGCGAACCTCGTCTGAGAGCTCGCCCGATGATGTCTCGGAGCTATGGGATGGCCGGAGCGCCGACCTCACCAACCAGAGCAGCAAGCCGGTCTCTGATCGGTGCAATCAGTCCGCGCTCGCCCGGATGGGTGATCTACCTGCACAACTCGTCACCGCCGCCCTCATCACGAGTCCCTGTCGAGTTGTGCACGCCTGGCATGCACAACTCGTCACCGCTGAGCTCAGGTGGCGCTCCTGACGAGTATGCATGCTCGGGGCTGGTCCGGGATCGATGTCCCCGGTTGGGCTCCAGCCCAGACCTTCCCCAGCCAGGGAGGGCATTCGCGCCAGTTGCCGCGGATAATCCCTGCTCCGCAGGGAGTAGCTAGGCCTCGGGGGGGCGTGCGGCCGCGACGGCTCGGCCCGGAGTGGGCGGCCCCGACCGTGGGGTCGCGATCACCGGCGGCACCGACTCGGGAGCCGGGGGCGTCCCCGGAATCACCTTGATGATCCGGAAGCGGAGCACGCCGTCGGCGACCCGGAGGCTATGGGACAGCGACTCCAGCAGGGTCGGCGAACCCGAGAACTGGAGCAGGTGATAGTTGGCCTCCGGCTGGTGAGCGATCTGGTAGGTCAACGTCCGCAGACCCCAGTCCGCCTTACGCTCGATCGTCCCTCCGCCGCTCGAGATCGCCGTCTCCACGTCCTCGAGGATCTTGGCCTGCTGCTCTGGCGTGGCGCCGGTCGAGAGCAGCAGCAGGAGGTCGTAGATGGGGGCGTCGCGGGGCATGAGGAGCCGCCCGGTTGGGCGGGCGCCGACTATAGCGGCTGGTCTTCCGCGCCACGCCCTGCACCCGAGTCCCGCCGACCTGCCGTGGCCGACGACCTCGCCGCGCCGGCCTGCGCGCTCGGGCGCTCCGCACCCCACGCGGGGGCGCGGAGCGCTCAATCCCTCCCGTCGACCTCTTTGCGGCGGATGTCGGCCAGCTGATCGTCGACCCAGTCGCCGGGGTTGCGGGCGGTCACGATCGACTTCAGGCCCTCGTGGCGTCGCTTGCGCTCCGCTGCGGGCATGGTCAGCGCGGCGTGGATCGAGTCGGCGAGCTCCTGGATGTCGAACGGGTTGACCGACAGGGCGTACTCCCCCAGTTCCTCGTGAGCACCGGTGTTCTCGGACAGGATCGACACGCCCGCTCGCTCGTTGACCATCGGGCCCTCCTTGGCCACCAGGTTCATGCCGTCGAACATGGCGTTGACGATCAGGACGTCGTAGTGCTTGTAGGCGGCGACCGCCTCCTCGAGGTCGTCGCGAAGCTTGAGCTGGATCGGCATCCAGTCGGGCGACCCATGCCGATGGTTGACCACCGCGACCACGGCTTCGATCCGCTCCAGGTACTCGGCGTACTCGGGCACGTCGGTTCGTGACGGCATCAGTTGCGCGATGAAGGTCACCCGCTCACGGAACTCGGGGTGCTGCTCGAGGAACACGTCGAACGCGCCGAAGCCGCGCAGGACGTTCTTGCTCAGATCCGCTCGGTCCACGCGCAGGATGAGATGGTCCCGGCGACGACGCAGCAGCTCGTGCTCGAACTCGCGCGTACGCGGGCGGGCGGCGACGGTTTGCGCCGCACCCGAATCGATCGGCAGCGGGTAGGCGCGCACCCAGACCTCGCGATCCCCGACCCGCACCACCCCGGCGTCGAAGTCGACCTCGAGCCCCAGCAGGTCTCGGCAGCACTGCAGGAAGTTGCGCCGGTAGGACCGGGTGTGAAAGCCGACGATGTCGTTGGCGAGGATCCCGCCGTACAGAGCGTCGCGGATGGATGAGGGGAGTACTCGCCACGAATCCGACTGGGTCCACGGGATGTGCACGAAGTGGTGCAGGAACGCGTCCGGGCGGGCGCGCCGGATCAATCCCGGGAGCGTGTAGAGGTGGTAGTCGTGCACCATCACCACCGGGTTCTCGATTCCCTCGATCTCCTCCAGCACGGCCCCGGCAAGATCTTCGTTGACCGCCTTGTAGCCGAGCTCGAACGCCTCGGTCTCGTGGCGGCGGATGTCCGGGGCGTTGGAGAGGTCCCACAGGTAGTGCTGGATGAACCACAGCATCGGGTTGGCGAAGACGCTGTAGAATCGGTCGTAGGCGTCGGGGTCCGAGGCGACGAGCTTGACCCGGTACTCGCCCCCGTCCGGAGCGCTGACCGGGAACGCCTGTCCGTCGTGTTGACGGGCCATGGCGATGTCATCGTCGGTCATGGCGGAGGCGATCCAGGTCACCTCGCGGTAGGAGGCCAGGCCAATCAGCGCGGTCACCAGACCGCCGGTCCCGCGCCGCACGACGCCGTCGGGCTCGAACGTGACCGGGCCTCGGTTGGAGACGAGGATCAGCGGCGTCTCGGGCGCGCTGGGCGTCACGATCGCGCCTCCAGCTCCTCGAACAGGACCAGCCAGTCGCGCAGCAGCCGCGGCATCAGGAAGCGCTTGCGCACGCTCTCCTTGCCGGCCCGCCCCAGCCGCCGGCCCAGACCCGGGTCGGCGAGGATCTCGAGCGCTCGCTGCGCGCAGTCCTCGACCGTGGAGACCAGAAAGCCGGTCTCACCGTCTGAGATCTGCAGCGGGATTCCCCCCACCGCACCACCGATGAAGGGGCGGGCCTTCCAGATCGCCTCGGTCACGGTCAGGCCGAAGCCCTCACGGGTCGACTTCTGGATCACCACGTCGCAGTGGGACTGAAACGCGTTGACCTCGATCGCCCCGACGTTGTTGAGGTTGTTGAGGATGTGGATGTCGGGATCCCCGTCGGCGTGCGCGATGGTGGCGTTGAAGAAGTCCCAGCCCTCGGGGTCGTCGGTCGCCATCGAGCCGACCAGCGCGAGTTGGACCTCCGGCATGTC
Source organism: Solirubrobacteraceae bacterium (assembly GCA_050999075.1). Lineage (GTDB taxonomy): Bacteria > Actinomycetota > Thermoleophilia > Solirubrobacterales > Solirubrobacteraceae > Palsa-465. The sequence goes on from JBPCPO010000067.1 coordinate 17,994, forward strand.
GCGCTTGACGATCCGGTAGGCGTCGATCACCCCGATCGGGTCCTTCCAGGGGTCAAAGCGCGAGACCTGGCAGAGCAGCGGCCGCTCCGTGTCGATCCCGAACTGATCGCAGATGTAGATCGCGTCCTCGGCCGCGAAGGCCATGTTCTTGGGGGCCAGCGGATCGATCGCCGGCGCCACGATGTGGGCCCGGCCGTCGACCGTCGTGGGCACGTACTCGGGCATGTGGAACACCGCCGCCCGGTAGGGCTCCAGGTAGGGAACCAGGCGCTCGAGCGTGGCCGGGTTCGGGGTCGAGAGGTCGATGTGGCAGCGCCACACCCAGTTGCGCGCGTTGGCGCCGACCAGCGACGCCATCGCCGCCGGCTGAGGGTCGTGGATGATGCACACGTCCCAGTCCTTCGACAGCTCCTTGGCGTTGATCTCGTTGTAGTGAAGCCAGGTGTCCCATTGCTTCTGGCTCAGGTCCTGGGGGTTGCCCTGCAGGGCGTTGTGCATCACCTTGGTCGCGTTGAAGAACTCCTCGCGGCCGTAGATCACGTGCCACTCGCACTCCAGGCCGACATCGGCCATCAGCGGGACCAGGGGATAGAGGATCTCCGACACGCCGCCGCCGAACGCGGTCGCGGACACGTGCAGGATTCGCTTGCCCTGCAAGGACTTGGCGCGCTCCCGGATCTCCTCGACGAGCGGGCGGCCGACGATGCTCGTGTAGTCCGAGAGGTGCTTGTGGGCGACGGCGACGGGTTGGAGCATGATCTCAGGGGGCGCAGCGGCGCGGTGTGGCGCGGCGCGGCGGGACGATACAGGCCCCAAGCTCTGAGGACACCACCGGGCGCTGGGGATTCGCACCACCGGGCGCGGGGGAGAGGAACCGGAGTAAGAGGACCCTCCCCACACCAGGGACCCCCACACACGAGGAAGCGCGCCCCGTCCCACCTCCACACCCAGGA
>JBPCPO010000098.1:0-38673 GCA_050999075.1 Solirubrobacteraceae bacterium
AGAATTTGACCCCCCCCCCCCACCCCCCCCCCACCCCTTTCTGGTTTGTTTGCCACCCCCCTGTTTGGCTCCCGCCCCACCCGCGGCTCCCCCGAGACCTGACGGCCGACGCGGCCAAAGCCGCAGATGATGTAGTGGTCGCGGTAGGAGTCGATCATCTTCTGCCTGCGGCGGGCCTCGAGCAGCCCGCTGAGCTGACCCGAGACGAAGAACTCGGCCACCGTCGCGAGGGCGTAGAAGAGCGTACCTATGCCGAGCAGCTCGAGGCCGACGACGACCGCCCGTCCGGCGAGGTCGGGGGGAAGGCCGATCGACCCGAGCGTGGTGACGGTGTCGAGGGTCCACACGAACCCGTACGCGATCGAGACGCCCTCGGTGATGGCAAATCCGATGCTGCCCGCGAGGATCAGCGCGACCAGCGCGACCACGAGCATCCCGAGCCGGCGCACGAACAGCGCCAGCTCGCGCCGGGCCCGCACGCGCTGCTGGGCGACCTGCCGGCGATCGATGATGTCGCTGCTCTCAGCCATCAGCTCTAATTGTGATACGGCTCGCCGGCCAGGATCTTGTGGGCCCGGTAGAGCTGCTCGAGCAGGATCACCCGCGCCAGCTGGTGTGGAAGGGTGATCGCGCCGAGCGAGAGGCGATGGTGCACCGGCTCCAGATCGAGCCCATAGGGGCCGCCGACCACGAAGCACAGGTCGCGGCCACTGCGGCGGCGCTGCTCGAGAAAGCGGCTGAAGGCAACCGAGTCCGGCTGCTCGCCCTCACGGTGCAGCAGCGAGACGTAGGCCCGCGGGGGGATCCGGCCGGCGACCTGCTCGTCCTCTCGCACCTCGACCAGCTCGAGCCGGCCGTAACGGGCCAGCAGCTTCTGATAGTGCTGCACGTCATCCGCGAACGGAGGGCGCAGCCGGCCCACGGCGACGACGAGGATCCGCACGATGGGATACTACGTCGATATGGACGATCCCCCCCCGCCCGAGCGGCACATCAACATTCACTTCTCGCCCGAGATCATGGGCGGCGTATACGCCAACTTCGCCAACGTAAGCCACTCCGACTACGAGTTCACGATCACGTTCGCTCGCGTTGACCACGAGGTGGAGGACGAGGAGGTTCCGGGCGTCGTCGTCTCCCGGGTCAACCTCTCGGCGAAGTTCATGCGTGAGCTGATCGACGCGATGCACGACAACTTCTCGAAGTGGCAGACGCGGGAGGGAATCAAGAACCTGCCCGAGTTCGGCGGGTCGCCCGCCGAGGATGACGATTAGGAGGGGCCTGACGCCGTCGAGGCCGAACGGGCCTTGAAGGCCAGCGCGGCGCCGATCCTCGCCCCCGCCGACGGGTGCGTCGCCAGCAGCGAGGAGACCCAGCGCGGCGGATCGAGGTCGGCGACATTCTGCAGGGCGATCGCCCGCTCGAAGGACACGAACGCATCCGGCGCCCCGGAGAGATCGAGTGAGTACGCGTCGGCGCGGCACTCGAGCGCGCGCGAGAGCCGGTTGGCCAGGAGGGTGAGCGGCACGCTGACCAGCACCCCGGAGAGCGCCAGCGCGGGCAGCGTCCCGGGCGTGCCACGCTCGGAGGACATCGTCCAGCTCAGCCGCTGGGTGGCCAGCGCCCCCGCGGGGGCGACCATCGCCGCGTACAGGACGCCACGGGGGACGTCGCGAAACCGTACGTGCGCGAGCTCGTGGGCGACCACGACCCGGACCTCGTCACGGCTGTAGCGATCGAGCAGCGTGTCGAACAGGACGACGCGCTTGGTCGGCCCCAGCCCGCTTACGTAGGCGTTGGCGGCGGTGGTGCGCCGGCTGGCGTCGACGCAGTACACCTCCCCCACCTCGACACCGGCTCGGTGCGCGAGCTCGAGCACGTCGGATCGTGTCTCGCCGTCGGGCAGCGGCGTGAAATCGTTGAACAGCGGGTCGAGCACCACCGGCGCGAGCGCGGCCAGGAGGGCGCCGACCACCACCGAGCCCGCCCCGGCCGGGGCCCACCACGCCCGGGGATAGCGGCGGGTTGCCGCCACCATCGCGCTGCCTCCGGCGGCGGCGAGCACGGCCTCGATGCCGGCCGCCTTGAGCAGGTCGGCCCCCCATCCGCTCCAGGACTGCGTGATCAGCCCCACCCCGCGCGCGTGCCGGCGCGCGAGGGCGGCCAGGGGCAAGGGCGCGGCGGACAGCGCCACCGTGAGTGCCGACCCGACCACGGCGCCTCCGGCGACCGGTCTGGAGCGCCAACCCGAGAGCACGCGGGGCGGACGGCGGACGATCTGCGCGAGGGCTCCGACCTGAAGTGCCGATCGCGCCAGTCCGATTGCCCGCTGGCCGCGGGAGAACCGCGCTCCGCGCTCGATCTCCTCGGCGGTGAAGTAGGACCCGAGCGGGGCTCGGGACGCCTCGGAAGCTTCCTGCGGCGGCGCCAGCAGCCGCACCCCCGCCTCGGCGGCGAGGAGCGCCACCAGCATCGATCCGAGCGCGCGGGAGGCTTCGCGGTCGGACACCCGCAAGACTGTAGTGCGTGAGCTGACTTGCGGATCGCGATCGTCTCGGACATCCACGGCAACCGACACGCCTTCGAGGCGGTGCTCGACGCGGTCGAGGACTCAGCCTGCGAGGAGCTGTGGTGCCTGGGCGACCTGGTGGGCTACGGGGCCGAGCCCGATGCCTGCGTCGACCTCGCCCGAGCCCACGCCGCTATCTGCCTCGCCGGCAACCACGACCTCGGCGTCCGCGGCGAGCTGGCCCTGAGCGACTTCTCCCGCGGGGCGGCGCTGGCGGCGAAATGGACCCGGGACGCCATCACCCCGCAGACGCGCGAGTACCTTGACGGGCTCGAGCCCTCACACCTGGACGAGGAGGTGGGCCTCTACCACGCCAGTCCCCGCGACCCGATCTGGGAGTACGTCCTGTCCCCGTTGCAAGCCGAGCTGTGTCTCGACGTCCAGCGCCATCGGGTGTGCCTGATCGGGCACTCCCACGTGGCCCTGTCCTACTCCCGGACGCCCGGCGCCCCCGCCACCGGCGAGACGCGCGACGAGGACGAGGAGCTCGACCTCGAGGACGGGGAGTGGCTGATCAATCCCGGCAGCGTGGGGCAACCCCGCGACGGCGACCCGCGCGCGGCCTGGCTCGAGCTCGACACCAGAAACTGGTCGGCGGTCTACCGGCGCACGGAATACGACATCGCCGGGGCCGCCGGGGCGATTCGCGCCGCGCGACTTCCCGACTCTCTCGCCGAGCGCCTGGCCTTCGGTCAGTAAAGTGAATCCGCGGATGCGGCATGCGCCCCGCGCACTCCTCGCCGGCGGGCTCGGGCTCGCCGCTTCATTGCTCGTCGCGTGCGGCGGTGGCGGCAGCCTGCTCTCGAGCAACCAGGCGAGCAGCCTCAACAGCGCCCTGACCCAGGTCTCCACCGCGGTCCAGTCCCAGCACTGCACTACTGCGGTGAAAGCGGCCTCGGCGCTCACCAACGCGGTCGGGGCGCTCCCAGCCTCGGTCAACTCCACCCTGCAGGCGAACCTCCAGGACGGGGCCATGAAGGTGGCGCAGCTGACCGCCCAGCAGTGCCCGACGACCACGTCCTCGACCCGCACGACCAAGGCGACCACGAGAGCCACCACCACCTCGGTGTCGACGACGAGCACCGCGACGACGAGCACCACCGAGACGACCCCAGCGCCGACCACCACCACCGCGTCGCCGACATCGCCGGGCACGGGGACAACCTCGACCGGGCCATCCAGCGGGGGCGCCGGGGTGGACGGGGGCGGCGGCCCCGGCGCCTCGAACGGAGGCGGCGGGTCGGGCGGCGCGGGCGGTGGTGGCGGTGGCCCGGGCGGCGGTGGCCCGGGCGGCGGGGGTCCGGGCGCGGGTGGCGCGGGCAATGGGAACGGGCATGGCAACGGGAACGGGAACTGACCGGTGACGGGGACGACGACGATCGCGGGCCGGTACCGGGTCGAGGGACGCCTCGGCGTGGGCGGGATGTCGACGGTCAACCTCGCGCTCGACCAGCGCCTGGAGCGCTACGTCGCGATCAAGCTGCTCGCGGAGCACCTCGCCGACGATCCGGCCTTCGTCTCGCGCTTTCGCCGCGAGGCCCTGTCGGCCGCGCGCCTCGTGCACCCGAACATCGTCCAGGTGTTCGACTTCGGCTTCGACGAGGGACACCACCAGCACTTCATCGTCATGGAGCACGTGTCGGGCCGCTCATGTGCCGAGCTGCTGCGCGACCGGGGGCACCTCGACGTGGAGGAGACGATCGGGATCGTCACGCAGGCCTGTCGCGGTCTGGACTACGCGCATCGCAACGGCGTCGTGCACCGCGACGTGAAGCCGGGCAACCTGCTCGTGTCCGATTCCGAGGTCGTCAAGCTGGCGGACTTCGGGATTGCGCGGGCCACCGACCAGTCGAGCATCACCCAGGTGGGTTCGGTGCTCGGCACCGCCGCCTATCTCGCCCCCGAGCAGGCCCGGGGCGAGGAGGCCGGCCCCCGGGCCGACCTCTACTCGCTCGGCGTGGTCACCTACCAGCTCCTCACCGGCCGGCTTCCCTACGAAGCCAGCTCCCTGTCGGAGCTGACCCTGAAGCAGCAGCGGGGGGTTCCGACCCCTCTGCGCGATCTGAACCCCAGCGTCCCGATCGAGCTCGCCCAGGCCGTATCGAACGCGCTGGCGATCGACCAGGAGGAGCGCCCCGCGGACGCTGTGCTGCTCGCGCAGGCCCTGCGCAAGGGTGCGCAGGGCGTCTCCACCGTCAACGTCGGGACGCCGCCGGCCAGCCCGCCCACCGGGGCCGAGACCCGCGTCCTGAGCAGCCGCGAGACCCCCACCGCCGGGACGAGGAGCCTTCCCCGCACTTCCCCGACCCGCCCCGGCGCCCCGCGAGCCCCGCGAGCCCCGCGCGCGACTACCCCCCGCGCCTCGCGGCCGCTGGAGCCCCGGCGCGGCTCCCGGTCAGCGCCGGGGCGCCCCCCGGAGCCCGCTCGGGCCCGCCGGCGCAGCGCGGGCGGCCGGGCCTTGCGACGATTGGTCGCCTTCGTCGCCATCGCGCTGGTCCTCATCGCCGCGGTGGTGGTCGCCGCGGTCGTGGCCAGCAGCACCTCGGGGACGGTCATCCATGCCCGCAAGGTGATCGCCAATGACGTCCAGGGCGCGGTCCGTCAGGTTCAGGGCATCATCAACAAGGGGACCAAGTAGCAGCTGGAGCGACCGCGGTTGCCGGCGATTGCCCCAGCGATGGAAGTAAACTGAGTCTCTATGTCTGAGTTACTTCCTTGGGGCGGTTCCCGGGGGCTCACCCGCCCGGGGGCTCACCCGCCCGCAGCGCCGCCGCGACCTCTGGCAGCCGCCCGGCGTCGATCCCGGCGCGCAGGTCGGCCATCAGCGCCGCGACGAAGCTGAGGTTGTGCAGCGTGAGCAGGCGCAGCGCGGTCAGCTCTCGCGCCCGCAGCAGATAGTGGAGGTAGGCGCGGGAGTAACCGTCCCGGCATGCGGGGCACGGGCATCCGGCCAGGATCGGCTCCGGCGAGCGACGCCAGCTTGCCTTGGTCAGGTCCACGCGCCAGCGGCTCGCCGGCTCGGGGACCAGCGCCACTCCGTGGCGGCCCAAGCGGGTCGGGAGCGCGCAGTCGAAGGTGTCGATCCCCAGCTCGACACCGGCGATCAGGTCCTCGATATCGCCGATGCCGAGCAGGTGGCGGGGCCGGGCGGGAGCGCGGCGCTGCAGCTCGCCCGCGGTCAGCGCGACCACCTCGAGCATCTGCGCCTTGTCGGCGCCGAGCGAGCCGCCGATGGCGATTCCGTCGCAGGCGCTGGCGGCGACCGTCGCCGCCGACTGGAGGCGCAGATCCGGCTCGACGCCGCCCTGGACGATCCCGTACACCACCTGTCCGGCGGGACCGTGGCGCTCGTGCCAGGCCAGGCAGCGGGCCAGCCAGCGATGCGTGCGCTCCGTGGAGCGCGCCGTGTAGTCGCGCGAGACGTGAAACGGAGTGCACTCGTCGAACACCAGCGCGATGTCCGATCCCAGCGCCGCTTGGAGCGCCATCGAGCTCTCCGGGCCGATGAACCGCTCACCGCCGTCCCGGTAGGAACGAAACCGCACCCCCGCCTCGTCGATCGCCAGCACGGCGCCGGCGCCCGCGCCGCTGCGCCCGCGCCCCTTGATCTCGTCTGCGACACCGCCGTGCCCCATCGAGAAGACCTGAAAGCCGCCTGAGTCGGTGATGATCGGCCGCTCCCAGCGCATGAGCTCATGCAGGCCGCCGAGCTCGCGGACGAGCTCGGCCCCGGGGGACAGCATGAGATGAAACGTGTTGCCGAGGATCAGCTCGTAGCCGAGCGCCGCGACCTCGCTCGAGTCGAGCGTCTTGACCGCGCCCCTCGTAGCCAGCGGCACGAACGCGGGCGTGGAGACCTCGCCGCGGGAGAGCTTCAGCGTTCCCGTGCGCGCGAGCCCGTCAGACGAGCGGGTCCGGACCGTGAACACGGCCCGGACCCTACTCACCGCCGCGCTCAGGCCGCAAGGGCGCCTGGCTCGGGGTCAGCTTCGTGGCGCTCGGATCCGTCGATCGCCGGCGTATCGCCACGGACGGAGATCGAGACCTTGCGTGGCTTACGCTGCTCGGGCCTGGGGACCCGCACCTCGAGCACCCCGCGGTCGAAGCTGGCGCACACAAAGTGAAGCTCTACATGTTTCCCGGCTCCAACGCTGTCTATACGGCCCGTCTGATGCTGGAGCACAAGGGCATCGAGTACGTGAACGTGAAGCTTCCGCCCGGTCTGCACACGTTCGCGCTGCTCGCGCTCGGCTTTCAGACGATGGCCGTACCGGCGCTCAAGACCGACGGCCAGCGGGTCCAGGGAACGCGCTCGATCTCACGGTTTCTCGATGAGCTCGAGCCCGAGCGGCCGCTGTTTCCAGCCGAGCCGGCGCGTCGCGCCGCAGTGCAGGAGGCCGAGCGTTGGGGGGAGGAGCTCCAGAACGCGACGCGACGGGTCTTCTACTGCGCCGCCAGGCGCGATCCCGCGGCTTTCGCGAGCGTGATGAGCACCGACTGGGGCATGCCGATGCGTCTGGTCCTGCGGATGCTCGCGCCGGTGATCGTGCGGCTGGCCTCGGGTATGCACCGAGCATCGGACGACGCCGGAAGGGAAGATCTCGCGCTTCTGCCGGCGCGGCTGACCCAGGTCGATCGGTGGATCGAGCAGGGACTGCTGAACGGACGCGAGCTGAACGCGGCCGACTTCCAGATCGCACCCAACATCTCGGCCCTGTTGCTGTTCGAGGATCTCCTTCCGTTCATCGCGGGACGCCCGGCGGAGGCGCTGGCCCGACGCGTCGCGCCTGACTACGTCGGGCACCTCGGTCACCTACTGCCCGGGGAATGGCTCGCGCCGTTGCAGCGGCGAGGCGATGGGGACACGGGGTGACGGGGTGGCTCGCTCTCCTCGCTCGCTCTCTGGTTGGCTCCAACCGGACCGATCTGATGGGGGTCAGAGCACAACCCCCAGCGTCGGGGCGGACGTTTGTGCTGTAACCCCCGCCCTGCGGGGCTGAGAGCACAACCGTCCCGCGCTCGCAGGTGGGTTGTGCTGTAACCCCCGCGCTCAAGATGGGCTACGTCGCCCTGCAGACGTAGCTGCTCTTCATTCACCACCGGCTAACCAAACGGCGGGCGACCAGCTAAACGGCGGAGACTTCCTCCGGCTCGGCGACGCGGAACGAGGAGCCGCAGCCGCAGGCTGCGATCACGTTCGGGTTCTCCACCTTGAATCCAGCGCCCTGAAGACCATCCACGAAGTCGATCACGGAGCCCTTGACGTACGGAAGGCTGGGACGGTCGACCAGGAGACGGATCCCCTTGTCCTCGAACACGGTGTCATCGTCATGCTGCTCGTCGAACGCCAGCGCATACTGGAAGCCTGAGCAGCCTCCGCCCCGGACCCCGACGCGCAATCCCGACGTATCGGCCACTGCGGCTTGCGACGCGAGGAACTCGCGGACCTTCTCGGCACTCTTGTCGGTCAATGTGATCATGTTCATCAGTATAGCCAGGGCGTCCCCCGGACGGACGAGGGTCCGCCAGGTCGCCGACCGAGCCCGCGGTGGATGCCTTCAGCCGGTCCTCGCGGGTCGCTACCCTTGCCTACGTGTCCGCCACCCCCGAGGAACTGAAGGCACGGATCGAAGCTGGAATCCCTGGCGCCAGCGCGACGGTCAGCGGCGACGGCCACCACTTCAACGCCGTGGTCTGCGCTCCAGCGTTCCGCGGCCTGAATCGACTCGCCCAGCACCGGCTCGTCTACGACGTGTTCGGGCCCGAGATGGGCGGCCGCATTCACGCACTTGCCATCCAGACCAAGCTGAGCGAGGAATGATGATCGACGATAACCCGAATTCGATGCGCGACGCTGTCCAAAGTGCAATTTCACAGAACCCGGTGGTCCTGTTCATGAAGGGCACCCCCGAAGCTCCGGCCTGCGGCTTCTCCGCCCGAACGGTGGCGATGCTGCAGTCGCTCGACCAGCCGTTTGCCGCCATCGACGTCCTGCCCGACCCACGGATCCGGCAGGAGCTCTCCATGCTGTCGAACTGGCCGACCATCCCGCAGCTGTTCGTCGGCGGAGAGCTCGTCGGCGGCTGCGACATCGTGACGGAGATGTACGAATCCGGTGAGCTGCAGCAGGCACTCGGACTGAACGCATCGCCGGCTGAGCCGCCCGTTGCCCAGGCCAGCGTCGCGCAGGCCGCACCACTGTCGATCGAGAACCGACTCTAGCCTTCTCGGCGCCGCAATCTCGCGGCGCCGACGTCGGCGTTTGCGTTCCAGCCGGGCGCGCGCGGATGCGCGCCCGGCGTCTGCGGTTCGTGAGCGGGGCCTCGGCGCCTGCGGTTCGTGAGCGGGGCCTCGGCGTCTGCGATTCGTGAGCTCGGGCCCGGTCCCGCGGCCAGCACCCGAGCCGATGGGCATCCCGAAGGGGACGCGAGCCACTGGTAGGGTGGCGCCATGGGGGTCGCCATCGTCTCTGACACGTGCCATTACCTCCCCCGGGAGCTCGTGGCCGAGCAGGAGATCCACGAGGTGAGCCTGTACATCCACCTCGACGATCAGGCCCGTCGCGAGAGCGAGATCACCGACTACGACGCCTATTACGCCCGGCTGGGCGCGATGGCCGCGCTGCCCACGACCTCGCAACCCTCGATCGGCGACTTCCTGGCGGTGTACGAGCGGTTGCTCGACGCAGGTCACGACGTCGTCTCGATCCACCTCGCGGGGGGGATGTCGGGGACCGTCCGCTCGGCCCAGCAGGCTCGCGACCAGCTCGGTCCGCGCGCCGCGCGGGTGCGGGTGCTCGACTCGGAGACCGCGTGCGGGGGGCAGGGATTCGTGTTGCTCGCCGCCGCCGCCTCCGCGCGGACCGGCGCGGACGCCGCCGAGGTGTCCCAGCACGCGCGCGCCGCGCGCGCGGCGCTGAAGATGTGGTTCGCGGTCGACACCCTCGAGTACCTGCGCCGGGGTGGACGGATCGCCGGCGCTCAAGCGTGGCTGGGGACGGCCTTGAGGATTAAGCCGATCCTCACCGTCGAGTCGGAGATCACGCCGATCGATCGCGTTCGGACCTCTCGCCGCGCCTTCGAGCGGCTGGTCGAGCTGCTGCGCACCCGCCAGCAGGACGGGGCGGACGCGTGGATGATCCAGCACATTCAAGCCCCCCGCGAGGCGGCCCAGCTCGCCGAGCGGGGCCGGGAGATCTTCGGCTGCGATCCGGTCGCCGTATCAGAGGTCGGACCGGTGATCGGCACCCACGTGGGCCCCGGCCTGCTCGGCGCCGGCGGCGTGCCGAGCTCTCTGCTGTAGCTACTGACCGCGCCTGCGCTCGCGCCGTCGGCGACCCCCGAACACCAGCGACCCGAGTGCGGCGATGCCTCCGCCGAGCACGAAGCCGGCCGCCCCCGCCCCGATCATGATCTGCTGCTGATGGGGGCGCAGCTGCGCGCGCCAGTCGGTCAGCTGCACGACCTCGACGCGCAGCTTGTCGAGCGAGGTCCCCAGCTCTTTCCGGTTGTGCTCGATCGAGGCCCGAATCTCCTCGGGGGTCCGCGCCGGCACTAACGCTCGCTCTCGGACCGGCTGCTGACCGTGGCGCGGATCTTCTTCGCCTCGTCGATCGCCATCTCGGGCTTCGGTACTCCCACCTTGAGCTTGCGCCACGCGAACAGGAACGCGCCGACTGCCGCCCCAGCCAGGAGCACGAACACGATCAGGAACCCGATCCAGATCGAGCCCGCCGAGCTGGTGAAGATGGCGTCGAGGCCCCATGCCAGTGTGCTCAGGCCGAACACGAGTGCGAACACCCCGAACACGGCGCCCGCGGCGACCGCGGCTGCCCCCCTGGCGAGGCTCGAGACCTTGTCGATCACCTCGGCCTTGGCGAGCTCGATCTCGTCGTGGATCAACGTCGTCACCCGCTCGGAGACCTCCGTCACCGCGGCGGCGATGTTCTCGGCGGGGCCGTTCTCAGCGGGCAATGCGCTTGAGGATCAGAGCGAGCAGGAATCCACCGACAAAAACGCCACCCACTGCGACCTCGGGACGCTGCTCGGCGATGGCAATGACGCTACCGGCGGTCTGGGCGAGCGGCGATGCGGCCGTCGCCGACGGCGATGGTGGAGAAGTCGCGGGCAGCGGAGCCCCCGCCGGCGATCCCGAGGAGACACCCGGCGGCTGCACCACGACCGCGGGCGGTGGCGGGGCGACCGCTGGCGGTGGCGAGGGGCGTCCGGGGGACGATCCGCTGCGCGGGGCGGCCGGCTCAGCCGGAGCAGCGGGCTCAGCGCGAGTACTGCCGCCAACCCCTGGCTGCCCCGGCAGCCACTTGATCGTCTCGGGCGGGTCGGTCACTCAGGGGGCTCTTCGTCGAACACGCGCTTCCAGATCAGACCGGCAACGCGTGTCGAGGCAAGCGTGGCGAGCGCACCCATGCCGGCGAGCAATCCCGACCACATCAATCGCTTCATCAATGGACTCTCCTTCATCGGGTTGGATTCAATCAGAATCGCGGCGGGGGGAGAGATCCGCGGCGTCCACGTCACCTCTCCAGGCCGCGACAGATCGTCTCCACGATCAGCGTCTTGGCGTGCTCGAGCTCCGCCTCCCCGACGGGGACGCTGTCGAAGATCCAGCCGCTGAGCACCTGTTCGATCGAGCCGTAGAAGGCCTGTGCGGCGAACTCCGGCGTGATCTCGGCGCGGAACACGCCCTCGGCTTGAGCACGGGCGACGATCGCGGCGATCTGGGCGTAGGCGTCGCGGATCTTCCCCAGGTGGGTGCGGCCGAAGGTATTCGCAGCTCGAGTGACCTCGACGATGATCACCTTCATCAGCTCGGGGTCGTGGCCGTAGGAATCGATGATGAACGCCGCGATTGCGTGCAGCTTGTCCCGCGGCGAGCGCTCGGAGGCATCGGCCTCGGCGATCGCCGCCAGCATCACGTCCCACCGTTCCAGGAACAGGGTGTCGAGGATCGCCTCCTTGGAGGAGAAGTAGTGGTAGACGAGGCCGTAGGCCACCCCGGCCTCGTCGGCGATATCCGACACTCGACAGGTATGGAACCCTTGACGGGCGAAGACTCGCACCGCAGCATCCAGAATCACGCGGCGCTTGTCTGATCTTGCGGTGCATGACACCCAGTTGGCCTCGCTGATCGCGCTCGGAGTTGATTGACCGGTCAGTCGGTCAAATCGAGGATAACGCCCCTCGACCACGATGTGCCCCGCCTGATCCTGCGGGATCAGGCCGGGGCCCATCTCGTCGCTCAGGCGCTCATGAACGGTCTGTGGATGTTGTCCCCGGGACCGGCCACAGCGCCCGACGCGTGGAGCGCGGCAATCTCGGGCCGGCCGAACCCGGCGTCACGGAGCACCTCGTCGGTGTGATCCCCCAGGCCCGGTCCGCAGCCGCGGGTCGGGTCGCCCGGGGTGCGGCTGAGCTTCAACGGCAGTCCCAGCAGCCTCACGGGCCGCTGAGACCCAGGCTGACTCAGCTCGACGACCATCTCCCTCGCGGCGACCAGCGGGGAGATGAGCACCTCGTCGAGGTCGAGCACCGGCTCGAGACAGCAGTCGCATTCGGAGGCGAACCGGCGCCACTGCTCAAGCGTGCGCCCGGCAAAGATCTCTGCGACGGCGCGATGGGCGTCCGAGCCGGGCGGATCGAAGGCGGCCCCGAGCAGATCGTCCCGCCCGACCGCGGTGCAGAACGCGGTCCAGAACTTCGGCTCCAGCGCACCCAGCGTGACGTGTCCGTCCGCGCACCGGTAGGGCCGGTAGCAGGTGAGCGAGCCGGCCAGCGCGAGCTCACCCCGGGCGGGAGCACGGTCACCCGCAAGCGCCTGCGCGGCCAGCAACGCGAGCCACGAGAGCGCCCCGTCGAACATCGAGCAATCGACGATCTGGCCTTGGCCCGAGCGCTCGCGCTCACGCAGCGCGACCAGGATCCCCACCAGCGCCATCAGCGCCCCACCGCCCAGATCGGCGATCTGAGCCGCGGATTGGACCGGCGGGCCGTCGGCGTCCCCAGTCAGCCCGAGGATCCCGTTCAGGGCCAGATAGTTGATGTCGTGCCCGGCCCGGTCGCGGTTCGGACCGTCCTGCCCGTAGCCGGTGATCGCGCAGTAGACGAGACCGGGGTTCTGCTGCGAGAGCCGCTCGTATCCGACGCCGAGGCGCTCGAGCACCCCGGGGCGGAAGGACTCGAGCAGCACGTCGGCGTCGCGGGCCAGGCGCACCAGCACCGCTTGGCCGTCATCGGTCTTCAGGTCCACGCGGATCGAGCGCTTGCCGCGGTTGAGAGCCAGGAACAGGGCGCTGGCGGTGGTGGGCTCGACGCCCTCGTAATGCGGCTCGGACCAGCGCAGGTAGTCACCCGCGCCGGTGTCCTCGACCTTGATCACGTCCGCGCCGAAGTCGGCCAGCAGGAGCGAGCAGAAGCCGCCGGGGAGCAGCCGGCTCAGATCGAGGACCTTCAGACCCTCGAGGGGCAGGGTCACCGTCCCGTCCACACCGGATCGCGCTTCTCCAGGAAGGCCCGCACACCCTCCTGGGCGTCGTGCGTCGAGAGGGCAATCGTGAGCTGCGAGCGCAGGAAGTCCAGCGCGTCGGCGAAGGCCATGTCCTGCTGACGAAAGATCGCGTCCTTGCCGAGCTTCATCAGCAGCGGCGACCTGCGGGCGAGGTGCTCGGACCACTCGCGCACGGCGGCGTCGAATCGATCCGCCGGCTCAACGCGGTTGACGAGCCCGATCCGGTGGGCCTCCCGGGCCGAGATCTGCTCCCCGAGCAAAAGCAGCTCGTTGGTCTGCTTGCGTCCGATGTTGCGGTAGACCAGCGCCATGACCATGAACGGGAACAATCCGACGTTGATCTCGGGGGTACCGAACTGAGCGTCCTCGCGCGCCACGATCAGATCGCAGGCCAGCGCCAACCCCAGAGCCCCCCCGAGCACATGACCGTTGGCGGCGCAGATCGACGGCTTGCTCAGCTCTCCCAAGAGTCCGAACACGCGAGGGAAGCGCTCGCTGTCGCGGTGCTTGTGGACAAGCGGTGACTGCGCCGCGAACCCGACGAGGTTGCCCCCGCTGGAGAACGCCGCATCGTGCGTCGAGGTCAGCACCACGCAGCGCACGGCATCGTCCTCGCGAGCGTCCTGCAGCGCGGCGATCAGCTCCCCGAGGAGCTCGTCGGACAGGGCGTTGCGCGTCTGCGGCTGGTCGAGCGCGATCGTCGCGACCCCGGTGGCGGCGAGTTCATACCGAAGCGTGGCGTAGGCCATGACCTGCGCGAAGCTACCATCGCAACATGGCCGCGGTCGAGGTCCTCAAGCCAGACTTCGTCGCCCGTCGCAAGCACTTCATCTTCAGCGACGAGCACGAGCAGTTGCGCGAGTCGATCCGTCGCTTCGTCATCAAGGAGCTGGCGCCCCACGCGGAGGAGTGGGAGGAGACCACGTTTCCCGATTGGGTGTTCGGGCGGATGGGTGAGCTCGGCTTCCTCGGGCTCGACAAGCCCGAGCGGTACGGCGGCCAGGGGGGTGACTACTACTCGAGCCTGGTCCTCGCCGAGGAGATCGTGCACGCGCAATCAGGCGGGCTCGGGATGGGCGTGGCGGTCCACACCGATATGGCGATGCCGCCGATTCTGGCCTTCGGGACCGAGGACCAGAAGCGCCAGTGGGTCGTTCCGGCGATCCAGGGGACGAAGATCCTCTGCCTCGGGATTACCGAGCCGGATGCGGGGTCCGATGTGGCGGGGATCAAGACCCGTGCCGTCCGGGACGGCGAGGAATACGTGATCAACGGCTCCAAGACGTTCATCACCAACGGCCACCGCGCCCACGCGATCGTGCTCGCGGCCAGGACCGAGCCCCAGGCCGGCGCAGGCAACGGTTGCGAGGACTCGCGAGCCGGGTCGGGCTTCACGCTGTTCCTCGTGCCGATGGATGCTCCGGGGGTGATTCGGGAGGAGCGCCTGCAGAAGCTCGGAATGCACGCGTCCGACACCGCCCTGCTGGCCTTTCAGGACGTGCGTGTTCCGGTGTCCGCCGTGCTCGGCGAGGTCGGTAAGGGCTTCTACCACATCATGTGGGAGCTTCAGGGCGAGCGGCTGATCAACGCCGCGGGCTCGGTGGCCGGTGCCCAGCACGTGTTCGACCGCACGCTGCAATACGCCAGGCAGCGCACCGCGTTCGGACGGCCGATCGGTCACTTCCAGGTCATCCGCCACAAGTTCGCCGAGATGGCGACAAAGATCGAGACCGCGCGCCAAATGGTCTACACGACGGCCTGGCGGTTTCAGAACGGGGAGTACCCGGTGCGGGAGATCACGATGGCCAAGCTCCACGCGGCCCGGATTTCGGTTGAGGTAGCCGATGAGTGCATCCAGATCCACGGCGGCAACGGCTACATGAAGGAATACGGGATCGAGCGCTGCTGGCGCGATCTGCGCCTGAACCGGATCGGTGCCGGAACCGACGAGATCATGCTCGACGTGATCGGGCGCTCCTACGGGCTCTAGTCCGTCCGAGACGCTGCGCCGCTGGTACTTCGCGTCTCGGCGCTGGTACTTCGCGTCTCGGCGCGGGTAGACGCGGCGGATGGACTCGCTCACCGGACAGCTGCTGATCGCAGGGCCCGCGCTGCCCGACCCCAACTTCTGGCGGACCGTGGTGTTGGTGGTCGAGCACACGGTCGAAGGCGCGTTCGGCCTGGTGCTCAACCGCCCCTCCGAGACGACCGTCGGCGACGCGGTGCCGCAGCTCGCAACCGAATTTGTGGTCGATCTGAAGGACCGATTGTTCGTCGGCGGTCCGGTCGCACCCTCCGCGGTGGTCGTCCTGGCGCAGTTCGAGGATCCCGACGATGCCGCGATCTTGGCCTTCGACGACGTCGGCGTGCTCGGAGCCAGCTCAGGGGCTCCCGAGGCCGTGGTCGGCGTCCGACGCGGACGGGCGTTCGTCGGTCACGCCGGCTGGGGTCCCGATCAACTGGACGGGGAGCTGGAGCGGGGCGACTGGATCACGGAGGCCGCCCGCGGCGAGGACGCCTTCTCGGATACGCCCCGTGAGCTGTGGTCAACGGTGCTCAGACGCAAGGGAGGAAGCTACACCCTGGTGGCTCGCATGCCCGCCGACCCGTCCTCGAACTGACGCCTCAGGAGCGTCGTACCATTCCCCCATGGGGCACGGGCACACCCACGGACCCGGCGGGCACGGCCACGACCATCGTGCCGCCGATCGGCGCTCACTGATGGGCGCGCTGGCGCTGATCCTCGGGCTGATGGTGGTCGAGGTCGTCGCGGGACTGCTCGCCTCCTCGCTGGCGCTGCTCTCCGACGCCGCCCACATGCTGACCGATGCGGGCGCGCTGGCGCTCTCGCTCGCCGCGGCGAGGCTTGCGGCCAAGCCGGCCCGCGGGTCGATGACCTACGGCCTGGGCCGGGCGGAGATATTGAGCGCACAGGCCAACGGCGTCACCCTGCTCGTGCTGGCGGTGCTGATCATCTACGACGCGATCAGCCGGCTGGCCTCGCCACCGGCCGTGCAGGGCGGCGTCGTGCTCGTCGTGGCACTGGTTGGTGCGGCCGTGAACCTGCTGGCGGCGCGGATGCTCAGCGGTGGAGAAACGGACCGGAGCCTGAACCTGGAGGGCGCCTATCGCCACATCCTGACCGATCTGTACGGCTTCATCGCCACCGCGGCGGCCGCCATCGTGATCCTGGCCACGGGCTTCTCGCGCGCTGACGCGATCGCGTCGCTGCTCATCTCCGCCCTGCTGCTGTACGCCGCCTTCGGACTGCTGAAGGCGTCCGCGCGAGTGTTCATGGAAGCAGCGCCGGAGGGCATGGAGCCAGACCGGATCGGACGCGTGCTCGCCGAGCAGCCGGGTGTGGTCGAGGTCCACGACCTACACGTCTGGGAGGTCACGTCGGGCTTCCCGGCGCTCTCCGCGCACGTGGTCGTGCGTGCCGGCGACGACTGCCACGAGCGCCGTCGAGCCCTGCAGCGCATGCTGGAGGAACGATATGACCTCCGGCACACGACCCTTCAGGTCGACCACGAGGCGGCGACGCAGTCCCCGCTTCAGATCGAGCTGACGCCGCGCGAGCGTCATTGAGGCTGGGGATGGCGCACAAGCCTCCGCCGGCCGAAACCAGCCCAACCCGGCGGTAGGATCGCGACCCTGCGACCCGCGAGCTCGCGACCCCCCAACGAGCAAGGAGAACCAATGCTGTCCTACGCACACGGGGCCTGGCCGGCGCCGCTGCTCGGTGAGACGATCGGGGACAACCTCGGCCGGACCGTTGCGCTCTTCCCCGACGCCGATGCGCTGATCTCCTGCCACCAGGGCGTGCGCTACAGCTACGGGGAGCTCGAGCAGGCGGTCGACCGACTGGCGAGCGCGCTGCTCGCGCAGGGCCTGCGCCAGGGCGACCGCGTCGGGGTGTGGAGCCCCAACCGCTTCGAGTGGACGCTCGTCCAGTACGCCACGGCGAGGCTCGGGGTGATCCTCGTCAACATCAATCCCGCCTACAGGCTCACCGAGCTCGAGTACGCGCTCGGTCAGTCGGGCTGCCGCTGGATCTTCGCCGCGCCCGGGCTCAGGGACGCGGACTTCGTCGAGATGGTCCGCCAGGTGCGCGCGAGCCTCCCGGAGCTCGAGCGGGCGGTGTTCTTCGGCACCGATGAGTGGGAAACGCTCGCGTCCGCTCCCGCCGACCCCGACCGGCTCGCCACGGCGAGGGTGCAGCTCGAGTTCGACGATCCGATCAACCTCCAATACACGAGCGGCACCACCGGCTTTCCCAAGGGCGCCACCCTCACCCACCACAACATTCTCAACAACGGGTACTTCGTGGCCGAGCTCCTGCACTACACCGAGGCCGATCGAGTCTGCATCCCCGTTCCCCTCTATCACTGCTTCGGGATGGTGATGGGCAACCTCGGCGCCACCACCCACGGCGCGTGCATCGTCTATCCCGCCGAGTCCTTCGATCCGGAGGCGACGCTGCAGGCATGTACAGACGAATCCTGTACGAGCCTCTACGGAGTCCCGACGATGTTCATCGCGCAGCTCGCCCACCCGCGCTTTGGCGAATTCGACCTCAGCGCGCTGCGGACCGGGATCATGGCCGGCTCGCCGTGCCCCACCGAGGTGATGAAGCAGGTCATCGACCGGATGCACATGGCGGAGGTGGCGATCTGCTACGGCATGACGGAGACCTCCCCGGTCTCCACCCAGACCGGTTCCGATGACGATCCCGACCGCCGGACCGCGACGGTCGGTCGCGTCCATCCCCACCTCGAGATCCGGGTCACCGATCCCCAGAGCGGACAGACCCTGCCCCGCGGCGAGGCGGGAGAGCTGCAGACCCGCGGCTACAGCGTCATGAGCGGCTACTGGAAGGACCCCGAGCGCACCGCCGAGGCGATCGACCCGCAGCGCTGGATGCGCACGGGCGACCTCGCGACCATGGACGACGAGGGCTACGTGCGCGTGGTCGGGCGGATCAAGGACATGATCATCCGCGGCGGGGAGAACGTCTATCCCCGCGAGATCGAGGAGTTTCTCTACACCCACCCGCAGATCGCCGATGTGCAGGTGATCGGCGTGCCGGACGAGCGCTACGGCGAGGAGTCGATGGCGTGGGTCCGCAGACGTACAGGCGCGACGCTCACCGAGGAGGCGGTGCGTGAGTTCTGCCGCGACCAGATCGCCCACTTCAAGGTCCCCCGCTACGTCAGGTTCGTCGACTCCTTCCCGATGACCGTCACCGGCAAGGTGCAGAAGTTCAAGCTGCGCGAGGCCGCGATCGAGGAGCTCGGTCTGCCCGCCGGCGCTCACGCGCCGCTCGCAACGCCCCCCGGTGACCGAGCGCCGACAGCTCGTCGTGGCGCTCCCTGATCCGGGCGAAGATGAAGTCCGCGGCCTCCTGCTGGCGCTCGCGACCGGGGTGCTCGATCACCTCGAACTGAAACGGTGAGCCGAAGGAGATCGTCACCTTCGGGAAGTGCAGCCGCTTCCAGTTGCGCACCTGGTAGGAGCCGAGGATCGCGACCGGGACCACCGGCACCCCGGACTGCAGCGCCAACCGTCCGATCCCCGGTTTCGCCTCGTCGGCCAGCTTGCCGGTGCGGGAGCGCCCACCCTCGCAGTACATGACCACCGCGCCACCACGGGCGAGGATTGCCAGCGCGCTGATGAACGCCTCCTCGTCGTGGTGGCCGCGGCGCACGGGAAAGACTCCGCCATGGGTGTACACCCAGCTGGTGAGGCTCGGGCCGAACAGCTGGGACTTGCCCATGAACTGGACCCGGCGCCGGATGAACGCGCCGGTGAAGAAGTGATCCATGAACGAGGCGTGGTTGGGCGCGAGGATCACCGGGCCGTTGGGCACGTTCTGAGTGTCGATGCCACGCGCTCGGAAGGTGATCAGCGCGTTCAGTGTCGAGACCACGCGCACGAGCTCGTAGACCGGCTCGGGCTCGCGCGTGCGCACCCGCTCGTGGAAGGAGTCGAAGTACTCCTTCGGACGCAAGTCCTTGTAGACCTGCGGCTTGAGCTCGACGTCGGTGCTCATCGCCTGCCGGAAGATACCCCCGCGGCGCCTAGTCGAGCAGCAGCCGAGCCAGCGCCTGCCGGGTCTGCTCGCTGCGTGCGGCCTCGCCGCTCAGCGCCGCGCCGAGCGCGGCCAGCCAGCTGTCGGTGTCGAGCACAACGGTCTTCAGGACGATCCCGCCGGACACATGCGCGCAGCGAGTCTCGATCGCGCTCCCATCGCGCAGCAGCTCGAGGCGCTCCCCGCCGGCGTCCACGACGATCTTGCGCACCAGCTTGGGACTCCGCAACCCGCGGCGGGCACGCTCCACGCTCACCCGGCCGGGCAGCACGCCCTCGAGCTTGTCGGCCAGGCCCTCGACGAACGCTCCCAGGTCGCCGGCGTCGGCCCGCAGCGAGGCGGCGAGCAGATCGAGATCGAGCGCGTCGTCATCCGGGGCCACGGCGCCCAGGCTACGCCTCCACCCAGGCGCGCGCACGCCCCAGCGCGCGGCGCCAGTCGTGCAGGAGCGTCTCACGCTCGTCAGGTCCGATCGCCGGCTCATAGCGCCGCCGTTCCCGCCAGCTCCCCGCCACGCGGTCGATCGTCCAGACGCCGGTGCCGATGCCGGCCAGATACGCCGCCCCGAGCGCGGTGGTCTGCTCGATCTCCGGCAGCACCACGGGCACGCCGAGCACGTCGGCCTGGAACTGCATCAGCCAAGCGTTCGTGCTCGCGCCTCCGTCCGCCCGCAGCTCGGTCAGCTCCACACCGCTGGCGTCCTGCATCGCGACCACCGCGTCGACCGTCTGATACGCGATCGCCTCGAGCGCCGCGCGCACCAGATGTGCGCGCGTGCAGCCGCGCGTCAACCCGACGATCGTCCCCCGAGCGTACGGGTCCCAGTGCGGCGACCCGAGGCCGGTCAGCGCGGGCACGAAGTACACACCGTCGTTGCCGGGCAGCGAGGCCGCCAGCGCCTCGGTCTGCGCCGCGTTCGCGATCAGCCCGAGCCCGTCCCGTAGCCACTGCACCGCCGCGCCGGTGACGAAGATCGAGCCCTCGAGCGCGTAGGTCAGGCGCCCGCCGATCCCCCAGGCGATCGTGCTGAGCAGGCCCGGCACGGTCGGGGGCGGCCGGTAGCCGGCGTTCTGGAGCACGAACGAGCCGGTCCCGTAGGTGTTCTTGCCCAATCCCGGATCGATGCAGGCCTGACCGAACAGCGCCGCCGACTGGTCACCGGCCACTCCCGCCACCGGCACCTCGTGACCGTGCAGCGCGTGTGCGCGGGTGGTACCGACCGGGCCCGCGCTGGAGCCCAGCGCCGGCAGCGCGTGCTCGGGAATGGCGAAGCGGTGCAGCAGCTCCGGGTCCCACTCGCCGCGCTCGATGTCCAGCAGCATCGTCCGCGCGGCGTTCGAGGGGTCGGTCACGCGCTCGCCGGTCAGCTTGAAGATCAGCCATGCGTCGATGGTGCCGAACAGCGCTCGGCCGTCGCGGGCCCGTTCGGGCAACCCCGGCACGTTCCGCAGGAGCCACTCGATCTTGGTGGCCGAGAAGTACGGGTCGAGCACGAGGCCCGTCCGCTCCCGGACCAGCGGCTCGAACCCGTCCTCGCGCAGCTGGTCACAGCGCGCCGCCGTCCGGCGGTCCTGCCATCCGATGGCGGGGGCGAGCGGCTCACCGGTGCCGGGATCCCACGCGCACACGGTCTCGCGCTGGTTGGTGATCCCGACCGCACGCAGCTCGCCGGGCCCGACGGCGGCGTCCTGCAGCGCCTCCCCCGCGACCGCCTGCGTGAGCTCCCATATCTCCTCCAGATCGTGCTCCACCCATCCGGGCTGGGGAAAATGCTGCCCCAGCTCGCGGTAGGCACGGCCCCTCAACTCGGCCTCGAAGTCGAATACGAGGCAGGTGGTTCCGGTCGTCCCCTGGTCAATCGCGAGGATCAAGAGCGTCCAATTCTGTAGGGGGGCCTGCAGGCCCCCCTATCGATGTCGCCCGAGATGTCGCTCGGGCGCGATCACCATCCCCCGCCGGCGAGGAACGCCGCGACTGCGGCCAGCAGCAGGAGCACCGCGATGAGGAACTGCATGCGAAGCGCGGCTCGCGTGGGGCGCCGGCGGGCCAGCTCCCTGCGCGAACACGAGCTGATGAAGATCTCGGGATCCGCCATCTGCCTCCTTCCTCACGCACGATCCAACACCGACGATCCAACCTCATACGTTGGGTATTAGTCAAGCATGCGGCTCGGACGGATTCCGGAAAACGCGGGAAGTAGCGACAACTGCTCGTGCCAAGATCCCGGCATGGAGTTCGAAGCGGTGGCGGCGTCAGTGGCAGGCATCCCGTTCATGACCCCTGTCCTCGGCCGCCGGGTCTATGACCACATCCGCACCACGGGCCCCGAGCAGGTGCTGGAGCTCGGAACCGCGCACGGTGTCTCGGCGGCGTACATGGCCGCGGCGCTGCAGGCCAACGGGCGCGGTCATCTGACCACCCTGGACCACGGCGGCGCGGCCTACGACCCCGCTCCGGAGCAGGTGCTCGCGCGGGCGGGGATCGCCCACCGCGTCACCATCGTCCGCCGTGACAGCTCCTACAACTGGTACCTCAGGGAGCAGATCGCCGCCGCCAGCGATCCGCAGGGCAACTGCCGCCCCCGGTATGACTTCTGCTACCTCGACGGCTCCAAGAACTGGAACGTCGACGGCCTGGCGGTCGTTCTGGTCGAGAAGCTGCTGCGCCCCGAGGGCTGGCTGCTGATGGACGACCTCGAATGGACCTACGACCACAATCCCTGGATCGTCCCCAGTGGGGACGGCCGCCCCCTCGGCCCGCTCTCTCGGAGCGAGTGCTCGGAGCCCCATCTGCTCGCCGTGTTCGAGCTGATCGTCAGGCAGCACCCGTCGTTCACCCGCTTCGTCCGCGAGGACGCCTGGTACGGATGGGCGCAGAAGCGCCCCGGAGCCACGCGCGACTACCGACTGTCGAACAGCCGACCGCTCGGGGCACTGATCGCGGCCGCGCTGCGCCGACGCTACTGGCGGGCGCGTTGGACCGAATAGATAGTCGGGCCGTCCACGCTCGACACTATCCTGCCGCCGATCCCACGAGTACAGGAGGGTCGGTCCATTGTTCGAGGTCGAGGCTCACATCACGGGCACGGTCTGGAAGGTCGAGGTCGAGATCGGGGACAGCGTGCAACCAGGCGACACCGTGGTGACGCTGGAGTCGATGAAGATGGAGATGCCGGTCGAGGCCGAGGATCCCGGCGTGGTGAAGGAGATCCGCTGCACCGAGGGCGAATCGGTGTCCGAGGGCCAGACGCTCGTGGTCCTCGAGTAGGCTGAAGGCAGGCCAGCACCCGGAGTCGTCCGCGCCCGCGCGTATGTTCTCCGCGTGGCGCCACTGATCACCCCCGAGGAGGCGCTCGGCCTCGGCGAGCTCGATGATCCGGCCGAGATCGAGGCGCTGGTCGAGCGGGCGTGGAGAGCGCGGGTCGAGCGTTTCGCCGACTCGACCGACATGTGCTCGCTGGTCAACGCCAAGTCCGGCGGGTGCGCCGAGGACTGCGGCTTCTGTGCGCAGTCGCGCTACGCCGAGGCCGACACGCCGCTGCACGCGATGATGGAGCCCGAGCAGATCCTGGAGCACGCGCGAGCGGCCGAGGCCGCCGGGGCGCACCGCTTCTGCATGGTCACGCAGGGGCAGGGACTCTCGCAGCGCGACTTCGAGAAGGTGCTCGCGGGCGCGCGTCTGGTCGCGCAGCACACCGGTCTCAAGCGCTGTGCCTCGATCGGGCACATGTCGGCTCAGCGCGCCAAGGCGCTCAAGGACGCGGGAATCCAGCGCGTTCACCACAACGTCGAGACCGCCGAGTCCCATTACCCGGAGGTCTCCACCACCGTCCGCTACCAGGGCCGGCTGCGCACGATCGACGCCGTCAAGCAGGCCGGTCTGGAGACCTGCGTGGGGGGGATCCTCAACCTCGGCGAGACCCGTGAGCAGCGGGTCGAGATGGCCTTCGAGCTCGCCGCGATCAACCCCACGAGCGTGCCGATCAACCTGCTGAACCCGCGTCCGGGGACGAAGTTCGGCGACCGCGAGCTGATGGACCCCTGGGAAGTCGTGAAGTGGATCGCGATCTTCCGCCTGATCCTGCCCGACGCGCTGTTCCGCCTCTGTGGCGGGCGGGTGGAGAACCTCGGAGAGCTCCAGGCGACCGCGGTCAGGGCCGGTCTCAACGGCGTGATGATGGGCAACTTCCTGACCACCCTCGGCAACACGCCCGAGGAGGACCGAACGATGTTCGAGGAGCTCGGGCTGAACGTCGCCCGCCAGCCGGACAACGGGTCCAACCCGCGACCCGACAATCGCAGCGGATGGCTGGAGGGCGGGACGCCTGACGTGCCCGTCTCCGCGTCCGTGACCGCCTCGGCGGTGAGCCAGCCGGCTGACCACCGGCTTGAGGTGCGCCTGTGGGACCCCGCCTCCCAGCTGCGCTTCTCGCCCAAGCGCAGCGTTCCGGCGCGGCCCGACGGGGCGCCCAACACGGGTCGGTGACGGCAAAGCCACACGGCTGCGCGCCGCCGATCGCGGTGCGGATCGCGGCCGCGGGCGACTCCATAGTCTGACGAACCTGCATAGGTTGACACTCGAGCCTTAAGGGCAAACGCGTGTCGCGTTTTGCATGTGGGCGTGCATAGCACGGCACGGACTCGCTTCTGGAGCGCGATTGACGCGTTATGCATGATTCTCCGATCGATCGCTCGTGGGCCGGCGCCCCCGCCAGCGCCCGGCGGGCGGGGGGGCGACTGTGTGAGATGCCGTTGCGGCTCGCGCCCAGCTCCCAGCAACGATGCCGTCCGGCACCGCGCATATCGTCTGGCCACATGATCGAGATCGAGGCGCGGCTGGACGAGCTGAAGGCGCTGGGCCTGTATCGTCGCACCCGTCTGATCAGCGGTCCCCAGGGGCCGCGCGTGCTCGTCGACGGCAAGCCGGTCCTGCTGCTGTGCTCGAACAACTACCTCGGCCTCGCCGATCACCCGCGGGTGCGCGAGGCCGCGGCGGATGCCGTGATGCGATGGGGCGTCGGCGCCGGAGCCTCGCGTCTGGTGTCCGGCACGATGACGATCCACCGCCGGCTGGAGGAGCGCCTGGCCGCGTTCAAGCGACGCGAGGCGGCGCTCCTGTTCGGCTCTGGCTACCTGGCCAACGCCGGAGTGATCGCCGCGCTCGCGCGAGCCGGTGATGTGGTCTTCTCCGACGAGCTCAACCATGCCTCGATCGCGGACGGCTGCCGGCTCTCGCGCGCTGAGGTGTTCGTGTATGACCACTGCGACCTCGCGCACCTCGAATGGGGGATCGCCAAGGCCCAGGGCCGCGGGGCGTTGATCGTGACCGACAGCGTGTTCTCGATGGACGGCGACGTCGCGCCCCTCACCGAGATCGTGGACCTGGCCCAGCGGCGCGGCATTCGAGTGATGGTCGACGAGGCCCACGGAACCGGCGTGCTCGGGCCCGGCGGGCGCGGGGCGCTGGCCGAGGTCGGGCTCGAGGACGAGGTCGACGTGATCGTGGGGACGCTCGGCAAGGCGCTGGGCTCATACGGGGCATTCGTGGCCTGCGATGCCTCGATGGCGCACCACCTGGTCAACGCTGCCCGCACGTTCATCTTCTCGACCGCTCCGGGACCGCCGGCGATTGCCGGGGCCCTCGCGGCGCTCGAGCTGCTCGAGGAGCAGCCCCGCCTCGCGCACAGACTGCTCGCCAACGCCGCCACGCTGCGCTCCGGGCTCGAGCACGAGGGCTTCGACCTGCACGGGATCCGGGCCCAGATCCTGCCGCTCATCGTGGGCCAGCCAGAGCTCGCCACGGCGATCGCGGACGCTGCGCTGGCCCGTGGCGTGTTCGCCCAGGCGATCCGGCCCCCGACGGTTGCCCCCATGACCTCGCGGCTGCGCCTGAGCGTGATGGCCTCCCACGGCGCGAAGGAGCTGTGCGGCGCGGCGAGGACGCTCGGCGAGGCGGCGAGGGCGGCCGGGCTCGACCTCCGTCGACGCTCGGCACCGGACGTGGTCGCGCGGGCGGCCTAGGGTCACGGGCCCTTAGCCCCGTCTCCGCGTCGACAGCACTTCAGGGCTGGTTCGTGACCGGCACCGACACGGGCGTCGGTAAGACCATCCTGGCCGCGGCCATCCTCGCTGCGCTGGTCGCCCGCGGCCACCCGGTGCGGGCGTGCAAGCCCGTCATCACGGGGCTCTCGCAGGCTCCCGATCCGCCCTGGCCCCACGATCACGAGCTGCTCGCCCTGGCCGCCGGCGGCCCAGCCGACCAGGTCGCGCTGCGCACCTACGGGGCCGCCGCCTCGCCTCATCTCGCGGCGGCGCTGGAGGGCGAGCCGATCGAGCCGGCGGCCCTGGACACGCAGATTCGGGCCGCCGCGCGCCAGGGCGAATTGCTCGTCGTGGAGGGCGTCGGAGGCCTGCTGGTCCCGCTCGCCGACGGCTACGACGTGCGAGCGCTGGCCCGCGACCTCGGGCTGGCGGTCCTGATCGCGGCCCGCCCCGGCCTGGGCACCATCAACCACACGCTGCTGACCCTGGAGGCCGCGCGTGGCGCGGGCCTTAAGGTCGCCGCCGTGGTACTCACTCCCTGGCCGACCGTCGCGAGCCGGATCGAGCGTTCCAACCGCGAGACCATCGAGCGACTGGGGTCCGTGCCGGTCGCGACGTTGCCACACGTCGCGCGCCCCGAGCGCCGGCTGCTGGCCGCCGCGGGAGAGTGGCTCCCGCTCGAGCGCCTGCTAGTAGCTTCCGGAGCGTGTCGATCCAGCTCCGGACGTGTCTCCTAGCGCTGATGGCGGTCGTGGCCCTGCCCGCGGGCGCGGCTCAGGCCAGCAACGCGAGCATCTACCTGAAGGTTGAGCGCTCGTATCTGAACCACAATGCCACCATCCCCGCGTGTCAGTTCACCACCCGCCAGCTCCAGGACGCGCTGAAGGAGCAGGGGGCCTACAGCGACGGCCAGTACGCCGGGGGTTTGATCGTCGCGATCCAGAATGCGACCAACGCCCGCGCCATCGGCGCCTGCCGGTCGGCGGGCGCGCCGGCGGCTGCCGCCGCCAAGGCCCCGCCAGCGGGTGGCTCCTCCGTCGGCGCCGGATCCTCCGCGACCGGGGGGGGCACCACGGCCGGTGGCAACCCCGTTCCCCTGATCTCGGTGACCGCGGCCACGAACGCCGGCCTGCCCATCCCGCTCGTGCTGATGGCGGTGCTCGCCTCCCTGCTGGCGCTCGTCGGCGGGAGCCGTGCTCTGGCCAGGAACCGGGGCTGGGATCACGACCGGGCGCGGCAGTGGCGTCACGCCTGGGGTGAAGCCGGGTACCGGCTCGGTGGCACCTGCGGGGAGCTCGCCGACCGAATCCGTCGTCGCCGCTGACGGGCGGTGCGGGCTTCGCACCTCGTCTCGCGCCCCCCGGCGCACCGCAGGAGCTTGCGCTCAACCGGTGGTCTCGCGCAGGATCTTACGGAGCCTGACGCGGGCACCGGTGCGCATCACCGAACGTTGATAGACGATGCCCGCGACCCGAGCCGTCGCGACGATCGCGACCACGGTGATCAGGGCCGACACGACCACCTGCCCGACGGACGCGGCACCGACGGCGAACAGCACCGGCATGGCGATCGGCGCCGTCCACGGGATGAACGCCAGCACGTGGTAGAAGGTGCTGGCGCCGTTGATCAGCACGCCCTGCGAGAGGATGAACACGAGGATCAGGGGCATCATCAGTGGCGTGGCGGCGTTGGACGCGTCGGCTTGGCGCGTGATCATCGACCCGGCGGCGGCGAACGCCGAGCAGTACAGGGCGTAGGCCAGGATCAACCAGATCACGCCGAGAAGCACCACCCCGCCCGCCGTGCCCTGGATCGCCTTCGAGCCCACGGCGAGGCCGCACACCAGGTACGTGCCGCCGAGCGCGAGTATCTGGGTGAACGCGAGCATCGCGAAGCCGATCACCTTGCCGATCAGGAGCTGCGTCGGTCGCACCGTCGCGAGCAGCACCTCGACCACTCGGCTCGTCTTCTCCTCACCGACCGACTGCGTCAGGCGGATGCCGTAGAAGAGGATCACGAAATAGATCAGGAAGACCACGGCGTAGCCCGTGACCCTGGTCGTGGTGCTCCTCTGGGGCGCCTCGACGCCACGGATCGGCAGCGCGATCCCGTGGGTCAGCGCCGACTGCGCCGCGCCGGGCGGCAGCCTGCGCACCAGTCCGACCAGCTGCGCCAGTGCCCCGGAGAACGTTCCCGTCGAGGAGGTGGTCCCGCCGGCCGGCTGCTGCTTGATCAGCACCTCGCGCCCGTCGGCGATCACGGCCACCAGCGCCCCTGAGCGCAGACCCGAGCGAGCGGCGTCGAGGGTCGCCACGGGGATGATCCGGACCCGGTTTCCGGTCACGCGTCCGGCCGCGCTCGCGGCCTGGGAAAGGGCCGGGTCGGCGGTGCCGAGCACGCCGACCTTCTGGACGCTGTGGTGCTTGCCGATCGCCGCGGGGATCAGCACCGCCGCGGCCACGGCGATGACCATGATCGCGGTGGTGACCTGGAAGGATCTTGCCCGCAACCGGTCGTCGCCGTCACGCCGGGCGATCAGCCAGGTGTCCCTCCACCACGCCCCGATCACGGCCGCCCGATCCCGGCTGCGAGAGGGGTCGGTCGCCCGGTCGAGCCCTGCATCTCGTCCGGGGCATCGACGAGTCCGACCGCCTCGCGGAAGACCTCCGACAGCCGTCGGCGCGTGAAGCTGAAGTGCTCGACCCCTCCCGCCCGCCGAGCCGCGTCGAGGATCCCGTCGAGGATCGGCTGGACGCCCGATTCGGGGCCAAGGGTCAGCATGACCTTCCCGTCCTCGCCGCTCTGCACGCTGTCCACCCCGGCCAGCCCACCGCGCGCCCACTGGCCCACGGGGTCGCCGGCGACCTTGACCTCGAGTCGTTGCGGTCCCGAGCGCGCAAGCGCCTCGACGCTGCCCTCGACGACCAGGCGTCCGCGATTGACGATCGCCACGGATTCGCACAGGTGCTCGACCAGATCGAGCTGATGGCTCGAGAAGATCACGGTCGCGCCCCCGGCGGCCTGCTCGGCGAGGATCGCGCTGAACGCGTCGACCGCCACCGGATCAAGGCCTGAGAACGGCTCGTCGAGGATCAGCATGTCCGGCGAGTGAACCAGTGACGCCGCGAGCTGAACCCGCTGTTGATTACCGAGCGACAGCGACTCGAGCTTGTCGGCGCGGCGCTCGGCGAGCCCCAGGCGCTCGGTCCACTGTATCGCCGCGTCGTGCGCGGCCCGGGATCCCAGGCCATGCAGCCGGCCCAGGAACACGAGCTGATCGAGGATCTGCATTCCGGCGTACAGCCCGCGCTCCTCGGGCATGTAGCCGAACCCGCGTCGCTCGCGCTCTCCGATCGGGGCGCCCTGCCAACGGACCTCGCCGCTGTCGAGCCCGGCCAGGCCGAACACCGCCCGCATCGCCGTCGTCTTGCCGGCGCCGTTGGGCCCGAGGAACCCGAACACCTGACCCGGCGGCACCGTGAACGCCAAGCCGTCGAGGGCCACCACCTCGCCGTATCGACGCCGAAGATCGATCAGCTCGAGCATGCCCGATGGCTGCCCTCAGCGCCGCGGGGCGAAACCGGTTTCACCCCATCCACACGGGTCGAGGCCGCCCCGGGCCACCGAGGCTCAGCTCATGCGGACGCCGACGGCGCGGCTGTGGACCACCTTCCCCGCCGGTGAGACCCAGGCGATCCGCACGGCACCGGTTCCCGGCAGCTGGACCTCGGCGGTGAGAAATCCACTGGGATCGTCGGTGCTGACGGTGGTGAGGGTGCGGTAGGCCCCTCGTCCTCGGAACTGGATCTGCGCCCGCTGGCGCGTGCCGTTCGGGGCCTCGCGCAGCATCGCCCAGATCAGCGTCCTGGCACCGCCGGCGAAACTGGGATGAGGGATGAAGATCGGCAGGCCATAGGAGTTGAGGGAAGGCTTGGCCATGCCGCTCGAGAACACCAGCCCGGTCTGGAACGTCGACCAGTACCGGATGCTGCCGCGGGGATAGCTGGTGTCGGGCAACGAGTCGACGAGCAGGAACTGCGACAGCGCCCGCACGCGCGGATCCATCCACGCCATGTACTGGGCCTGGTTGAGGAAGCTCGACTGCGCAGCCGGACTGATCGCCCCGCGGAAGGGGTTGGGCGGATTGGTCGAATACCCGTATTCGGTCAGGTAGAGCGGGAGTTGGCGCGGCACGCCGTAGGCGACGAAGATCCCGTCCAGGCCGTGCTCGAGCCGCGACAGGTCGCTCAGCGGCACGAAGTTCGGGTCGCTCAGGCTGACCCCCGGAGGCGCGTAGAAGTTGTACGGGTGGTGCGCGAATCCCGTGGCCTGGAACAGCGCCGAATGGGCGGCCACGAACGCCTGCCGCCCGCCGCCCGCCGGGCAGCCCATCGGCGACGCCAGCGATCCCCGCAGCGGCCGGTTGCTGGCGTCCACGCAGTAGAGCGCGCGCAGGAACGGCATCGGTGGAATCGGAGCGGTCGCCCTGGTGCTGTTCTCGGTCCCGTCGGGCGCCAGCTCGCCGATCAGGAACGTGTCGGTGCTCGGTCGGTGCCCGGTGCGCTCCAGCGCGCTGAAGGCGGCGTCGGCGTAGTCGCGATAGAGCTGGGGCGCGACCATGACCCGCTGGCCGGCGACCGTGCCCCATTGGGGCTGCAGCCACCCCGGCTGGTTGGGCTCGTTCCAGATCGACCAGTAGCTCACCCGCGGAAGCGGGCCTGAGGCCGCTCCCCCGGTGCCCGACGTCCCTCCCCCGGCCCCCGGCGCTCCTGCCCCGCCGACCGGCGGCGTGTAGCTGCCGCTGTACCGGGTGCCCGCCGCGAGGACGAACTGGCCGAAGTCCTGGGCGGAGGGCCGGTAGTGGTTGGCCGACTTGCCGGCCGGAGACGGGCGCACCATCGCCCACAGCGGCCCGGGTGCGGTGAGATCGAAGTCGATCCCGATCCCGCGCGCGCGCGCCAGCTTGAGCAGGCGGTCAAAGGGTGCCCACCCGCCACCGTAGGCCGCCGGATCGGTGGCGTCGAACCCCGCCGGCGGCACGGTGGACTGAGCATCGGGCGCAATCGCCTGCCACAGCATCTGGACGCGCAGGCGGTCGACCCCCAGCGACTTCAGCGCGTCGAGCACCTGGACCACCGTGTTGGTGGGGGAGTAGATCAGGTACTGGTCGTCCTGGAACATCGATTCGATCGTGCGGGGCGAGCGAGCCCTGGGGCTCGTCCCCCCCGATGTGAGCACGATCACGACCACGACGGCCGCCGCCAGCGCCGCGGCGCTGGCGGCGAGGGCCCCACGAGGACGGTGCCGCTTCCGGCGCGGCGCGGGCGCTCCAACCATCTGCCCCAGGGTGTCAGGAACTCGCCGCCGCTGCTTCACCTGGCTCCGGTACCCCTCCCGCCGCGGTTCCGACCGCCCGCCGAGCTAGGTTTCGTCTCGTGCTCGAGGATCTGACCCGACCCGACCGGCGCTCAATGCCCTCCATGACCGACGACCTGATCGCCGCGGACCGCCGTCACCTCTGGCATCCGTTCACCCAGCAGCAGGGATGGTCCTCGGAGGAGCCGCCGGTCGTGATCGACCACGCGCAGGGGACCAACCTCTACGACACCGACGGCAACGTCTACATCGACGGCGTCTCGTCTCTGTGGTGCAACGTCCATGGCCATTGCCATCCCGCCATCGACGCCGCGATCCGCGCCCAACTCGGGCGGGTGGCGCACTCGACGCTGCTGGGTCTCTCGCACGCCCCGGCGATCGAGCTCGCGCAGCGCCTGCTGGCGCTGGCGCCGGACGGCCTGACCCGCGTGTTCTACTCCGACAGCGGCTCAAGCGCGGTCGAGATCGCGCTCAAGATGGCCTTCCAATGGTGGGCGCAGCACGGGGAGCCCGGACGGAGCGGCTTCATTTCACTCGAGAACGCCTACCACGGCGACACGCTCGGCGCCGTGTCGGTCGGTGGCATCGACACGTTCGGGTCGCTCTACCGACCGCTGCTGTTTGCGAGCTGGCAGGCGCGCTGCGGTGACGCGGAGCACCTCGAGGCGCTGCTCGAGGAGCATGCCGGCGAGGTCGCGGCGGTGATCCTCGAGCCGCTGGTACAGGGCGCGGCCGGGATGCTGATGGCGCCCGCGGGCTATCTGCGGCGGGTGCGGGAGCTGTGCGACGCCCACGGCGTGCTGTTGATCTGCGATGAGGTCGCCACGGGCCTCGGGCGCACGGGGCGCATGTTCGCCTGCGACCACGAGGACGTGAGCCCTGATCTTCTCTGTCTCGGCAAGGGCCTCACCGGCGGCTACCTCCCCCTCGCCGCGACGCTCAGCACCGAGCGCATCTACGAGGGCTTTCTCGGGCGCCACGAGGAGCTTCGAACCTTCTTCCACGGACACACCTACACCGGTAACCCGCTCGCCTGCGCCGCGGGGATTGCCACGCTGCAGACATTCGCGTTCGAGCGCACGCTCGAGCGTCTGGCGCCGAAGATAGTGCTGCTCGAGCGTCTGCTCGAGCAGCACATCGCACCGCTGGGCGCGGTCGCGGAGGTGCGCCAGCGTGGCTTCATGGTCGGGATCGAGTTGGTCCCGCGCCCGCCGGGAGAGCGCCTGGGGCATCGGGTGACGCTGGCGGCGCGGCGGGCCGGGGCGATCATCCGCCCGCTCGGCGACGTCGTCGTGCTGATGCCCCCGCTGGCGACCTGCCCCGCGGACCTGCGGCGGCTCGTTTCGATCACCGCGGCGGCGATCGAGGAGAGCGCCGGCGGGGTCGAGGAGGTCGACCGGCGGCGGCTCAGCCCAGCGCGCTCTTGATCTGCGCCTGCGCTTGGGAGAGCAGGGCGCGCCGGAGCCCCGCCAGCGTCTTGCCGTGCTCTCGGGCGATCTGCGCGAGCGTCATGCCCGAGCCGATCTGCGCGCGCAACCGAGCCCGGCTGACGCCGAGGTAGGCCGCCGCCGCCGTGATCACGAACGGCCTCAGCGTCGCGCCCGCGCCTGGAGCGCCTACAGAGAGGGCCAGCGGGGAGATCAGGTCCGTCGGAGGGGTGACCGGCAGCATCAGCGGCGCCAGCGGAGGCTGGGAGAAGTTGAAGTCGTTCTGGAGGTCGCCGAGCTGCGGGGCGGTCTCGCGCACGTCGGGACGCGGGTCCGGACGCCCGTCGGTCCGGGGGTCCAACCGCTGGCCGCCCAGGAAGTCGTCCTCGATGAACTTGGCGTAGGCGTCGAAGCTGAGCGTCTGGTGATCGATCAGGCCCTGCCGCGCGTAGGGACTGATCACGAGCCCGGGAACGCGCAGGCCGTAGCCGTTGCGGTCGACCACCGGCGGCTTCATGTGGTCGTAGAAGCCGCCCCAGTCGTCCCACGAGAGGAAGATCGCCGTGCTGCTCCAGTCGGGGCCGCGCATGAGCGCGTTGATCAGGCCGGTGACGTAGGTCTGTCCCGCGCTGACCAGCCCCGGCGGGTGCTCGGAGACCCTGCCGTTGGGGTTGATCCACGAGACGGCGGGGAGGGTTCCCGCCTGCGCCGCCGTGTAGAAGCGGCTCAACGACTGGACGTTCCCGAGCTGGCCGTCCTGCTGGACGGTGTCGAAGTAGGGCAGCGGATTCCAGATCCCCGGCGTCTTGGGCTGCTGGCGGACGGCCGCGCACGCGACCGCGGCGCCGTTCTCGCAGTCGGGCTCTGAGCCCTTGAACACGTAGTAGCCCCAGCTGACGTTGTCCTTGTGGAGCAGGTAGGTGAGGTCGGTCCAGGCGTAATCGGGCGGCGGCGCGCTGACTCCGAGGTGGCGCAGGAAGTCCGGTGGATCGCCCGGATTCTGAAGGGCGTTGGTGCAGCTCGTCGGATCCCCGGGGCGAGAGCACCGCGCCGACCATTCCGAGACCATGAACAGGTGCGCCGGCAGGCTCCACGACGCGTTGGGCTCGAACATGTGGTCCTGCAGCACGAAGTCGTGGGCGTAGGTCCAGTAGTTGGGGATGTCCGAGCCGTCGTGGTAGCCCAGCACGTCCGGCGGGCCGCTCGAGACCCCGCACGCGGGGTTGAAGAACTGCTCACACCCCTTCAGTCCGCGGGACTGCTGGACCGCGAACCCGTCCATCTTCCCGCCGTTGACGTCGCCGACCGAGTTGACCGCATCGTGCGGGCCGCCGACGTTGCGGTCGGCACGATCGTGGTACGGGCGCACACACCCGTGCCGGCTCGGAGCGGGCACGCAGACGCTGGGACGCCCGCCGCGCATCGGGATGCCGTCCGCGCCGGGATAGGTGCCGAAGTAGGAGTCAAACGAACGGTTCTCCTGCATGATCACGACGACGTGACGGATCTTGTGGATCCCGACGGCGACGACGGGGGCAGGGGCGGGCGACAACCCGGGCGGCGTGCTCTGGAGGCTGTGTGGCGTCGCCCCGCCGCAGCCGGTCAGCCCCAGCGCGCCGGCCAGCACAAGGCTGACCGCAACCCGCGCGAGCCGCATTCCCCGGACGGTTCCGTCACGACCCTCAATCCTCGTAGAGCGTGAACTCGCGCTTGCGGGCCCCGCACACGGGGCAGAACCAGGTCTCCGGTATGTCCTCGAACTCGGTGCCGGGCGGAATCCCGCCGTCCGGGTCACCCTCGGCCGGGTCATAGATGAACCCACACGATTCGCATATCCACCTCATGGCGCAAAGCCTACCG
This sequence comes from Solirubrobacteraceae bacterium, assembly GCA_050999075.1. GTDB lineage: Bacteria > Actinomycetota > Thermoleophilia > Solirubrobacterales > Solirubrobacteraceae > Palsa-465. The sequence continues at coordinate 33,889 of JBPCPO010000098.1, forward strand.
GCGCGACGGGCACGGACGCGGCTAGGCCGCGGCTTCCTCCTGCGCGATCACGTGCATGACCGCGTTGATCAACCCCAGGTGGGTGAACGCCTGGGGAAAGTTCCCCAGGTGGCGGCCGCTGGCCGGGTCGAGCTCCTCGGCGTAGAGCATCAGCGACGAGGCATGGGCCAATAGACGCTCGCAGAGAGCGCTCGCGCGAGACACCTCGCCGATCTCCGACAGCGCCGAGACCAGCCAGAAGGAGCAGATGAGGAATGTCCCCTCGGCTCCACTCAACCCGTCGTCGGTCTCATCCACCTTGTAGCGGAGCACGAAGCCGTTGACCTCGAGCTCCTGCGCGATCGCCTCCACGGTCGCTCGCACCCGCTCGTCGTCGGGGGGCAGGAAGCGCAACAGGGGAATCAGCAGCGTCGACGCGTCGAGGGCGTCGCTGTCGTAATGCTGCCGAAACACGCCGCGTTCGGTGACGCCGCGCTGCAGGATGTCCTCGCGGATCCTCTCGGCCACCACATCCCACTCCGCGGCCAGCCCGGGGTCTCCCTGCAGCTCGGCCAGGCGCGCCCCGCGGTCCAGGGCCACCCAGCACATCAGCTTCGATGACACGTAGTGCTTGGGCTCCCCGCGCGCTTCCCAGATCCCCTGGTCGGGATGCTCCCAGACCGAGATCGCGCAGCGAACCTGGTCCTGCAGAACGGGCCACAGCCGTTGGGGCATGTGACCACCGACCTTGGTATGGAGGTAGACGGAGTCGAGCACGGCACCGAACACGTCGTTCTGGCGCTGCATGAAGGCCCCGTTGCCGACCCTCACCGGCACCGCCCCCTCGTATCCGGTCAGGTGATCGAGCTCCTGCTCGTGCAGGTCGCGTTCGGTGCCCACGCCGTACATGATCTGCAGCGCTCCGTCTCCGTCGCGCTCGAGGTCGGCGACGAACTGCATGAAGTCGTCGGCCTCCCAGTCGAAGCCGAGCGCGTGCATCGCCCACAGCGTGAACGTCGCGTCGCGCATCCAGCAGTAGCGGTAGTCCCAGTTGCGCTCGCCGCCGGGCGTCTCGGGCAGCGACGTCGTCGCCGCCGCCACCGTCGACCCGGTGGGCGCATAGGTCAGTCCCTTCAACGTCAGCGCCGAGCGCTGCAGCTGGGAGCGCCAGCGGTGATCGGGAAAACGCCCTCCGGCCAACCAGTTGCGCCAGTAATGCGACGTCACTCGCAGGCGCTCGAGCGCATCGTCGCGGTCCGCGGGCCCGTGCAGGCCGTGGGTCCAGCCGAGGGCGACGAACCGCGTCTCCCCCTCCGCCAGCGTGTGGCGGGCCCGAGCGCGATTGCCTTCGATGCCTATGCGCAGGTCAGAGGTCAGTCGGATCGTGGTCTCGCCGTCGGTGGCCTGCGCGGCGCTCCAATCGTCGCTCAGCATCTGCCAGCGCGCGGGGCGGCGTCCGTAGTCGAACATCGGCTCGCACACCGCCTCGACCTCCACCTCGCCCTGGATGCACTCGACGCTGCGCACGAGCATGTGATCCGCGTCGTGATCGGTCGGCGGCCGCGTGTGCGAGGTCTCGTCCGCATGTTCGTCGTGCCACAGCCCGATCGTCATCCCGTCGCGCACGACGACCCAACCGGACGGCGTCATCCAGGTCGTCTCGAGGACCATCGTGCCGGGCACATAGCGGCACGAGAGGGGCACGACGATTCCGTACGGACCGAGCCGGAACGATCCGGCACGACGATCGAGCAGCGATCCGAACACGCTCGGAGAGTCGAACCGTGGTACGCACATCCACTCGATGCTGCCGTCCGGAGCCACGAGCGCTCCCGTATGGCAGTCCGACAGGAACCCGTAGTCCGCGATGGGTGGAAACGGCGATCCGCCGGTCAACGGAACGTCGCGGGGCGGAATCAGGATGCTCGGGCTCATCGCGCGAGAGCAGGATATTCCGCGCCGACGGTGGCTGCCGCGTAACCCGCGGCGACCCGACGCCAACGAGCCGGCTGATGCCCGACGAGGCTCGGTCAGCCGCCACCGTAGGTGACCACCAGATCGGTCACCACACCGATCAGGAAGCCGACCGAGAGCATCAGCAGCCCGAGCTCACGGTGGCCATATCGGCGCATGCCGTTCCATACCTCACCCACCACATAGAGGATCGCCCCGCCCGCGATGGCGTAGAAGACGAGCTCGAGCGGCTGGCTGGTGACCTCGTAGCCGACGAGCGAGCCGAGGAACGTCGGACCGCCCCCGATCAGACCGGCCAGCCCGATCCAGCGCCACGAGGGACGGACGTCGCCGAGCGGTCCGACGATGCCGAACCCCTCGGTCGCGTTGTGCAGCCCGAAGCCGATGATCAGCACGGTGGCCAGGCTGATCGCTCCCGCTCGCGCCGAGACGCCGATGGCCAGACCCTCGGCGAAGTTGTGCACGCCGATCGCGGCGGCGATCGTGAGTCCGGTCCGCAGGGCGCCGCGTCGTGCCGCGTCGAGGTCGAGGGCGAACGCGTCGGCCTCTGCGCCCGTGAGCACAGCCCCATCCGCGCCACCGGCAATCGGCGCCCGGCGCTGCGGCGCCGGGCGCATATGGCGCTCGACCATCGCCAGCCCGGCGCTACCCGCGGCGAAGCCGGCGCCCAGGAGAACCACGAGCCAGACCAGGTGAGCGACCGAGCTGTGGTGATGCTTGGCGCTGTCGAGCGCCGTGTTGACGATCGTGATCGCGTGCGAGAGGACGTCGACGAAGATGAACGCGAGTACGCCGACCGAGAACATGGCCAAGGCGACCCGCGCCCCGCGTCCCAGCACGCGCATCCTTCCCACCGGCAGCCCGATGAAGATCGTCAGGCCGGCCAGGGCTCCAAGGGCGACGGTTTGAGGGAATGACAAGGCGGCCTCTCTGGCTGCGGTTAGGGAACCCTAATCGACGGACGCGCGGCAGCCTAGCACGTTAGGTCGGCCTAAGCCCAACCGCTGCGGTCGGACTCCGGCCACGGCTCGGTCGCACCGCGGCCCTCGGGGCTTCTCGGCCGACTCTCGCTCGGCGTCAGGTATGGGCGGTGAGATCGGGGAGCCCGATCGTCTGCAGCCACTGATCCACGGTGACGTTCAGCTGGGTGAACTCCCCCGTCCAGATCAGGACCCCCATCGAGATCAGGACGAGGCCACCAAGCCCGATCACCAGCGGATAGTGGCGCTTGACGACCACGAACGCCGCCGTGACCCTCCCGAAGGCCAGACCGGTGAGCAGGAAGGGCACGCCCAGTCCGGCACAGTAGACGGCGAGCAGGAGCGCGCCGTGGGCGGCCGAGTTGGACGCTCCCGTGGCGGTTACGATCGCTCCGAGCGTGGGGCCCGTGCAGGGCGTCCACGCGAGCGCGAACGCGGCTCCCGTCAGCACCGGTCCTCCCCGCCCCGCGCGCTGCATCAGCTTTGGGATGTGCCATTCACGGCTGAGACGCAGACGGGGAACGAGCGGCGCAAGCACGAACAGCACCCCCATGGCGACGATCAGCGCGCCCGAGACCCTGAGCGCGGTCGGCCCGGTGAGCGCTGTGTGGAGCGCCTGCCGGGCGAGCAGGCCGAGGACGATGAAGATCACCGAGAAGCTCGCGACGAAGGCCAGGGTCGGCCCCAGGACGCGACGCGCCCGGATCTCTCCCGGCGCCACGCCCGCCACGGCCGAGATGTAGCCGGGCACGAGCGGCAGCACGCACGGGGACAGGAACGAGATCAGTCCCGCGGCGAACGCCACCGGAATTCCGATGCCTGAGGCGGGATCCATTCGCTGCTGGCGAGAGTAGCGCCGATCGCGCGGACGATCCGCAACTTCCGCCCGGAGCACCCGTTACAGTCCTCACAGGGTCAAGTGGAAGCCTCCGCTCTCCAAGCACCTGCAGGATTCGCGCGAACCCGAGTCGGGGTCGGTGCCTCACTCCTTCGTCTCCGCTCAGACGAACAACTCGTGGCGCTGTTCCGCGCCGGCGACGAAGAGGCCTTCCGCGTCATCCACGACCGTTACCGCCGGCGGCTGTTCGCCTACACGCGGCAGATGCTGCCCCGCCGGCGCCAGGACGCCGAGGACGCACTGCAGGACATCTTCGTTCGGGCCTACTGCGGTCTGCGGGCCAATGACCGGGAGCTGGCGCTCCGCGCCTGGATGTATCGGATCGCACACAACCGTTGCGTCGACGAGCTTCGGCGGCCCATTCCGCCGACGTCGGACGTGCTCGACCTGATCCCGTCAAGAGCCAAGGATCCGCACGAGCAGACCGAGCAGCGGGAGGCCGTGAGCCGCTTGGTCGCCGACGTGCGCCGGCTGCCCGAGCAACAACGCTCGGCGCTTCTGATGCGCGAGCTCGGGGGGATTGCCTACGCCGATATCGCGGGTGCCCTCAGCGTCTCCATCCCAGCGGTGAAGTCGCTGCTGGTGAGGGCGCGGTTGAACCTCGCGCAGGCGCTGGAGGCTCGGGATACGGCCTGCTCGGAGATCCGCGAGGCTCTGGTGCTGGCGCATGATCATGGCGAGCGGCCGAGCAGCCTGACTCGGCGCCACATGCACGACTGCGTGGGCTGCCGCGAGTTTCGCCACGAGGTTCGCGGCGCCAGCCGGCAGTTCTCGGCCCTGCTGCCGGCGCTCGGGCCGCTGGGCACGCTGGCCAAGCTGTTCGGACTGGGCGGTGGCGCGGCGGGGGGTGGCGCGGCCGCGGGCGGAGCGGCTGGGAGCGGGGCGACCGTCGGCGGGGCGACCGTCGGCGGGGCGACCGTCGGCGGGGCGACCGTCGGCGGGGCGACCGTCGGC
>JBPCPO010000099.1:0-23149 GCA_050999075.1 Solirubrobacteraceae bacterium
TCGTGCGGGCATCGAACGCGGGAAGGTGGACCACCTCCCGGCCCCGGTGGGCCTCGATGAAGTCCTGGCTCGGGGAGGCGATCGCCCCTCAACCCGAGGCCGAGGGCGTGGCGAGGCTCGTCGAGCGGTGGCTGCGGGTCTTCGGCCCCGGTACGGCGGCCGACATCAAGTGGTGGCTCGGGTCCACCGTTCGGGCCGTCCGCGGGGCGCTGGCCGACCTCCACGCGGTCCAAGTCGATCTCGAAGGGCAGATCGGATACCTGCTTCCCGACGACCTGGAGGCGACGGGGCCGGTCGAGCCGTGGGCCGCGCTCCTACCGGCGCTCGACCCGACCACGATGGGCTGGTTCGAGCGCGACTGGTATCTCGGCCCCCACAGGGCTCAGCTGTTCGACACCAACGGCAACGCCGGTGCCACCGCGTGGTGGGACGGCCGGGTCGTCGGCGGCTGGCGCCAGACCGACACCGGCGCGATCGTCCTGCGGATGCTCGAGGACGTCGGTCATGACGGGCTGCGCTCCCTCGAGCTCGAGGCGGAGCGCCTGACCGAGTGGCTCGGGGGCACACGGGTGTCGCCGAGGTTCCCCTCGCCGCTGTCGAAGGTTGCGACGGGCGCGGGTCGGTGATGCTAGGCGGCCCTGGGGGTCGGTTCGAGCGGCGCTGAGAAGACGCGCTTGCGCCAGATCATCGTGTGGTGGACCCAGCAGCGGCTCCTCATCTGGTTGACGGCGACGAACCCCGCGGCCCCGGCGCCGCCGCCGCCGGACACGAGGACATACGGCGAGGACTGAGCCGAGAAGAGCTCCCAGCCGGCTTCGCTCCACTGCTTCATGTGGGCCGTGATCTGCGTGGCCGCGTCCTGAGTCGTCGTCCAGGCTGTGCAGCCGTATTCCCAGGTCTGCGATTCCTCGGCCATGGGGCAACCTTCTCAGTCCGGTCGCTCGGTCCTTGTTCTGAGTCCTACGCTTGACCGGTCCGAATGGGTCGAATCCCGATCAACATCGCAGATCACGTCGGCCGCACGCCGATGGTGCAGCTCAGCCGGCTGGCCCCCGACACGGGCGCGGATGTCTTCGCTAAGCTCGAGATGTACAACCCGGGGGGATCGGTCAAGGACCGCATCGGGATCGCGATGGTCGAGGCCGCCGAGCGCGAGGGGCGCATCGAGCCGGGTCGCACGACGATCGTCGAGGCCACGAGCGGCAACACCGGCATCGCGCTCGCGTTCGTGTGCGCCGCCCGGGGCTACGAGCTGATCCTCACGCTGCCGCAGGGGATGAGCCGCGAGCGCGAGCGGCTGCTGGCGCTCTACGGCGCCCGCGTGGAGCTGACCGAGTCCCTGGGCGGCATGACCGAGGCGGTGCAGGCCGCCCAGGCGCTCGCCATCAGCGAGGACGTCTTCCTCCCGGATCAGTTCAGCAACCCGGCCAACCCCGAGACCCACCGTCGCACCACGGGACCGGAGATCTGGGACGCGCTCGATGGGCAGGTCGATGCCTTCGTCGCCGGCGTGGGAACCGGGGGGACGATCACCGGAGTCGGGGAGGTGCTCAAGGCTCGCGATCGGAGCTGCCGCGTGATCGCAGTCGAGCCGAGCGCCTCTGCGGTGCTCTCCGGCGGACGTCCCGGTCCCCACCGCATTCAGGGCATCGGAGCCGGTTTCGTCCCCCGCGTGCTCAATCGCGACGTGATCGACGAAGTCATCGCGGTGGACGACGAGGATGCGATCCGGACCGCGCGCCTGCTCGCCCGTCGCGAGGGGGTGCTCGGGGGGATCTCCGGCGGCGCTGCCGTGTGGGCAGCGCTCGAGCTCGCCCGGCGCCCCGAGTGCCGCGGCGCGCGGATCGTCACGATCCTGCCCGATTCAGGCGAACGCTACATCTCGACCCCGTTCTTCGCGCCTTAGGCCGTCAACTATTCCGTTCCGGAGCCTCAGCCCTCAGGCCGTGAGGCACCCTCGCTACGCTTGGGCGATGCCGGCGCTCGGGCTTATCGCCGCCACCGCCGCGGAGCTGCGACGTGACGTGGCCGCCGTACACAGCCGCGATCCGGCGGCGCAGGGCGTGGGCCGGGTCGAGATCCTCGCCACCTGGCCGGGAATCCAGGCGCTGCTCGCGCACCGTGTCGCCCACGCGCTGCATGGGGCCGGTGTCCCGCTGCTCCCACGCACGATCGCCGCCCTGGCCCGCGCGCTGACCGGGATCGAGATCCACCCTGCCGCCATCGTCGGCAACGGCTTCTTCATCGATCACGGCATGGGGGTGGTGATCGGCGAGACGGCGCAGATCGGCGACAACGTGACCCTGTACCAGGGCGTCACGCTCGGAGGAACCGGGTTTGTCACCGGCAAGCGTCATCCGACCGTGCAGGACAATGTGACGATCGGGTCGGGAGCGAAGCTGCTCGGACCGATCACGGTCGGTCACGGCTCGAAGATCGGCGCCAACACCGTCGTGGTCCACGACGTTCCGCCCAACTCGACGGTGGTCGGCAATCCCGGTCATCCCGTGCGCGTCGACGGGCGCCGCCCGGAGGGACCCGATGCCGACTGGGTCCACCTGCCCGATCCGATCGCCGACGCGATCAAGGGCCTGGCCAACCGAATCTCCGCGGTCGAGCACGCGGTGGCGCGGGATGACGCGCAGGTGCCGCCGCCGTCGATTGACGCCGCGGCCTCCGCGGCCGAGGGTCCGGGCAATCTTGACGGCCTGGCCACGACGAGGCTCGGGCCCAACCCGGCCGGTGGTTAGGGCCCGCGGGCCCTTGGAGTTAGAAGTCGCCGGGCCGGTCCGGAGCTCGGGTGCCCGAAAACAGGTCAGGCGTCGGGATTCGCGCCGGCTCCCCCGCCGGCGCGATGTTCCGTCTCGCCCGGACGAGATACAGCGGCCGGCCCTTGACCTCGTCGTAGATCCGTCCGACGTACTCCCCGATGATGCCGACGGCGATGAGCTGGATGCCGCCGAGCAGCAGCACCACGATCGTGATGGAGCTGAAGCCGGGCAGATAGGACCCGAGGATGCGCAGGATGATCACGACCGGAATGGCCACGAAGGCCAGCGAGGAGATCAGGAATCCGAGGAACGTCGCGAGTTGGAGCGGACGGTCGGAGAACGAGGACAGCGCGTCGAGCGAGAACCGGAGCATCTTGGGGATCGTGTACTTGGTCTCGCCGGCGAAGCGGGGGTCGCGGCTGTACGGAACCGCAGCCTGGCTGTAGCCGACCCACACCGTCATCCCCCGCAGGAACCGATTGCGCTCGCGCATCGACAGCAGCGCGTCGAGCGCGCGACGGTCGAGGAGCCGAAAATCGCCGGAATTGTGCTGCAGCTCGACTTGCGCCAGCTTGTCGAACAGCGTGTAGAACCAGCGCGCCGTGCTCAGCTTGAAGCGCGACTCGCCCGCCCGCTGCTCTCTGACCGCGTAGACCACGTCGATTCCTGCCCGCCACCGATCGAGCATCCGAGGAATCAGCTCGGGTGGATCCTGGAGATCGGCGTCGAGCATCACGACGGCGTCTCCGCAGGCGTGGTCCAAGCCGGCGGTCAGAGCCGTCTGATGGCCGAAGTTTCGGGACAGGTACACGACGCGGACCCGGGAATCGGTGGCCGCCAGCCGATCGAGCGCCGCCGCTGAGCCGTCGGTGGAGCCGTCGTCGACCAGCACGAGCTCGAACGGGAGACCCTCGAGCGCGCTGCACACGCGCGAGTAGAACTCGTCGACGGTGGCCTCCTCGTTGTAGACCGGCGCCACCACGCTGAGGACCGTCAGCGCTCGCGCACCGTTCTGCGCCGGGTCGGGGGACGAATCCATGTCGTCATCGTAAGCGCAAAGGGCCTCTGACCACGGCATGATGTGGGGTCTCAGCGGTGACAGGTGCGTTCCGGCTCAGATCCCCAACGGCGAAGTACTTTGCGGGATGTATCCCAGCAGGTCGATGCCCTGCACGATCACGGCCAGCACGATCGCCGTCCTGGTCAGCCGCCGGTCGGTACCGAGCGCCGCCAGCGGCATCAGCCACGCCACGTACCACGGAAGCAGTGCGCTCGCGCTCACCAAGAGGCCCACCGTCGCCCAGCCGGCTCCGTCCAGCCAGTCGAGCTCGCCCCGCCAGACGCGTCGCAGCAGCCAGCCCAAGCCGCAGGCGAAGAGCGCGAGCAGCACCAGACCAGCAGCATGGCCGACCGGGCCGAGGCCGAGGCCAGTGCCGATGAACCCCGGAATGCTGTGCCAGCCGCCGGCAGCCTGGCTCTGCTGCAGGGTGCCCAGCAGGTGCAGGGGGCCCGTACCAAAGACGCCGAAGCCGAGCACGACGACAAGCCCGAGCGCGACCGCGGCACCGAGCGTCACGTCGCGGCGGCGCTGCCTGGTACGCCGCCCGCCGCCCGCGGCGATCGCGAACGGCACCAGCAGCCCCGCGGTGAGCTTCACCGCGACTCCGAGCACCAGCATGGCTCCGCCCGCCCGCTCACGCCCCCTCAGGAGCAGATATATGCCGCCCGCCACCGCGGCGAGCATCAAGAGGTCGTTGTGGCCGCCGCCGACGCCGTACACGACGATCAGCGGGTTCAGGCCCACCAGAGCCACGGCTCGGACGGGATCCAGTCCCCGCAGCCGGGCGGAATTCCAGACGAACACGATCGTGGCCAGGCTCGCCACCGCCGCGATCGCCTTGTACGCGAGCGCACTGGCGGCGATTGACAGTGGCGCGAGCACATAGCTCAGCGTCGTGAACACCGGGCCGTAGGAACTCGGCGTGCTCACCCAGCGGGCGCCGATGAACGGATAGAGGGGGTCGAGGGCGATCGCGTGAGGGCCGTGCAGGTAGGGATTCAACCCGTACACGGCGCCCATCCGGCCGTAAGCCTGATAACTGAAGACATCGGTCGAGAGCAGCGGCGGGGCGAGCAGCACCAAGGCATGCAGAGCCGCGATGCTCATCAGCACGATGCGCCCGGACAGGTGCTGAGACGCCCGGACCGCGACCAGGTAGGAGATGAACATCGCCACCAGGACCGCGATCAGCCCCGGGCCGCCGAGATCGAGGCCGGAGCTGCCAAACGGTCCGGCCAGCCAGCCCGGCACGGGACGCACCGATTCGGGCAGCAGCGACTCGGTGCCGGCCGCCGAGAGCGAGATCACCAGCCCGGTCAGCAGCAGACCCACGAGCCCGAGCTGCCCGGTGCGGGCGTGGACGGACCTTCCGCGCGTGGCCGGCGATGGCCTGGTGAGCTCGAACGCTCCGCTCTGCGGAGTCGCGCCGAGCGGTTCGTGGACGCTCATCAGCTACAGGATGCCCAGCTGATCGGCGGCGGCCGTATGGGGAAGGTTGAGATCGCGTTATGGGACCGGTGCCCCGCGAGCATCACGGTGAACCGATCGTCGGCCGGTTGGCGGCCGCGCGTGCCACCGCCGCTGCTGCGCTGCGGCGCAGCAGCGGAACCAGCCACATCGCTTCCACGGCGATCCTCGCCGACATCTTGCTGGCGCCCTCGGTGCGATCGGAGAACACGATCGGGATCTCGCGCACGGCGAACCCGGCCAGCAGCGCCCGGTAGGTCACCTCGATCTGGAACACGTAGCCCTCGGCCCGGACGCTGTCGAGCTCGATCGCCTGCAGCACTTCGCGTCGTATGCACTTGTAGCCGCCCGTGAGATCGCGGATGTCCACTCCGAGGATGGCCCGCGCGTATATGCCTCCCGCGCGGCTGACCAGCCGGCGAATCGCTCCCCAGTCGCGTACGCCGCCGCCGGCCACGTACCGCGACCCGAGCACGACGTCGGCATCGTCGGCGCCGTGCAGCAGATCGGCCAGATAACGCGGATCGTGTGAGTAATCGGCGTCCATCTCGATCACCAGCTGTGCCCCCTCGGCCAGAGCACGGGCGAAACCGGCCAGGTAGGCGTGACCGAGCCCCCCCTTGGTGCTGCGGTGGAGCACCTCGACGCCAGTCAGGGTCTGAGCCAGCCCGTCGGCGATCGCTCCCGTGCCGTCGGGAGAGTTGTCGTCGACTACGAGGATCCGGTGCTCGCCGGCGACTCGCTGCAGCTCGAGAAGGGTTGCGCGCACGGTCCGCTCGATGTTGGGCGCCTCGTTGTAGGTGGGAATCACGACCCAGACCGGCGCTTGCATGCGTTCGAGAGGGTAGTGGGGCCACGCCCGGACGGCCGACCCGCCATCATGGCAGCGGGTCTCTGTATGGACGATGGCACTACGGCACCACGCGACTCCGTGGGCCCGCGCCCGGTGGCGGATGGGTCCAGCTCGACGCGCACCCGCGGCGTCCAGCCCCACCACCGCCGGCGCCGCGCCCTGGCGCTGGCCCTCGTGGCGGCGTTCGCGATCGTGCTGATCATCGGCATCGCGGGCGGGTCGGGGCCCAGCGTCGCCGCTCATCACGCCTCGCATGGACCGATGGGCTTCCTGGCGCGGATCCAGGCCCTCGCGGGTCCCGGCGCGGGATCATTCACCGTCGTCGAGCAGAGCGCGGAGAGTGCCGCCATCGACCGAACCCTCGCCTACACGCCGTACGTTCGACTCGCCGGAGCGCAGCATCGGGAGATCGCATTGACCTTCGACGACGGGCCGGGGCCGTACACGCCGCAGGTCCTGTCGATTCTCGAGCGCGAGGCGGTACCGGCCACGTTCTTCGAAGTCGGCGTGCTGGAGCGCTACTTCCACGCCTCGACGGCCGAGATCGTCACCGACGGCTATCCGATCGGCGACCACACCGAGTCCCATGCTCCGATGTCGAAGCTCTCCGCCCGTGACCAGGAGGCACAGCTGCTGAAGCAGACCTCCCAGATCGGAGACTACGGCGCACCGTTCCCACGCCTCTTCCGTCCGCCGTACGGACTCTGGAACTCGACCACACTCTCGCTGCTGCACACGTACAGGATGCTGATGGTCCTGTGGACGGTGGACACCGACGACTACAAGGGTCCCGGCGTGGGCGCGATCGTCGACTCGGTTCTGTCGGGCGCCCGACCGGGCGCGATCATCCTCCTGCACGATGCCGGCGGAGATCGCTCCGAGACCGTGCAGGCCCTGCCCCGGATAATCGACGGGCTGCGCTCGCGCGGCTACAGCTTGGTCACCGTTCCGCGGTTGCTGCTCGACAATCCGGCGCCCGCCAACCAGAGCATTCCCGCCGGACTGGCCGGAGGCGGCGGCTAGCGGAGCGGTCGGTCGCAGGGACGTGGGCTACCGGCGGGGGTAGGCCACGCGATTCCAGCTGGGCTCGGGCGCGAGCTCGATCCGCTCTCCGCCGCGGTCGGGCTGGATGTAGACGAACGCGCTGAGCTGCGCGTCGTAGGAGATGTCCAGCTCGCCCTCCTTGACGCGCTGATCGAGCCATGCTCCTCTGAAGATGAGCCGGCGCAACCAGTGCACCAGCGAACGTTCGGAGGGCCCCACGAGCTCAGGCCAGCAGTCGTTGACGTGTTGTCCGAGACCCGAGGCCGGGTCGGTGACCTCGCCGTTGACCACGAGGTTGACCAGGTCCTCGGCCTCGTCCTCGGCCACCGCGCCGCCCAGGAACCCCAGCTTGCGCGCCGCCTGCTCGCACCGCTCGCGGAAGTCGCGCTCGTTGAAAGTGAAGCGAAGCTCTCCGTATTCCAGCACGAAGTCCTCGCCGGAGCTGTAGTTCCCGCGTCGGTACATGAATGCGTCGGGATCATATTTAGGATTCCTGCCTGGCCGCTGGGGCTGAATGTGATGTTGCAGCGCGATGCGGTCGTGCGCGGGAGGAGGCGCAGGACAGGGGGAGGGTGATTCTGTCCCGCCGCAGGCTCTCACGAGCATGGAGCCTGAGTCCGCCACAATCCTGGTGGTAGAAGACCATCGAACCACTCGGGAGTTCCTGGCCGACAACCTATCGGCGGACGGCTACGAGATCCTCGAGGCCGATTGTGCCGGTGACGCGCTGCGAATGATCGCAACGCGCTATCCGGACCTGGCCATCGTCGATCTCGGGCTTCCGGACCGGGACGGCCTGGAGCTGCTGCGGCTCGTGCGGAACGCCGATCGGGTGGCGAGCCGGTGCGATCCCGATCTGCCGCTGCTCGTTCTCTCGGGTCGCTCGAGTGAGCTGGACCGACTGCGGGGCTTCGAGCGAGGCTGCGACGACTACGTCACCAAGCCGTTCAGCTATCCCGAGCTTCATGCCCGGATGCTGGCGCTGCTGCGCCGCCGGGGGAGTCGGACGCGGCTGGGACGGCTGCGGGTCGGTGGCCTGGAGATCGACCCGCTCGCCCGTCAGGTGTGGCTCGCGGGCGAGGCGGTGGCCCTGTCGAAGAAGGAGTTCGCGCTGCTGCGCGCGCTGGCGGCCGATCCGACTCGAGTGTTCACTCGCGAGGAGCTGCTGCGCGGAGTGTGGAACTACCGCGTACCGGGCGCCACTCGGACGCTCGACTCCCATGCGTCCCGTCTGCGCAAGAAGCTGAGCGCCGGAGACAGCAGGTTCGTCGTCAACGTCTGGGGTGTGGGCTACCGGCTGGTCGACGGGACCATCGAGCCCTGATGCTGGGGATGGGCCGCTGATGAGCGGGGCCGTCGCTTTGGGTGGCTGGACGATGGCGATACTCGCCGCAGTGGCCGCGTGGGTCGTGTGGCGGGCGCTCGGCGGCAGGATGGAGGCCGTCGCCCGCGCGTGTCACGAGCTTCGTGGACCCATCACCGCGGCTCGTCTGGGCTTGCAGTTGGGGGTGCGGGCCGGAGAGCTTTCAGCGGCACGGCTGCGAGCGGTTGAGCTCGAGCTGGTCCGGGCGTCTGCGGCCCTCGACGATCTCGCCCATGCTCGGGAAGGCCGTCGGTGCCAGCGGGCACTCGAGGACGTGGATGTCGCGGAGCTGCTCGCCGATTCGGTGGAGGCGTGGCGCGCCTTCGCTGTGGCCCGCGGAGTGGATCTTCGGCTGGACTGGTCGGGCGCAGCGGCGAGCGTGCTCGGCGATCGCGTCCGTCTCGCACAGGCGGTGGGAAATCTGATCGCCAACGCGATCGAGCATGGCGCAGGACCAGTGGAGGTGCAGGGGGCCACGCACACGGCGACGGTCTGGGTGCAGGTGAGCGATCACGGTCAGGGACTTCCGGCCCCGCTGGCCGCGCTCACTCGTCGGGCTCAGAGCGGCCGGGGGGATCGCGGGCGGGGTCTGGCGATCGTCGCGGAAATCGCGGCAGATCACGGCGGCCAGCTGATTGCGGCGCCGCGCGATCACGGCGCACGGCTGGTGCTCGAGCTTCCGGCCGCGGCTGCGCTGTCGATGCCAAAGCTGCCCGACCGGACTTCGTCCGCGCCCCATTGATCCTGAGCTCGCCGAGGGAGGGTCGTGCCGGCGCCGTCCTTGCCGTCGTCAGAGTCCAGACCAGCACCCACGACCTGCTCCTCCAGGTAGGAGCGTCTCGGCGTCAGAGCGCCGACCAGGTGTGGTCAAGTCGCATGGGCCGCCAGTCGCGCTTGATCTGAGCTGAGCTTGCCAGGCGCAGGTGCTGCGGCGCGCCGGCACCGTGACCGGGCCGTAGGCACACGCACCGGACGGAACCGAGCCCGAACTGCAAGCCCTCGTCCAGCTGCTCGACTTGCACGCGATCCTGCGGGCGGTGTGGCGGCGCCTGTCGTCCGGGGACGGGGGAGGATCCCCAATCGCTGCGGGCGCCGGTGGCGTCGTCACGGCCCGACGGGGGATTCTGGGCCGCCGCGGTGGGAAGCCGGATGGGCGTCAGGTTGCGTCGTGGGAGAGCGTGGGGTATTGTGGCCCACGCATGCGGACCTGGGTGGCAGGGCTCCTCCCACCCAGCCACCCGGGTCCTGATTTTCAGTCTTGGCATCTGAGCAAATGAGAGATCTTGATATTCCGCGGAGCCTTCGATCACGCGCTCGACGCGAAGCACCGACTCACGGTGCCCTCGAAGTTCCGCGTGGCGCTGGCGGGCGGCGTGGTGCTGGCCGCCTCGTCGGAAACGACTCCCGGCGCCCCACGCTCGATTTCGATCTGGACGCCGGACGTCTACGAGGCCTACACGAGCGCAGCGCTCGCCGGGGTGAGTCCGATCCTCCCGGAGGCTCGCGATCTCAGCCGCTTCTTCTTCAACTACTCCCATGACACGGAGCTCGACTCAGCCCACCGCGTGATGATCCCACCGCTGCTCATGGAATACGCCAGCCTCGACAAGGATGTCGTGGTCACCGGATCCGGCGATTGTCTCGAAGTCTGGGATCGAATCAAGTATGGCGCCTACCGAGAAGACGTGCTCATCCGTGTTCCCGAGATCGCAGCAAGCCTTGGCCACACTGCTTGACATGACCCAGGCGCACATCCCGGTCCTGGCCGGCGAGCTGATCGATCTGGTCGATCCGCGTCCGGGCGAGGTCGCGGTCGACTGCACGTTTGGCGGCGGCGGTCACGCGCGCCTGGTCGCCGACCGGGTGGGCCCGGGGGGCCGCCTGATCGGCATCGATCGCGACCCGCTCGTGGAGGAGCGCTTCGCCGACCGGGGGGATCTCGGGTGCGAGACGAGATTCATACGCGCGGATTTCGCCTGCGGTCTGGCGCAGCTGGCCCAGGAGGAGCTGCAGGCGGATCTCATCTACCTGGACCTGGGGATGTCGGCGATGCAGGTCGATACCCGGGCCCGCGGGTTCTCCTACGCCTACGACGCGCCCCTGGACATGCGAATGGACCCTGGACAGGAGCTGACCGCGCGGGAGATCGTCAACGACTGGGACGAACGCCGGTTGGCGCGGCTGCTGCGCGAATACGGGGAGGAACGGTTCGCATCGCAGATCGCCCGGGTGATCGTCCGCACCCGGCGCCGCGAGGAGCTTGTCTGCACCCAGCAGTTGGTCGACGTGATCAAAGCCGCGGTTCCGCTGCCGGCGCAATTCGCCGCCGGGCACCCGGCACGCAGGACCTTCCAGGCGCTGCGGATCGCAGTCAACGACGAGCTCGCCCAGCTCGATGCCGCGCTGCCCGCCGCGTGGGAGCTGCTGGCGCCCGGTGGCCGGCTGGCCGCGATCTCGTTTCACTCCCTCGAGGATCGGCGCGTGAAGCGCTTTCTGGTTGCGCGCGCCCAGGGTTGCGTGTGCCCACCGGAGATCCCCATCTGCGTCTGCGGGCACAAGCCCGAGGCTGAGCTCCTGACTCGCCGCGCCGTGGCGCCCACCCCGGGCGAGGTGGCGGCAAACCCCAGATCCAAGTCAGCCCACCTGCGCGCCGCGCGCAAGCTGGAGGTGACCGGAGCATGACGCCCACCGCTGTCACACCCGCCGGAAGAGAAGCCAAGCCCAAGCGCAAGCTCGATCAACGTCACTCACCGCCCGCGGCGAGGCGGGTCTCCGGTCCGCTCACCGGACGCACGATCACAGCGCCGCCAATGCATCCTCGCGGCCCGGCACAGGCCCCACCATCGCACCGTGGTGGCAAGCAGGCCCCGCGAGCCCACCAGCCAACGCCGAGGGTACGGATCGGCGGCCGAGCGCTGGCCGTTGTCCGCGCCCTTCCCGACCATGGACTGCTCGACCGGGTGGTACGCGGCCGGGCGTGGATCCCGATCCTCGGGGTGATGCTCGCGGGGATCGTGGCCATGCAGGTCGAGGTCCTCGGCCTGAGCGCGAGCATGGGCCGGGCGCTGGAGCGCGGTACGACGCTCGAGAGCCGCAACCAGCTGCTGCGGGCGAGCGTCGCCTCGCTCACCGGCGAGCAACGGATCGAGCGGCTGGCCGCGGGCCTGGGCATGGTCATGCCGACGCCCGACGCCATCGGATTTCTCGCTGCCTCCCATGGCGGTGACGCGCAGTCGGCGGCCACGAACATCCACCCTCCCGACTCGACGGCATTTCTCGCCGCGCTGGCCGCGAGCACCTCCGCCACGACCGCCACCACCGCCACGAGCACCTCCGCCACGACCGCCACCACCGCCACGAGCACCCCCGCCACGACCGCCCCCTCCGCCCCGAGCTCCGCCTCCGGCACCCCGCCGACCGGAGGCTGAGCGGCCGTTGTCGGTCACCGATCGCCGTATCGGGCTGCTGTTTCTCGCCTTCGTCGGTCTGTTGGCGATCGCCCTGACGCGAGCGACCTACCTCGGCGCGGTACGCTCGGGCTCGCTCAGTCGTGCCGCGGCGACCCAACAGGTGACCAACGTGGCGGTCCCGGCGCAGCGCGGCACGATCACCGATCGCAATGGGGTCGAGCTCGCGATCTCAGAGGCCGCCGACGACGTCGCGGCGGACCCCTACCTGATCCAGGATCCGGTGTCGGTCTCCGGTCGGCTCGCCCCCCTGCTCGGAACTCCGGCCAGCGCGATCCTCGCGGCTCTGTCCCGGCGCCACACCGGGTTCGTCTACCTCGCCCACCTGATCCCAGGCGATCGTGGGGCCGCGATCACCAAGCTTCGGATCCCCGGGATCACGCTGATCCCGCGAGTGATGCGCGTGTATCCACGTTCGTGGACCGCATCTCAGGTGCTGGGCGGCGTCCATCAGGACGGCCGTGGCTACAGCGGGATCGAGTACCGCTACGACAGAGCGCTGCGGGGGACCGACGGGGTGCGTAAGATCGTCAACGACGCGATCGGACAGCCGATCTCCATCGACGATGCCCGCACGGCGGTTCCGGGACAGACGGTGCGGCTGACCATCGACGCCGCGCTTCAGGGCGAGGTCGAGCAGGTGCTCGCGGGCGTCGGCGCCCAGTACTCCCCCCGGGGGGCGACGGCGATCGCGATGGATCCGAACACGGGACGGGTCCTCGCGCTCGCGAACTGGCCGGGGGTGAACGCCAACGACGTCGCCGGCGCGCCGGCCTACGCGACCCAGGACCGGGCGGTGGATTACGACTACGAGCCGGGATCCACGTTCAAGGCGATCACCGTCGCCGGGGCGTTGCAGACGGGCACCGTCACGCCGAGCACCGAGCTCGGCGTTCCATCTGTTCTCCAGGTGGCAGATCGGCAGATCCACGACGCCGAGCCTCACGGTGACGAGACGTTGTCGGTGGCCCAGATCCTGCAGAGGTCGAGCAACATCGGGGCGGATGAGATCGGGATGAAGCTCGGTCCCCAGCGCTTTGACTACTGGGTCCACCGCTTCGGCTTCGGCGCCCCGACGGGAATCGACCTCCCGGGTGAGGTACGAGGGTTCGTACTGCACGCCTCGCAGTACTCCGGGTCCTCGATGGGCAATCTCCCCTTCGGCCAGGGGGAGTCGGTGACGCCGATTCAGATGGCGAGTGCCTATTCGGCCATCGCCAACGGCGGCATCCTCCGTTCCCCCCAGGTCGTCCGGGCGGTCGGTAGGCGTCCGGCGGCGACCCCGCCCGGGCACAGGATCATCTCCGCCAGCTCCGCCGCCGAGCTTCGCGGCATGCTCCGAGGCGTGTTTGCGGACGGAGGAACGGCGTCCGGGGCCGCGATTGCCGGCTACGACCTGGCCGGGAAGACCGGTACCGCCAACATCGCGGTCAACGGCCATTACTCGAGCAGCGAGTACGTCGCATCGTTCATCGGCTTCGTGCCCACCAACCATCCGCGGCTGCTCGTCGCGGTGATCGTCGACCAGCCCCAGGGCTCGATCTATGGAGGATCGGTCGCGGCGCCCGCGTTTCAGAAGATCGTCGGCTGGGCGGTGCCCTATCTGGGCATCTCGCCCCGATGAGACCCTTCACCCTCGAGCCGTGTCGAGAGCGTCGTGAGGCGCTCGTCCCACTGGCCGCCGACCTGGGCCATCCATGAGACCGCGTCGGAGAGCGGCGCCGGGGTGACGCGGTAGCGCACCTCCCGGCCCGAGCGCTCGCGGTCCAGCAGCCCGGCGTCGGCAAGGGCGGTGAGGTGCTTGAGCACCGCCTGACGGGAGATCGGCAGCCCCGAGGCCAGCTCGGTCGCGGTTGCGGGGGGCTGCTGGGCAATGCTCGCCAGCAACGCCCGACGGGTGGGGTCAGAAAGAGCGCCGAACACCGCCCCGGCCCGATCGTGCGCGGATGGCAGCACTCAGGCCGCCACGAGGGCGGGACCAAACGGCCTCCCGCCACCCGCCAGAGGGGTGCCGATCAGGTCGATCAGCTCGAGCGGCCGGCACTCCACCACCCGCAGCCGCGTCCCGTCACCGTCGCGCTCGATCCTCGGGTCGAGCGCGATCGGCTCGAGCGTGAGCTCGACGCGGGTGGCGGGCTGCCCGTCGACCCCCCACCAGAACGCCAACCGGGCCGGCGCGCGAACCTCCTCCACCCAGCCTGTCTTGTCGACTCGACGGTCGCGAAAGCTGGCCTCTCCGCCCGGATGCAGCTCGAGGCGCACCTCGTCGGCGAGCCACCCCGGCCCCGTGACCGCCTCCCAGACCGCTTCGCACGTCGCGGGTATCAACAGCTCACGTTCGACTCGTTCAATCATCGCGTCTCCTCGGGACTTCGGCGCTCGATCCAAGATGCGCAACCTACAGGTTGCGCATCTGCTAATGTTTGCCACGCAACCGGCTAGTTGCACCTTAGCACCCACACAGAGGAGAAGCTTCATGGCACTCGTACCGATGGTCGTCGAGCAGACCGCGCGCGGCGAACGCTCGTTTGACATCTATTCGCGGTTGCTCAACGATCGCGTGATCTTCCTGGGCGGAGCGGTCGACGAGGAGATCGCCAACCTGGTCGTGGCGCAGTTGGTCCATTTGGAGTCCGACGACCCCGACAAGGACATCCATCTCTACATCAACTCCCCCGGAGGCTCGATCTACGCCGGCCTGGCGATCTACGACGCCATGCAGTTCATCGGCCCCGAGGTGCAGACGATCTGCTACGGGGTGGCGATGTCGATGGGGTCGCTCCTGCTCGCCGCCGGCGCCCCCGGGAAGCGCCTCGCCCTGCCCAACAGCCGGATCCTGATCCACCAGCCCTCGGGTGGATTCGAGGGTCAGTCGAGCGACATCGAGATCCATGCGCGCGAGGTGCTGGCGCTCCGCGCCCGGATCGACGAGTTGTACGCCAAGCACTGTGGTCGGCCGATCGAGCGCGTGCACGCTGACATGGATCGCGACCGCTACTTCACGGGCGGGGAGGCGGTTGCCTACGGTCTCGTGGACCGGGTGATCGAGCGACGGGAGCTCGGCCGGGGAGCCCGCGGGTTCGGGCAAGGGTAGGTCGTGGTTTCCGGCCTTCGGGTAGGTGGTCGGCCCGGCCGTCGGGCCGGGTAGGTGCTCGCCTAGCCGCCCGGTACCCCGAAGCCCGAGCGCATGACCCGCGAGAGCTGGCGGGCGCGCTCGGTCCCGCGGCGTCCCGCCCATGGATGGGGGCCCATCGCCCACGGATGCCAGCCCAGCGTGCCGTAGTGCTCGCGCAGGTATGCCTTCAGCTCGCCCCGATGACTGCCGCACGCGTACTGGTTGGGCCCGTAGATGCCGCGTCCGTGCCAGGTCAGCCAGCGCCCTGGTTCGGCGTCGAGATACTCGCCGTGGCGCAGGTCGAGCAGCTGGTGCTCGAGCGAGATCTGCGTCTCGGCGTCTGGCCGTGCTCCACAGAACTGACACCTGAAGACGACAAGTACCGGCATCTGGCCAACCTAGCGCGTCTGGGGCCGCTTGCCTAGCCGCAACTTGATTGCATCAGCCTTACCGGCCGCGCAACCCGTGGCGGGCATCCACGCCGTGGGTCCGGCGCCGCGATTAGACTCGGCTGATGCGGCTGGATGAGGTGATCTCCGGCGTCCCCGTCGGCGCGCGGGATATCGAGATCACCGGCCTCGCGTACGACAACCGGACGGTCGAGCCGGGCGGGCTGTTCTTCTGCGTGCCCGGGTTCACCCAGGACGGTCACGACTTTGCCCACGACGCCATTGCCCGCGGCGCCGCTGCCCTCGTGGTGCAGCGGCCCCTGAACCTGGGAGTTCCGGAGATCGTGGTCGACTCGGTCCGCGCGACGATGGCGGGCGTGGCGGCGGCGTTTCACGGCGATCCGACCGGCGCGCTGCAGGTCGTGGGGATCACGGGTACGAACGGAAAGACCACGACCGCCTTCATCCTCCGGGCAATGCTCGAGGGCGACGGGAGGCCGTGCGGTCTGCTCGGAACGGTGAAGAGCGTCATCGGGGGCGTGGAGCATCCGGTCCTGCGCACCACGCCTGAGGCGCTCGAGCTTCAGCGCGACTTCAGGGCGATGCTGGCGGGCGGGGACGTGGCCTGTGCGATCGAGGTCTCCTCGCACGCGCTCGAGCTTCATCGCGTCGATGCGATCCATTTTGCGGCCGCGATCTTCACCAACCTCACCCAGGACCACCTCGACTTCCATCCCACGCTCGAGGCCTACTTCGAGGCCAAGCGGCGGCTGTTCACAACCGCGCAGCCGAAGGTGGCGGTGGTCAACGTCGACGATCCCCACGGTGTGCAACTCGCCACGGAGCTCGAGCACCCGGTCACGTTCGCGCTCGAGCGCCCCGCCACCTTCAGGGCGCAGGGGGTGCAGACCGGCATCGACGGATCGCGATTCCAAGTGCAGGCTCCCGACGGCACGTTCCCGCTGCGCTCACCACTGCGGGGTCGCTTCAACGTCTACAACGCGCTGGGAGCCCTCGCCGCAGCGTACGCCCTCGGAGTCGATCTGCAGACCGCAGCCGGAGCACTCCAGCGGGTGGTTCAGGTTCCAGGGCGGCTGGAGCTCGTCGACGAGGGGCAGGACTTCGCGGTGCTGGTGGACTACGCCCATACCCCGGATTCGCTGGAGAACGTGCTGCGCACCGCGCGCGCCCTGACTCGCTCCCGGGTCCACGTCGTCTTCGGTTGTGGCGGCGATCGAGATCGGGCCAAGCGTCCGCTGATGGGCGAGATCGCGAGCCGGCTGGCCGACCGGGTGATCGTCACCTCCGACAACCCCCGCTCGGAGGATCCCGCAGCGATCATCGAGCAGATCCTGGCCGGAGCCCGGGCGGGGGCACAGTCGATCGTGGATCGTGGCAGTGCCATTGCTGGCGCGATTGCGGGGGCTCGCCGCGGTGACGTGGTCGTGATCGCCGGCAAGGGACACGAGCGCGGACAGGAGCTCGCAGCCGGCCGCAAGATCCCGTTCGACGATGTTCTCGCGGCGCGTGAGAGTCTCCGCGACGCGGCGGCGCCCAGATGAGGAGCTGGAGCCCGGAGCGGATCGCCTCGGCCGCCGACGCCAGGCTCCGAGCCCCGCTGCGCAGCGGGACGCCCGGACCTCGGACTCCGCCGCCGGATGCTCGGCGGCCGACCGGATCCTCGGAGGCTGGCCCGGACCGCGCGATCATCGACTCGCGCGAGGCCGGACCGGGAGCGCTGTTCATCGGCTTGCCGGGAGCGCACACCGACGGGGGGGCCTTTGCCGCGCGGGCGCTGAGCGCCGGCGCCTGGGGGGTGCTCGTCGCGCCCGAGCACATCGAGCGAGCGCGGCGGGCGGGCTCCGGAGTCCTGTTCGCCGCTGAGGATCCGCTGGCGGCGCTGCAGCGGTTGGCCGCAGCGTGGCGGCGCGATCTCGATGCCCAGGTGATTGGAATCACCGGCTCCACGGGCAAGACCTCGACCAAGGATCTGCTGCTGGCGGTGCTCGGCGCCCACCGTCGCACCGTCGCATCGCGGTTGAACTTCAACACCGAGGTCGGACTCCCGCTCGAGATCCTGAGCGCGCCCCCCGGCACCGAGGTGCTGGTGCTGGAGATGGGTATGCGGGGACCGGGCCAGATCGCGCAGCTGGCGAGGATCGCTCAGCCGCAGGTCGGGGTGATCGTGAGCATCGGGCCCGTACACCTTGAGCGCCTGGGCAGTGTCGCGGCCATCGCGGCGGCGAAGGCGGAGCTCATCGCTGCCCTGCCCGCGGGCGGAACCGCCGTCGTGCCCGCGGGAGAGCCGTTGCTCGAGCCCCACCTGCGAGGCGACATCGAGATCGTCACGTTCGGAGACGGCGGAGACGTGCAACTGCACGCCGCCGATGGCGGGCGGATCGAGATCGACCTCTCGGGCCGGCCGATCCGCCTCGAGGTTCCCTTCAGCCAGGCCCACCAGCGGACCAACCTGCTGGCTGCCGTAGCCGCCGCGCGAGCGGTGGGGGTTATCGCTGCAGGACGGCTCGAGCCGAGGCTTTCGCCCGGCCGAGGCCAGCGAGTGGCGCTGCGCGACGGGATAACGATCATCGACGACTGCTACAACGCGAACCCCGTGTCGATGCGAGCCGCCCTCGACGACCTCGCCGACACTGCCGCTCGGGAGGACCACACGCGCGCCGTCGCCGTACTCGGTGACATGCTCGAGCTGGGGTCCGACGCACGCACCTACCACCTCGAGATCGGCGAGCACGCCGGCACGGTCGGGGTGGATGTGCTGGTGACCGTCGGATCGCTCGCGGCCGCGATGGGCGAGCGCTTCGACGGTGAGGTGCACGCGGTTGTCGACGCGGGGGAGGCCGCCGCGATCGTGGCCGAGCTGCTGGCGCCGGGCGACGCGGTTCTGGTCAAGGGGTCGCGGGGAGTCGGGCTCGAGCTCGTGTGTCGCGGGCTGCAGGCGAGCCGCCTCTCCACGGACGTAGCGGGAGCCGATCGCTGATGGGGTCGGCGTCGGGCCGTGTGCTGATCGCGGGAACCGCGTCGCTCTTGATGTGCCTGTTCCTGAGCCCCAAGTTCATCGAGTTCCTGCGCCGCCGGGAGTTCGGACAGCACATCCGCGAGGACGGCCCAGCCGGACATCACGCCAAGGCCGGCACCCCGACGCTCGGGGGGATCATCATCATCATCGCGTTCACGATCCCGTTTCTGATCCTATCGGGACGGGGCTGGCAGTCGCTGGGGGTGCTCGGCGCCACGCTCGCGTGCGCGCTGCTCGGGTTCGCCGACGATTACACGAAGATCGCCAAGCGTCGTTCACTGGGTCTGCGAGGCCGGACCAAGCTCCTGGTCACGATCGCGATCTCGCTCGGGCTGTGGTGGGTCGCGACCCAGAAGGCGCATCTGGAGCCGACCGTGCGCCTGCGGTTCGTCGACGTCCAGCTCGATCTTGGGCCGCTGTACCCGGTGTTCATCTACCTCGTGGTGGCGAGCACCACCAGCGCCGTGAATCTCACCGATGGCCTGGATGGACTCGCCGCCGGGTGTGCCGCGATCGTGCTCCTGGCCTACATCGGGATCACGTTCATCACTCCCGGGCAGCACGACCTGACCTATCTGGCCGCGTGCCTGGTGGGCGCCTGCATCGGATTCCTGTGGTTCAACAGCTTCCCGGCCAGCATCTTCATGGGCGATACGGGCGCGCTCGGCCTCGGCGGAGCGATTGCCGGGCTGGCGGTCATGACCAAGACGGAGGTGCTGCTGATCCTGCTGGGCGGCATCTTCGTGATCGAGGCGCTGTCGGTGCTGATCCAGGTGTTCTCGTTCCAGGCCTTTCGCAAGCGGGTGTTCCTGATGGCGCCGATCCACCACCACTTCGAGCTTCAGGCCTGGTCTGAGACCAAGATCATCCTGCGCTTCTGGATCGTCGCGGCGGCCTGCGGTGCGATCGGATTCACGGTTTATCAGCTGAGCATTCGTGCGTGAGCGAACGCCGCTCCCGCCGGGCCCATATCTGGTTGTCGGTCTCGCTCGGTCAGGAGTCGCCGCGGCGCTGGCCCTGCGCGCCCGCGGAGGGGAGGTGATCGGGTGCGATGCGGGTACCGGCGACCAGGCTCGTCTGAGCGCCGACGCGAGCAGGCTTCGCGATGCGGGCGTCGAAGTTCACCTGGATGCGTCAGGCGAGGTCTTTGCCGCCCGCGCCGGGGCGCTCGTCAAGAGTCCCGGCGTACCCCCGCAAGCGTCCGCCGTGGTGGCGGCGCGGACTCGTGGCGTGCCCGTGCTCGGCGAGCTGGAGCTGGCCTGGCGCCTCATCCCGAACGAGTTCGTGGCCGTGACCGGAACCAACGGCAAGACCACGACGACCGAGTGGATCGGTCACATCCATCGGGTGGCCGGACTGCCGGTGGCCGTCGCCGGCAACGTCGGAACCGCCGTCTCGTCGCTGGTCGGCGACCTCGCTCCGGACGCCACCGTCGTATGCGAGGCGTCCTCATTCCAGCTCGAGGACACCGTCGCCTTCGCCCCCGAGCTCGGCGTGATCCTCAACCTCGCCCCGGACCACCTCGACCGCCACGGGGGCTATTCCGATTACGTGAGCGCCAAGCTACGCCTGTTCGTGAACCAGGGCAATTACGACGTCGCCGTGGCCCCGGACGATCTCGGGCTCGAGGATCTGGGCGGATGCGCACGGCGGGTTCAGTTCGGGAGCGGTCCCGAGGCCGAGCTTGCGGACCGGGCTGGACAGCTGTGGTGGCTCCAGGAGCCGCTGATGGCGGCCGACGAGGTCTCGCTCCCCGGCGAGCACAATCGTCACAACGCGATGGCGGCAGCAGCGGCCTGCCTGTCACGCGAGATTGACGCCGACGCGGTCGCGGAGGGACTGCGGAGCTTCCGCGGCGTGGCCCATCGACTCGAGCTCATCCTCGTCGCCGACGGGGTGGCCTACGTCAACGACTCCAAGGCCACGAACGTCGCCAGCACGATCGCCGCGCTGCGCACCTACCCGGGTGGTATCCACCTGATCGCGGGCGGCGTCGGCAAGCGCCAGGATTTCTCGGCCCTCGCCCCGCCGGTGGAGCAGCGGTGCCGTGGGGTGTACCTGATCGGCGAGGCGACCGAGGAGCTGGCCGGAGTCCTCGCGCCGACGGGAGTGCCGGTGCTGGCGCTGGGAGACCTCGAGCGCGCGCTGGCGTGCGCGCGCTCCCGCGCCGTGAGGGGAGAGGTCGTGCTGCTCTCCCCGGCGTGTGCCAGCTTTGACCAGTACCCTGACTTCGAAGCCCGCGGCGAGTACTTCCGGGCCCTCGTGGGGACGGTCTGATGGCCGGCGCGGCACCTGCCGCGCGCGCGTCGGCAAGGGTGGGCGAACCGTCGGCGGGACGGCGTTCGAGTCCGCGGGTCGCTGCCCGCCGGGGCCCGCCGCCGCTCGAGCACCGGATCCTGATGAGTGCCACCCTGTGCCTGCTGGCCTTCGGGGCGGTGATGGTCTACAGCGCCTCCTCTCCCCAGGCCCTGCTCGCAGGGCAGGGCAACGGAACCGGGGAGTTCGTGCGCTATCTGGTCTTCGGGTCGCTCGGGTTGGTCGCCATGTACGTGCTCGAGCGCCGTGGTCTGGCGCTCGTGAACCGTCGCCTGGTGAACCTGTTTCTGCTCGGTTCGTTTGCGTTGCTCGTGCTCGTGCTCGTTCCGGGGCTCGGCGTGAAGATCAACGGCGCCCGGCGATGGTTCGCGATCGGGGGGGCCCAGTTCCAGCCCTCGGAGCTGATGAAGCTGGCGCTCGTGCTCTACGGGGCGAGGCAGCTCGCGGACCATCCGGCCCGGAGACGGAGTGCCGGGCGCCGTGGGCCAGCGGCGCGAGGCTCCCGAGTCCGCGGTGGGTTGACGGTGGCCGTCGCCCCGGTGGCGATCGCGGTCGCCCCGGCGTGCCTGCTGATCGTGGTGCAACCAGATCTCGGCACGGCGCTGGTGATCGCGTTCACGATCACCGCGCTGCTGACCGCCGCGGGCATGCCGCTGCGCCGCCTTGGGATGCTGGGGCTGATCGGTGCCACGCTCGTGATCCTGCTCGTCCTGGCCCGGCCCTACGAGCTCGCGCGGCTGACGTCGTTCCTGCACCCGTGGGCTGCCGCGAACAAGGCGGGAGCCGGGTTCCAGGCCGTCCAGGGACAGATCGCGCTCGGCTCCGGGGGCCTGTTCGGCGTCGGACTCGGGCGATCGGTGCAGAAGCTGTTCTACCTCCCCGAGGCGCAGACCGATTCGATCCTGGCCGTGATCGGCGAGGAGCTGGGGGTGCTGGGAATCTTTGGGGTGGTGTGCCTGTACGGGATGATCGCCTACGCTGGCCTGCGAACCGCCCGCCGTGCCGCCGGCCCGTATGCGAAGCTGCTGGCGACGGGGCTCACGTCACTAATCCTGTGCCAGGGGATCCTCAACATCTTCGTCGTGCTGGGATTGGCGCCGCTGACCGGCGTGCCGCTGCCGTTCATCTCCTACGCGCCCACGAACCTGTGCGTCATGCTCGCCTCCGTCGGGCTGCTGTTGGGCATCGCCCGTCCGGGAGGCGCGCGCCTGCAGGCAGTGGAGGCCCCGGTACGTGAGCGCTCCGCGAATCGTGATCGGCGCCGGCGGGACCGCGGGACACGTCGTGCCGGCGCTGGCCGTCGCGGACGCGCTGCGCGCTGAAGGCGCCGAGGTCGTATTCATCGGCGGCGAACGCGCTGAGCAGGAGCTCGTTCCCGCCGCCGGGTACGAATTGCGCACGATCCGCGTCGCACCGCTTGACCGCAGGCGTCCCCTGAGGGCCGCGCGGGCGGCGTGGATCGACTTCGTGGCCGTGAGCCTCGCGTGGCGGACCATCGCCGCGCTGGCGCCGTCGGCGGCGCTCGGGGCCGGCGGCTACGTGGCGGGGCCAGTCGGCCTCGCCGCCGTGTTGCGAGGAGTGCCGCTGGTGTTGACCGAGGCCGACAGTCACATCGGGCTGACCAACCGCCTGCTCGCGCCCCTCGCTGCCCGGGTCTGCCTGGCGTTTCCGATCCCCCGCCGCGAGGGCCGGCGCTACCGGCTCACGGGGCGTCCCGGACCCGCCCCGGCGCTCGACCGAGCCCTGGCCCGCGCGCGCTTCGGGATTCCGCCATCGGGGCTCTGCGTGCTCGTGTTCGGTGGCTCGCAGGGCGCGCGGTCGATCAATCACGCCGCGATCGAGGCCTTCGCCGGGGCGCGCTTCCACGTCCTGCACGCCGCCGGTGAGCGGGATTTCGCTGATCTCGTGGCGCCGGGCACCGGGTATGACCTGCGCGGTTACATTCCCGAGTTCGGTCAGGCGCTGCTGGCCAGCGATCTCGTCGTGGCGCGGGCGGGAGGCTCGATCTTCGAGATCGCGGCCCACGGCCGCCCCGCGGTGCTGATCCCCTATCCCCACGCCACGGCCGACCACCAGACGGCCAACGCCCGCTACATGGAGCAGGCGGGCGCCGCGGTGGTGATCCCGGATGCAGAGTTGACCGCGCCCCGATTGGCGCTGGAGGTGGGGGCGCTGCTGGCCGACCGGGGAAGGCTGGCGTTGATGGCCCGTGCCTCCGCGGCGCTGGCGCGCCCCGACGCGGCCCGCGAGATCGCCGACGAGGTGCT
>JBPCPO010000016.1:0-56709 GCA_050999075.1 Solirubrobacteraceae bacterium
GAATCGCCTCCAGGCGCTCGCGCAACGCCGCCTCCGCCTGGTCGGGCTCGTAGAAGCGACGGCCGATCACCGAGTCGGGGAGCAGCTCCTGGGGCGACAGGTGGCCGGGACGCCCATGGGGGTTCTCGTAACCGCCATCGCCGCGAGTCGAGGCGCGCAGGTGCGCCGGGGGCAGATCGGCGCCGTGCTCGCGGATCTGCCGGCGGGCGGCGAGCACGGCGCGCTTGGCCGCGTCGGACTTCGGAGCCAACGACAGGTAGATCGCCGCCTGGGCGAGCGCGAACTGACACTCGGGCAGGCCGACGTGCTCGACGGCGTGGGCCGCGGCGGTCGCGACCCCGAGCGCCTGGGGATCGGCGTTGCCGATGTCCTCGGAGGCGAGGACGACCATTCGGCGGACGATGAACCGCGGGTCCTCGCCGCCCTCGAGCATCACCGCCAGGTAGTAGAGCGACGCGTCGGGGTCAGATCCGCGGGTCGCCTTGATCCAGGCCGAGATCGTGTCGTAGTGGTGGTCGGCCTGACGGTCGTAGAGCAGCGCCCGGCGCTGGAGCGCGTCCTGCGCGTGGGCCAGGGTCACCGGCGCGCCGGGCCCCGCCGCCTCGCAGGCCAGCTCGAGTCCGTTGAGCGCCGTGCGGGCATCGCCACCCGACCGTTGGGCGAGAAAATCGAGTGCCTCGTCGGCGATCCGGGGCCCGCACCCGCCCTCCTCCCCGGCCCCGCGCTCCCCGGCCCCACGCTCCCCGGCCGAGCCGCCCTTGCCGCCGGCCGGACGGCCACCCTCCCCAGCCGAGCCACCCTCCCCAGCCGAGCCACCCCCCCCGACCGGACCGCACTCCCCCCGCACCACGGCGCGATCGAGCAGGACTCGCACCTGAACGGCACCGAGGGCCTCCAGCTCGTAGACGTGGGTACGCGAGAGCAGCGCCGAGTTGACCTCGAAGTACGGGTTCTCGGTCGTCGCGCCGATCAGCGTCAACAGCCCGTCCTCGACGGCGGGCAGCAGCGCATCCTGCTGGGCCTTGTTGAAGCGGTGAATCTCGTCGAGGAAGAAGATCGTCCGCCGGCCGGTGGTCGCCAGGCGCTCGCGGGCCCGCTCGATCACCGCGCGCACCTCGGCCCGGCCGGCCGCGACCGCGCTCTCCTCCTCGAACGCCGCCCCCGAGGCCTCGGCAACGATCCGGGCGAGCGTCGTCTTGCCGCTGCCCGGAGGACCGTGCAGGATCATCGAGTGCGGGTGGCCCTCCTCGATCGCGCCTCGGAGTGCCGATCCGGCGCTCAGCAGGCGATCCTGGCCGACGAAATCGTCGAGCGTGCGGGGGCGCAGGCGCGTGGCGAGGGGCGCAGCGGCGGAGACAGCCGCTCCGCTCGCCGGGCCACGACTCTTGCCTGCGGACTCGAACTCGCCGAACAGCCGCTCCATGAACGAAGTATGAGCGTCTCTACGGCGCCTGCACGCGCCCGGACGGGCGCGGCGGCGGTCGGCCCACGATCGCCAGCGCGGCGTCGTGCAGGAGCCCGTTGGTGGCAATCGCATCGCCCCCGTCCGCCGTGCGCACTCCGCCCAGATCGGTGAACCGGCCTCCGGCCTCCTCGACGATCAGCTGCGGCGCCGCGAGGTCCCACAGCGACACGACGGGGTCCAGGCCGCCGATGTCGACCGCCCCCTCGGCGACCAGCATGTAGGACCAGAAATCCCCGAACCCCCGCGTGCGCCAGCAGCGCCGGCCGAGCTCGAGCAGCGCCTCGAGCCGACCGTTCGCCTCCCAGTCCTCGAAATCCGCGAAGCTGACCTGGGCGTCGGTGAGCTTCGAGACCCCCGAGACGTGAATCGGCTGGCCGTCGACGAACGCCCCTGCGTCCCGAACCGCCCACCATCGGCGCCCGAGCGCGGGCGCCGAGACGACCGCGACGGTCATCGCGCCGATCTCCTCGCCGGTTCGCGCGCTGTCGCTCGCGCCACCTCGCGAACCGCTCACCTCGCCCGGATCTTCCAGCGCGATCAGCGTGGCCCACACCGGGATGCCGCGCACATAGTTCTTGGTCCCGTCGATCGGGTCGATGATCCACCGTCGTCCGCCGGCGCCGCCGGGGCTCGATTCCCCGGACTCCTCTCCCAGCACCGCATCGCCCGGACGGACGGCGCTGATTCGATCGCGCAGCCGCTGCTCGACGGCGCGGTCGGCGTCCGTCACCGGCGTCAGGTCAGGCTTGGTCTCGACCCGGAGGTCGACCGCGCGGAAGCGGCCCAGCGTGATCGCGTCGGCGAGCTCGGCCAGCTCCAGGGCTAACGCGAGATCGTCCGCCACCGCGCCCATCCTAGTGGCGCCCTCGACGTCGGCTAGGCTGACGACGATGGCGGCCGACCTCCAGCGCGAGACCATCGAGGTCCTGCAGCGGCTGGTGGCCTCCAACACCGTCAACCCGCCCGGCAACGAGCGTCCCGCGATCGAATACCTGGCTGACTACCTGGCGCGGGCGGGATTCCACACTGAGCTGCTGGCCGCCACGGAGGAGCGGCCGAACCTGATCGCCACGCTCGAGGGCGCCGGCGACGGTCCGACGCTCTGCTACCTCGGCCACGTCGACACGGTGCTCGCGGACCCGTCGGAGTGGCGCCACGATCCGTGGTCCGGAGACCTGGCCGAAGGCTTCCTCTGGGGCCGGGGGGCGCTCGACATGAAGTCTCAGGTCGCGGCCGAGGCCGTCGCCGCGGCGTCGCTCGCTCGCGCAGGGTGGCGGCCGGCCAACGGCCGGCTGAGGCTCGTGTTCGTGGCCGACGAGGAGACGGGGGGAGAGCTCGGGGCTCACTGGCTGACCAGCACCCACCCCGACAAGGTCCGCTGCGACATGCTGCTCAACGAGGGCGGCGGAGCGGTGTTCGAGTACGGCGGCCGGCGCCGCTACGGCGTGTGCTGCGCCGAGAAGGGCATCTTCCGCTTCACGATCACCGCGTGCGGGACGGCGGGGCACGCTTCGCTGCCCCGGACGGGCGACAACGCGCTGCTGAAGCTCGGACCGGTGCTGGCCAAGCTGGCGTCCCGACAGCCGTCCTTCGACGTCACCGAGGCACCCGCGGCGCTGCTGCGAGGGCTCGGAGAGGATCCGGCGGATCCCGCCGCGGCGCTCGAGCGGATCGGGGCCTCGGCGCCCGAGCTGCTGACGCTGATCGAGCCGATGTTCGGGGTCACCCTGACCCCGACCATGGCCCGGGCGTCGGAGAAGATCAACGTGATCCCGTCGCGAGCATCGCTGAAGGTCGACTGCCGGGTGCCACCGGGCCTCGGCGAGCCGGACGCCCGCAGGCGGATCGCCGAGGTGCTCGACGACGAGCACCCCGAGCTTCAGATCGAGTTCACCGAGACCGTCACCGGGAACAGCTCGCCGGTCGACAGTCCGCTGATGGTCGCCATCGATCGCTGGGTCAAGACCAACGACACCGGTGCTGACACGGTGCCGGTGATCCTGCCCGGGTTCTCTGACTCGCGCTGGTTCCGCGACGCCTTCGGAGGTTGCGTCGCCTACGGGTTCTTCCCCCAGCGTCACATGACGCTGCTGCAGGCGGCGCCGCTGGTCCACAACGCCGACGAGCGAATCGACGTGCGCGACCTCGGATTCGCGGCGAGGTTCTACGCCGAGATCGCGCGCGAGCTGCTCGGCTGAGCGGCGACGCGAGGGCCGTCCGCGCCGAGCAGGTCGCCGGCCGCGCCGCAGGCATGGGCGCCACCACCAAGCTCCCGCGTAGAGCGCGGCACCAGCGCGACCAGCAGCAGCACCAGACCGATCACGCTCCCCGCCAACAGCACCGTACGAGCCCCGAGTGCGCCCGCCAGCGGCCCCGCCAGCACGAACCCCAGCGGGAGCAGCGCCAGCGAGCCCATCCAGTCATACGCGCTCACGCGAGACAGCGCGTGGGGCGGGATGTACCGCGCCAGCGCCGTCTCCCACCAGATCATCAGCAGCGAGAAGCCGAACCCGGTCGCCAGCGCGCAGACGACGACCAGCGCGAGTGGCGCGCCGAGGGCGAGAGCGGCGGCCTGGAAGGGCCACGCGAGCACCAGCAGCAACCCGGCACGCAACGGTCGCGCCGGACGCCACAGCAGGCCCGCCAGCGCTCCGCAGACCGCGCCGGCGCCCGCGACACCCTCCAGGAGGCCGAAGACACCGACGCTCCCGTACACGTGCCTGGCGATCCCCGGCGCGAGCGCATACCACTGCGCATAGACGCACAGGACGGCGCCGGCGAAGGCCGCTATCGTCACCCATACCCACGCTCGCGAGCGCACCTCGCGCCATCCGGCCCGCAGCTCGTGCACGACCGAGGCTGCCGGCGCCGCCAGGCCCCGCGAGCGCGGCTTTACGCGCGTGAGCAGCAGCGCGCTCAAGGCGAACGTCGCCGCGTCGAAGGCAAAGGCCTCGCCGGCGCCGACGCCGAGGACCAGCGCGGTCGCAAGCGCCGGGCCGAGGAGAAAGCCGACGTTGGAGGTCGACTCGCTCAGCGCTCGCGCGTCCTGGATCAGACCCTCGGGGACGGTCTGCGGGAGCAGGCCGCTGTAGGCGGGCTGAAAGAACGCCTGCGCGGCGCCGAACAGCGCTTCGATCGCAATCAGCTGCCAGATTCGGATCGCGCCGGTGAAGATCAGCACCGCGACCGTCGTGTGCAGCGCGGCCCGAATCAGGTCGGTGACGACCATGATCCGATGCCGGGGCAGCCGATCGGCCCACACCCCCCCGAGCAGGAGCAGAATGACGAGCGGGAGCGCCTGCGCCGCCAGCACGAGGCCCAAGTCGGCCGCCGACCCCGTCAGGCGAGTCACGAACAGGGCGAGCGCAACTACGACGACCTGATCGCCAACCACACTGGCGGTTTGACCCAGGAACAGATATCTGAAGTCCTGATGGCGCAGGACGCGCAGGTACGAATTCACGACACACTCTCGAGCCGATGGGACGGGACGAACGCCACGCTGGGCGCGAGCCCAGCGGACGACGAAGGGAACGCGCAGCCGCGCCGGCCCTCAGCGGACGGCGAGGCGGGGGCGCAGCCGCCCCCGCGCTGAGCGAGCGGCGGCTGGCACGGGGGCGTTCAGCGTCGAAGCGTGGCCAGCATCGTGATCGGAGGGTAGCAGGCAAACGTGGGCCGTCTCCGGGCAACAGTCGCCCGTCTCGGGGCCGCGGTGGGCCGATCCCGATCGGTTACGCTCCGCGCGCGGGCGGTCGGACAACTACATAGGGAGGTGCGGATGCCCAGTCATCTGCGGAAGTTGGGGCTGCGGGCGTCGCTCGCAATCGGCGTCGTGGCGATCGGGCTCGGTTCCACCACGATGGCGATCGCCGCCGGCCGCTCCGGACCATCGCTGATCTCACCCCGAAACGGTCACCGGATACGCGCCGGGGTGATCAACCTGATCGTCCGCGACAGCTCCTCGAACGCGGCGCGTTACGGCGTGTTCGTAACGATCTCGCCCACGCGCCGGCTCAACCGGTACCGCCACCTCGCGGAGTGCAACTCGGTCAGCCGCGGCTGTGACTTCGTCAAGCTGCGCCGCCGGCCCGGTCACCGCGGCGAATGGATCTACCGGTCTCATTTCAACTTCCGGGGCTACTGGGCGACCACGCCCCGCAGGTACTACGTACAGCCCGAGCACGTCGACGCACTGGCCAACGGCGGCGACCGGGTGGGTCCGATCGGCTCCTTCCGAGTCGTGAGGTGAGTACAGGAGCGGGTCGGTGCGCTCGCGCCCCGACCCGCTCGTAAATACACTCCCGACATGGCGACGGTGCTACCGGCGCGCCTGGACCCCGCAATCTTCCGCCTGCCGGTCGAGCGGATCCGCCAGGGCTACTACTCGGACGCGTACTTCGTCTACACCAAGCAGCTGCTCGAAGCCGAGGAGCACCATCCGCGCGTGACGATGCAGGTGTTCCAGAAGCAGGAGTCGGTGCTGGGGGGGATCGACGAGGCGATCGCGGTCCTGAAGACGTGCTCGGGGCACGCGCAGGGCGAGCGCTGGATCGGGGGCTGGGAGCGGCTCGACGTCCGCGCGCTGCGCGAGGGTGAGCGGATCGCCCCGCGCGAGACGGTGCTCACGATCGACGGTGATTACACCCTGTTCGCGCACCTGGAGACCGTCTACCTCGGCTGCCTCGCACGCCGTTCGCTGATCATGCGCAACGTCTCAGAGGTCGTGGAAGCGGCGCGAGGCAAGCAGATCTTCTACTTCCCCGCCCGACACGACCATTGGCTGGTGCAGACCGGCGACGGCTGGAGCGCACACGTCGCCGGCGCCATCGGGGTCTCCACCGACGCGCAGGCATCCTGGTGGGGCGGACGCGGGATCGGCACCGTCCCCCACGGACTGATCGCGGCCTACCAGGGCGACACGGTGAAGGCCGCGAGCGTGTTCGCGCAGCGCTTTCACACCGAGATGAACATCACGGTGCTGGTGGATTTCGAGAACGATTCGGTGACCACGGCATTGCAGGTCGCCGAGGCCCTCGGGCCCCAGCTGTGGGGGGTGCGCCTCGACACCTCCGAGCAGCTCGTCGATCGATCGCTCTACGAGGAGATGGGCGGGTTCACACCCACCGGCGTGAACCCGCGCCTGGTGGAGAAGGTTCGCGGGGCGCTCGACGGAGCGGGATTCCCCGGCGTCCGGATCGTCGCCAGCGGCGGCTTCAACGCCGCGCGAATCCGCGAGTTCGAAGCCGCGGGGGTGCCGGTCGACGCCTACGGCGTCGGTTCCTCGCTGATTCGCGGCCGCAACGACTTCACCGCCGACGTCGTGATTGTGCAGGGCCGTCCGTGCGCAAAGATCGGCCGGGAGTACGCGCCCAACCCCCGGCTCGAGCGGGTTCAGTGATCGCGCTCGCGTGCCGATGATGGTTTGAGAACCATGACCCACGCCGGCTTCCTCGGGTATCCCGACCTCTACTCCTGGCTGCACGACTGGCTGCCGATCATCTTCATGGGGCTGCTGGTGGTGGCGGTGTTCGCGCTGATGCGGTTCATGCCCCGAACCCGTCCCGGGCGACTGAAGCCCGACGCCGCGCTGCCGATCGGCTGGGACGAGATCGCCGGCTCCGACGAGGCCAAGGAGGAGCTGCGCGAGGTGGTCGACTACCTGCGCGATCCCAAGCGCTTCCGTGAGCTGGGGGCCACGGTGCCGAAGGGGATCCTGCTCCACGGACCGCCCGGAACGGGTAAGACGCTGCTGGCCAAGGCGGTGGCCCACGAGTCCGGTGCGACCTTCTTCTCCCAGTCGGCGGCCTCGTTCGTGGAGATGTTCGTCGGCGTTGGCGCCGCGCGGATCCGACGACTGTTCAAGGCGGCACGCAAGAAGGCGCCCGCGATCGTGTTCATCGACGAGCTCGACGCGGTCGGCGGGCACCGCGGCCACGACGTCTCGGGCGAGCGCGATCAGACCCTGAACCAGCTCCTGGTCGAGATGGACGGGTTCACCGCGCGCAAGGACGTTGTGGTCATCGCGGCGTCGAACCTGCTCGAGAAGCTCGATCCGGCGCTGCTGCGACCCGGGCGCTTTGACCGCCAGATCTTCGTGTCCCCGCCCGATGTCGGCGGTCGGGAGCGGATCCTGCAGGTCCATTCGCGCAACAAGCCGCTGG
Organism: Solirubrobacteraceae bacterium; assembly: GCA_050999075.1. GTDB lineage: Bacteria > Actinomycetota > Thermoleophilia > Solirubrobacterales > Solirubrobacteraceae > Palsa-465. Next base: position 7,627 of record JBPCPO010000016.1, read on the forward strand.
CGCAGGACGTCGACCTGCAGCTGCTGGCGCGCCAAACCTCGGGGCTGACCGGCGCCGACCTGGCCAATTTGTGCAACGAGGCGGCGATCTTCGCCGGCCGCCGCAGCGCCCCGCAGGTCGAGATGGGCGACTTCGATGCCGCGCTGGAGCGAGTCGTGGCCGGGATGCAGTCGCGGCGTGCGCTGACCGATCACGAGAAGCGGGTGGTGGCCTATCACGAGGGCGGGCACGCGCTGTGCGGTGAGCTGCTGCCGTCGGTCGATCGCGTGCACCGGATCTCGATCGTGCCGAGGGGCCGCGCGCTCGGCTACACGCTCAACCTCCCCGAGGAAGATCGCTACCTGAAGACGCGCGAGGAGCTGATCGACTTCATGACGATGCTGCTCGGGGGGCGCGCCGCGGAGCAGCTCGTGTTCAGCTCGATCACCACCGGAGCCTCGGACGACCTCAAGCGGGTGGCGGAGATCGCCCACGCGATGGTGCACGAATACGCGATGGGCACCGCCATCACCTCGCTGCGCGTGGCCGACGACCACGGCGCCTCGGAGGCGACACGCCGAATGCGAGACGAGGAGGTGCGGGAGCTCGCCGACGAGGCGTTCCGGGGGGCGATTTCGATCCTCGACTCCCATCGCCCCCAGCTCGACTCGCTGGCCGCGACCCTGCTCTCCAACGAGGTGCTGGAGCGCGTTGACATCGACCGGATCATGGGGCGGGGTGCCGAGCGCGGCGCCGCGCCGGATCGGCGGCAGCGGCGAGTTGGGACTCGCCGCGGCCACGGCCGCGGCGCCGGCGGGACAACCCGAGCGACGGCGATAGACCTCCTTGAGCTGCTGCTCACACCGCCCTCGTGCTCGCGCCGCGCCCGGCGCGAGCGCAGTCGCGGCTCTCGCCCCCGGTATTCTCACCGGGCATGCTGTCCAGCATCGACCACGTCGGCGTAGCCGTCGAGCAGATCGACTCCGCCCTGTCGGTTTACCGCGACGCGCTCGGAATGTCGCTGTTGCACCGCGAGACGGTGGCTGAGCAGGGGGTCGACGCCGCGCTGCTCGACGTCGGGGACGGGCACATCGAGCTGCTGCAGCCTCTGGGACCGGACACCGCGGTGGGCAAGTTCCTCAGCCGCCGTGGGCCCGGCCTGCATCACGTCGCCTACCGGGTGGCCTCGGTGCAAGAGACGCTGGACGCGCTCGCCGCGGCGGGAGTGCGCCTGATCGACACACAGCCCCGGCCGGGCATCCGCGGCTCTCGGGTGGCCTTTCTGCACCCTGCGTCAACCGGCGGCGTGCTGACCGAGATCGTCGAGCAACAGTGACGCCGAGCCACCCGCAGATGAACGCAGCATTGACCGCGCAACCGGACCGAGAGGCTGAGCTGAGATGACCAACGACAAGCCACAGAGGATCAGCATCGGATTCACCGGCGGACAGGTTCTGAGCGCTCGCGTCGTCCCGGATGAGCTATCGCGGATGCGGGCGGCGCTGGGCACGGTCGGCTGGCACGAGCTGAGCTCGCAGGACGGCACCGTGGCGCTGGATCTGAGCCATGTCGTCTACGTCTTGGCCGACGACGAGGGGCACCAGGTCGGGTTCGGGGGCTGAGGCCTGCCGACAGGCGGCGACGGCGACGGACAGGGACGGACGACAGGCGGGGACGGCCGCATTCCGGCGGCCGGACGGTGGATTACCTGCCTAATGTGACAGCGCCGCTCTCGCCGTGCTGCCCTGTCAAGCTATGCACGCCCCACATGCACGATCCGACACGGCGGCGCTCGGGGGACGGCATTGACGTGTTATGCATGCTCACAGCCCCCTTTCCCCCTTTCCGCGCGTGCGGAAAGGGAGTCATAGTGCTCGGGCTCAGGAGATTTCCGCCCGCCGCCGTACAGTCCCCGCTGATGTCGCTCCACGACCTCGACCGCCGCGCCCTCGACCTCGACCACCGCGCCCTGCTGCTCGCCCGCACACGCGCGCACCACCCGTTCGCCGAGCGCGCCGCCGGCGCCTATTCCCGTCTCGGTGAGCACGCGGCGTGCTGGATGGCGCTGGGCGGCGTCGGGGCGTGGCTAGAGGACGATCCGGCCCGGCGTCGAGCGTGGCTGCGGGGTGTGCGGGTCGTGGTCGGCGCCTACGGGCTCAACCTCGCGATCAAGCTGGCCGTTCGCCGGCCCCGTCCCCAGCTGGCCGGCCTGGAACCGCTCACTCCGACGGTCTCGCGGCTCTCCTTTCCGAGCGCGCACGCGACCACCTCGTTCGCCGCCGCGCGCGCCTACCGGGGACTGGCGCCGGCGGCGGCGCTGTACTGCGCGGCGGGAGCGTTTGCCCTCAGTCGCCCCTACCTCGGCGTTCACTACCCCAGCGACGTGCTCGCGGGGGCGCTCATCGGGACGATCCTCGCGGGGGCGTGGCCGTCCTCCCGCCACCCCGCCGGCCCGAGCGAAAGCTGGCGCGCCTGCACCCACCCCGCCGGCCCGAGCGAAAGCTGGCGCTCCTGCACCCACCCCGCCGGCCCGAGCGAAAGCTGTCCCTCCCCCCGCCCCGCCGGAGCGCCGCGGTGAAGGTCGGCATCGTCGGCCTGCCCAACGCCGGCAAGTCATCGCTGTTCACCGCACTGACCGGCGTCGCCGCCGAGGCGGCGAACTACCCGTTCACGACCATCGAACCCAACATCGCGGTCGTGCCCGTCTCCGACGAACGACTCGACGCGGTCGCGGCGATGGTGAAGGCATCGAAGATCGTCCCTGACACCATCGCCTTCCATGACATCGCCGGCCTGGTCGCGGGCGCCCACAAGGGCGAGGGGCTCGGCAACCGGTTCCTGGCCAACATCCGTGAGACCGATGCGCTGGTGCACGTGGTCCGGACCCACGAGGATCCGAACGTGATCCACCCCGAGGGTCGTGTCGATCCGATCGCCGATATCGAAACGATCGAGACCGAGCTGATCTACGCCGATCTCGAGCAGGCGGAGCGGCGACTGGAGCGGGTGGCGAAGACGGCCAAGGGCGGCGACCGCCGGGCGACCGCCGAGGCGGCCTGGCTGACCGTGCTGATCGGGGCGCTGCAGGCGGGCCGCCCGGCCCGCACCGTTGCGGCCTCACCCGACGCCCCGGACGCGATCGCGCTGTTGGCACCGTTGACCGCAAAGCCGGTCCTGTTCGTAGCCAACGTCGGGGAGGGATCGGACGAGGTTCCGGCGCCGGTCGCCGAGCACGCGGAGGCTCACGGCGCCGGCGCCGTCGCCGTGTCCGCGCGGCTCCAGGCCGAGCTGTCCGAGCTTGATGACGACGACGCCGTGGCGATGCGGGCCGAGCTCGGCCTCGCGCAGTCCGGGCTCGACACGGTGGTCCGCGGAGCCTTCTCGCTGCTGCAGTTGGTGACCTTCCTGACCGCCGGAGAGGACAAGCCGGCACAGTCCTGGCACCTGCGCCGCGGTCTGTCGGTGTGGCATGCGGCCGGCTTGATCCACAGCGACATCCAGCGCGGATTCGTGCGGGCCGAGGTCGTGCCGTGGGACGAGCTCGTCGGTGCCGGCGGCTACGCCGGCGCCCGCGACCGGGGAACGCTGCGCCTCGAGGGACGCGACTACCCCGTCACCGACGGCGACGTGATCACGGTGAAGTTCACGCCGTAGACATCGTCACGGCGTGAAGCTCGGCGAGCTCGCAAGAACCTGCTGCGCGAGCCCGAACACGGGCTTGTCGTTCCCGTCGTAGGAGATCAGGCCCTTGTGATGCAGCCCGTCGGCGGTGAAGCCGGTCGGCAGATTCGCCCCGCCGGTCCAGCCCGGAGCCACGGCGAACTCGCGCAACGTCCAGTAGATCGCGCCGTTCATGAACGGGAGCTGGTCGAGCACGCCGATGGTGTTACGCAGGTAGTCGGTCTGGAACTGGTAGGTGCCCTTGACCGCCGCCGACCCGTCATAGAGCCCTTCGGCGCCGAACTCTGACACGACGATGGCCTGGGAGGGGTAACGGGCATGGGTCAGCGTCAGGAACGGCTTCAGCCCGTCCAAGCTGGCGATCGAATGGCCACGACTGCCCAGATACCACCCGTAGTAGCTGGAGATCCCCAGCACGTCGAGCTTGGAGTAGATGCTCTGCGTCGGGTAGCCGGGATAGCAGTAGATGTCGAGGGCGACACGAGCCGCGGGATCCAGCCGGCGGGCAAGGGGGATCGCGGCGCTCAGGTATGAGTGCGTACCCGCGGTCGCGTCGGGGTTAGGGGAGAGCTCGTTGCCCACCGAATTGACGATCACCGAGGGATGACTGCGCTCAGCGAGAATCGTGGCTCTCAATATATCCAGCGCGCGCGAGCGTCCGTCCGAGGTGGCGAGCACGCTGTCGGCGTGATCCACCGGAGGCTGGGACCAGACCATGATCCCGGCCGCGTCGAGCGCGTCCAGCAGCCGTGCACTCAACAGGTAATGGGTCCGGGTGACGTTGGCGCCAACTGATCGCAGCTCCGAGACGATGGTGTTGATGTCGCCGTCGGTGAGCGCCGCCCCGTGGCCCGGCATGTCCTCGTGGATCGACGCCCCGTGCAACCACAGGCGCTGTCCGTTCAGGTACAGGACGCCACCGTGCACCTGCACTGAGCGCAGGCCGACCCGCATCTGGTCGAGCTGCTCGAGACGATGCCCAACACTGGTGGAGACCGAGACCTGGTACAGCGAGGGGCTGTGCGGGGACCAGAGCTCCGGGGGTCCGTGCACCGGCACCCGGAAGCTGATCGGCTTCGATCCCGCGGGGGGGATGCGCGCCAGCCGATGGAAGAACGTGAGCTTGATCCCGCTCGGCGAGACGGTGTGGACCACCATTGCGGGCGTCAGCGGAACGTCGGCATGGTTGTGCACGATCCCCTGCACGAGCAGATCGCCGCAGCGATATCCGCAGCCGAGCTGGGGCAGCACGCCGAGGTCGGAGACCGAGATCCTGCTCACCGGCTCGAGCATCACCCGTCGCACGATTCCGCCCCAGTTCCACCAGTCCTGGGGAAACGAGCCGGTCGGGAAGAGGTTGTCGACCCGCACCACGAGCAGGTTCGTCATCCCCGGACGCAGCGAGGTGGCGGGGAGAGTGAACGGCACGTAGGGATCGGAGCTGGTGCCGATCTCGTGACCGTTGAGCCACACCTCGGAGTGTCGGCGCACCTCGTCGAACTTGATGGCCCAGGACAAGCCGGCCTGCCCGGCCGGAGCCCGAAACCGAACCGCATACCAGCCGATCGTACCCTGGTCAGACGCGCTCGAGACGGTGGGATTGAAGTCGTTGGGGATCGCCACCGGGCTTCCGCGGTCGGTCACGGCGGAGCCGAGCTGCCAGTGCCGGCTGCGCCCGACGTCATGCCGGTCGGCGAGAAATCGCCATCCCGTCAGCAGCGGAACCGGCGAGGGCAGGGCGAGGTCGGCCGAGCCGAGCGTCGAGAGACCCGGGTTGCCCGCACCCGCACTCGGCTTCCCGGAGCGCAGCTGGGCACCCCCCCGGTTGGCCGCCGGCCCCGGCGTGGCGGCGCCGGCGCGCATCCCCCCGCCGTGGAGGACCACCGCGGCGAGCAGCGCGAGGCTCGCCAGAGCGATCGTCAGCATCCAGCGTCCCATCCGAGAGAGGCTAGAGGTCGCTCAACTTTTCGGCGCCTTCAAGGCGCTGGGCCAACCGGTTCATCCCCCAGCGCCGCGCCGCCCGGGCTCCGCCCTCGAGGCTCGTCTGACGATCCTCCGGGCGCTCGAGCTCCACCGCGCGCAGAGTGGCGATGTCCGCAAACGCCAGCAGCTCCTGCGCGGCACCCTGCAGCGCGGCGGCGATCCGCGGCCGTTCCCCGGCTGCCGCGGCGATGACCGCCGGCAGCGAGCCGTGACGGGCGAGCAGAGCGGCGGCCGTCTTGGGTCCGATGCCGGGAGCGCCCGGAAGCCCATCGGACGGATCGCCGCGCAAGGCGATGAAGTCGGGCACCAGCGCCGGGACGACCCCGTAGCGCCGCTTGACCTCAGCCGGGTCGACGGCCTCGAAGCCGACGCTTCCCTGCTTGAGGTAGAGGATGGTGGTCAGCTCACTCGCGCACTGGTACATGTCCCGGTCGCCGGTCAGGATCAGCGTCTGCCCGCGGGCAGACGCTTCGGTTCTCGCCAGCGACCCGAGCAGGTCGTCGGCCTCGAGGCTCGCATCGGTTGCAGAGCTCCAGCCGAAGGGCGCGAAGTACTCGGGTGCGGCCTCCAATTGCCAGGCCAGCGCCGGCGCCACCGGCGGCCGGTGGGCGTGATAGCCCGGGTACAGCGCGACCCGGTAGTCCGCCGCCTCGGCACCGAAGCAGAGCACGAGCGCGCGGGGCGAGAGCTCGGCGGCGATGCGCAGCAGCACGTTCGTAGCCCCCAGCAGCGCTCCGACGGAGTGGCCCTGGCCATCGGTGATCGTCTCGGGGAGCGCGAAGAACGAGCGGTAGAGCAGGAACGGGGCGTCGACGACCAGCAGTGGCCCGGACATCTCGCGGAGGGTAGAGCGCGCGGCGGAGGTTCGAGCCACGCGCTATACCCGCAGAGAGCACCGCCGAGTCGCGTGTGCCGGATTCAGCACCCATGACCTCGCCCTCCACGACATCCCCGCCGGCTGAGGACGCTCAGCTCGACAGCACCGCACCGCCGTCCAACCGGCTGCGCAACAGTCTCATCAGCGTCATCGTGCTGGTGACCATCGCGGTCGTCCTGCTGCTGTCGATCAACGCCTTCCACGGCGTCACGGCCAAGCTCCACCACGCCTCGCCGTGGTGGCTGATCGGCGCCGTCGGGCTGGAGCTCCTGTCGTGCCTGGGCTACGTCGTCTTCTTCCAGCAGGTCTTCTACCGCGGGCCGCGGCGGCTGACCGCGCGCATCGCCTGGGCGGAGCTGGCCGCGAACGCCGTGATGCCGGCCGGCGGCGCCGGAGGACTCGGGCTCGGTGGCTGGCTGCTGCACGCCAAGGGCATGCCGACGCGCAAGATCGCGAGGCGATCCGTCGTCGTGTTCCTGGCCACCAGCGCGGTCAACGTCGTAGCGCTGATCCTCATCGGCCTGGGCATGTTCCTCGGCGTGTTCGCCGGGCCGGGAAACGATCTGCTGACCCTGCTGCCGGCGGGCATCGGCGTGGCCGGGATCGCTATCGTGCTCGCGTTGCCGGCTCTGGCGGTCGGACTGGAGCGCCGCTTGGGCGCCGGGCACCGCAAGGCGCACGCCGCCCTGTGCACGCTGGCCGCCGGCGTGCGCGAGACGCTGGTCGAGCTGCGCCGGCGGGACTGGCGCGTGCTCGGTGCGGTCGGCTACTGGATCTTCGACACGCTCGTACTGTGGGCGTGCTTCCGCGCCGTTGGTGCCAACCCGGGAATCCCCGTGGTGATGATGGCCTACCTGATCGGCCAGCTCGGCGGGGAGCTGCCGATCCCCGGTGGCCTGGGGGCCGTCGACGGAGGCCTGATCGCCGCCCTCGCGCTCTACGGTGTGGCGCTGATCCCCGCGACGGCGGCCGTCCTCGCCTACCGGGCGATCTCGCTGTGGCTGCCCGCCCTGATCGGCAGCATCGACTTCATCCTCGTGCGCCGGCGCCTGACCGACCCGATCTCGCTGCGCCCGGTCCGGGAAGGGGACACTCCCTAAGCCCCCGCACGCGCGGCCCGAGCCGCCCGTTGCGGCTACAGGTTCCCCTGGGCCATCCTGCGCAGGTCCATCGCCTCGTCGTAGGTCTGCTCGTCGACTCCGTGCTCCATCGCCACCTCACGCAGCCGCCGGCCCGAGGCGGCGGCCGCCTTGACGATCTCCGCAGCGCGGTCATAGCCGATGTACGGATTGAGGGCCGTCGCCGCGGCGAGGGTCGACTCGACCGAATGGGCGCATCCCTCCTCGTTGGCGCGGATGCCGTCAACGCATTTCTCGGCGAAGATCCGGCTGGCGCTGGCGAGGAGCTCGATCGACTGTAGTAGGTTGCGGGCGATCACCGGCACCCGCACGTTGAGCTCGAAGTTGCCCTGCGACCCGGCGATGGTGATCGCGGCGTCGTTGCCGATCACCTGGGCGGCGACCTGGAGCACCACCTCCGGGATCACGGGGTTGACCTTGCCCGGCATGATCGAGGAGCCCTTCTGGAGCTCGGGCAGAAGCAGCTCGGCGAATCCCGCCCGCGGCCCGGACCCCATCAGCGCGAGGTCATTGGCGATCTTGGTCAGCGACACCGCGAGCACCTTGAGGGCTCCGGAGCACTCAACGAGCGCGTCGCGGTTGCCCTGGGCCTCGAAGGGGTCCTCGGGCGCCCTGATCTTCAGCCCGGTTGACCGGATCAGGCGAGCACGCACCCGTTGCGCGAACTCCGGGTGCGTGTTCAGGCCCGTTCCGGTGGCCGTGCCTCCGAGCGGGATCTGCCCCACCTGCTCCAGCGCGCCCGACACCCGGCGTGCCCCGAGACGGACCTGCGCCGCGTAGCCGGAGAACTCCTGACCCAGGGTGACCGGGACCGCATCCATCAGGTGCGTGCGGCCCGCCTTGACGATGTCGGAGAACTCGCTTGCCTTGGCGCTCAGCGACGCCTCCAGCTGCCCCAGCGCCGGCAGCAGCACCTTGATGGCCTGCTCGAGGGCGGCGAGATGGACCGCGGAGGGGAAGACGTCGTTGGAGGACTGACCCAGGTTGACGTGATCGTTTGGATGCACCCCCTCGCCGGCGAGGGTGGCGATGACCTCGTTGGGGTTCATGTTCGAGGAGGTGCCCGAGCCGGTCTGGAACACGTCGATCGGGAACTGGTCGTCGAACTCCCCGTCGGCGACGCGATCCGCGGCCACAGCGATCCGCTGCGCCAGTTCTGCGTCGAGCAGGCCGAGATCGCCGTTCACCCGAGCCCCGACCGCCTTGATGGCTCCCAGCCAGCGCAGCACCGGCACCGGCACGCGGTCACCCGAGACGGGGAAGTTCGCCACCGCCTTCTCGGTCTCACCGCCCCAGAGCTGCTCGCGCTCCATACCTGGATCCTACCCGCAGAACGAGATCAACTCTCGCGCCACTCCCACCGGGTCGTCGTAGGCCATGAGGAACCCCGTCCCGGCGAGCGTCCGCAGCTGGGCGTCGGGGAGCAGGTCGAGGGCCTGGCGCGGGACCATCGGCGGGTTACCGGCACCGTCCTGCGTCCACAGCAGCAGGACCGGCAGATCGATCCGGGGGTAGACCTCGAGCAGGTGGCGCTGAGCCTCGGTCGGCCAGCGGCGCACGAACTTGGCCCAGGAGCGCGCGCGGTTGCCGTTGCCCCCCACGTCGGCGAAGGCGTGACGCAGCAGGTCGCGGGCATCCGGATTGCGCTGGGCCGACAGACGCTCGCCGATCGAGGGACGGAACACGACCGTCGCGCCCCGCGCGAGCACGCGGTCCAGGCCCGGGAGGGCAGCCGCCCGGCACGCGGCGCGCCACGCCATCCGCTTGCCCTGATGCTGATCGGCGCCGTGGAGACGATTGGGCAGCAGCACGAGACGCGCAGGCTCAAGCCTTCCGGTGGCCACCGCGCGCAACGCGAGCTCGGCGCCGATGTCGTGACCGGCGACCAGCGGGCGCCGACCGACCACCTCGCGGCAGAATCCCGCCATCACCTCGGCCAGCCAATCGGGGGTGTAGGGGTGACGCGGGCGATCCTCGGAGTCCCCGTGCAGCGGGAGGTCGGGTAGCACCACCCGGAAGCGGGCCGACAGCGGCCCCACGATCGGCTCCCACTCCCGATGCGACAGCCCGAGCGAGTGCAGCAGGACGATCGCGGGTCCGGTCCCGGTCTCCCGATAGGCGACGCGGGCGCCGTCGTGATGGTGGTAGAGCCGCAACCGCATCGAAGGCATCGTCCCAGGTGCGAGGAGCCGGCTGGCGAAGGCGCGTTGCGCGCCGGTCCTAGAATCTCGCGCCCGTGTCGCGCCCCGAACCCCGTCCGCCTGCCCACCGTCCCGTCGATCCCCGGGCGTCGTTTCCGGCGCTCGAGGAGCTGGTGCTCGCGCGGTGGCGCGAGCGCGACGTGTTCGCCGAGTCGCTCCGGCGCCGCGCCGGGGGGCCGGCGTGGGGGTTCTACGAGGGGCCTCCGACCGCCAACGGCGCGCCCGGCACCCACCACGTGCTCTCGCGCGTGTTCAAGGACATCTTCCCCCGCTACAAGACCATGCAGGGCTTCTACGTCGAACGCAAGGGCGGTTGGGACTGTCACGGGCTACCGGTCGAGCTCGCGGTCGAGCAGGAGCTCGGCTTCACCTCCAAGGAGGACATCGAGCGCTTCGGGATCGCGCAGTTCAATGCCCGCTGCCGCGACAAGGTGCTGAGCCACGTCGAGGACTGGAACCGGCTGACCGAGCGGATCGGCTTCTGGATCGACCTCGATCACGCCTACCGCACGCTCGATCCCGAGTACGTCGAGTCGGTCTGGTGGGCGCTCAAGGCGATCTTCGACCAGGGTCTCCTGTACGAGAAGCTGAAGGTGGTCCCGTACTGCACGCGCTGCGGCACCGCGCTCTCCAGCCACGAGCTCGGCCAGCCCGGGGTCTATCGTGACGTCCTCGACCCGTCGGTGTACGTCCGCCTGCCGGTCACGCGCGGCCAAGGAGCGGCCCAGCCCGGTGACTCGCGGGCCGCCCCGCGCAGCGGCGCGCGCGAAGGGGATGAGCTGCTGGTGTGGACGACGACGCCGTGGACACTGGTCTCCAATGCCGCGGTCGCCGTCGACCCGGAGCTCACGTACGTGCGCGCGCAGGTCCCGGGGCAGCCGGTCCAGATCGTCGCCCAGGCGCTGCTGGAGCGCGTGCTCGGCGACGACGTTCACGTGCTCGAGCGCTTGCGCGGAAGCGAGCTGCTGGGGGTCGCCTACGAGCCGCCTTTCCCCTTCATTCCCGCCGGCGCCTACGGCGAACGGGGGCACACCGTGCTCCCGGCGGATTTCGTCACCGCCCAGGACGGCACCGGGCTCGTCCACACCGCGATCGCGTTCGGCGAGGATGACTTCCGCCTCGGCGAGGAGCAGGGACTGAAGGTGATCAACCCCGTCCGGCCCGACGGCACCTACGACGAGCGGATCGGCCCCTACGCGGGCCGCCCGGTCAAGGACGCCGACTCCGATCTGGTCGAGGATCTGCGGACCCGCGGCCGCCTGCTGCGCTCTGAGCCCTACGAGCACTCCTACCCCCACTGCTGGCGGTGCGGAACGCCGCTGCTCTACTACGCCAAGCCGTCCTGGTACATCGCCACCAGCCAGGTCAAGGATGGCCTGCTGGCCTCCAACGAGGCGGTCAACTGGCATCCCGATCACGTCAAGCACGGGCGGTTCGGCCATTGGCTGCAGGGCAACGTCGACTGGGCGCTCTCACGCGAGCGCTACTGGGGCACGCCGCTGCCGGTCTGGCGCTGCGCCGCTGGACACATCCGCGTCGTCGGCTCCTTCGCGGAGCTGGCCGAGCTCTCGGGGGTGACCCTGACCGACCCGCACCGTCCGTTCGTCGACGAGGTCGTCTTCCCCTGCGCCGCGTGCGCAGGGGACGCCAGGATGCGCCGCGTGCCCGAGGTGATCGACGTGTGGTTCGACTCCGGCGCGATGCCGTTCGCCCAGTACGGCTATCCGCACGTGAACGAGGACAGCGAAGCTTTCGAGCGGCGCTTCCCGGCCGACTTCATCTGTGAGGCGCTCGATCAGACGCGCGGCTGGTTCTACTCCCTGCTCGCCGTCTCGACGCTCCTGTTCGGGCGCTCCTCCTACCGCAACGTCGTCTGCCTGGGTCTGATCCTCGACGAGCGCGGACGCAAGATGTCCAAGTCGGTGGGCAACGCCGTGGTGCCGTGGGAGGTGATCGACCGCTACGGCGCCGACGCGCTGCGCTGGTACTTCTTCACCTCCAAGCAGCCCTGGGACGGCTACCGATTCTCGCTGGAGACGATCGGCGAGGCGGTCAGGCAGTTCCTGCTCCAGCTCTGGAACACGTACGCGTTCTACGTCCTGTACGCCAACGCGAACGGGATCGCGCGCGATCCCGCGACGCCGGGCGACGGTCCCGAGGTGGAGCTCGATCTCGCGGGTCCGAGCGAGGAGGCGCAGAGCGAGCTCGATCGCTGGGCGTGCTCGCGGCTGGCGGGGACCGTGGAGGTGGTGAGCGCGCGGCTGGACGACTTCGACGCCACCGCCGCCGGGCGGGCGATCGCGGCCTATGTCGACGAGCTCTCCAACTGGTACGTGCGGCGATCGCGGCGGCTGTTCTGGGACGGCTCACCGGCCGCGTTCGCGACCTTGCGACACTGCCTGGTCACGGTCGCCAAGCTGCTGGCGCCATTCTGCCCCTTCCTGGCCGACGAGATCTACGACAACCTCGACGGCGCTGAACCGAGCGTCCACCTGTGCGACTTCCCGGCGGCCGGGGCGCGGGATCTCGACCTCGAACAGGCGATGGCCGTCGCGCGGGAGACGGTGGTCCTCGGGCTGGCCGCCCGGGGCCAGGCCAAGCTCAAGGTCCGCCAGCCGCTGCGGGCCGCGGTGGTGGTGGCGACCGGAGAGGGGCGACGGGCGATCGAGCGGATGGCGGACATCATCCGCGAGGAGCTGAACGTCCGCGAGCTGCAGTTCGTCTCGGAGGCCGACGAGCTCGGGCAGGTCGAGGTCAAGCCCAACTACCGAACCCTCGGGCCTCGGTTCGGCCGCCAGATGCCGCTCGTGGCGGCCGCGGTCGCGGGCATCGAACCCGCTCATGTGGCGGCGGCGCTGCGTGCCGGCCAGTCCGTGGCCGTATCGGTGGCCGGTCACGATCACGAGCTCGGGGCCGGGGAGCTGCTCGTGTCGATGAAGCCGCTCGACGGCTACCAGGTCGAGCGCGAGGGATCACACGCGGTCGCTCTCGAGCTCGAGATCGACCCTGAGCTGCGCTTGGAGGGCTGGGCGCGCGAGATCGTCCATGCCGTGCAGGCCGCGCGACGCAAGGCCGGCCTGCAGGTGAGCGACCGGATCGTGCTGACGCTGGACGGGGACCCGGAGCTGCTGGGCGCGGCGCGCACCCACGAGCCCTATCTGGCCGGTGAAACGCTCGCCTCGCACGTCAGCTGCGAATCACTCGACGGCCGGGAGGCAATCGTGATCGACGGGCGCGCCCTGCGAATCGGTGTCGCCCTCGCGTAGAGGTGGCTCAGCGCCCCTGGTCCAGGGGACCAGGGGCCTCCTGCGCGCCTTCGGAGCCTAGGCCAGCGCGGGCTCGAGCTCGGCTTCGAGCTTCTTCTTCGGATAGGCGCCGATCACGGTCTTGGCGGCCTGACCGTCCTTGAACAGGATCAGCGTGGGGATCGACATCACGTTGTAGGCGACGGCGGTGTCCTGGTTCTCGTCGATGTTGAGCTTGACGACCTTCAACTGCTCGACGCGCTCCTTGGCGATCTCCTCGACGACGGGAGCGACCATCCGGCAGGGCCCACACCACGGCGCCCAGAAGTCCACCAGCACCGGAACATCGGACTCGATGACCTCGGCCTGAAAGTTGTTGTCGGTGACTTCGGTGACGGTGCCAACCATTTGGGGCTCCTTGAAGGTATCGAAGCGGGGCTATTACTTCAGAAAGTATAGCGTAAGACCGCGGCCCCAGGAGCGGCTCCACGGGCGCGAGGAGCGGGCCCGTGACCCGCGACGGTGGGAGCACTAGCCTAGGGCATCGGATGACGCCCCCGACCAACAGCGACATCGCCGTCGCGCTCGACGAGCTCGGGGACCTCTACGAGCTTGACGGAGCGATCGTCCATCGCATCGTTGCCTACCGGAACGCCGCCAGGGCCGTGCGCGACGCGCCGGTCTCGGTCACCGCGATGGCCCTCGCGGGACGGGCGACCGAGCTTCCGGGCATCGGCCAGACGATCCAGGACAAGGTCCTGGCCCTCGCGGCCGACGGCGCGATCCCCGCCGCCGTGAAGCTGCGCGCGAAGTTCCCTCCGGGCCTGATCGAGATCACCCGTCTACCGGGTCTCGGCCCCAAGCGCGCGCGCAGGCTGTTCGAGGAGCTCGGAATCGACTCGCCCCAGGGATTGCGGGAAGCCGCGCAGGGACGGCGGATCCGGACGCTGAAGGGATTCGGTCCCAAGGCGGAGGAGAGCATCCTCGGCGCCCTGGACGCCGCGGCGGCGCGCGAGCCCCGCACTCGCATGGTGCTCGATCGGGCCCTGAACATCGCCGATCCGCTGATCGCCGCGCTGCGCGAGCATCCCGCGGCGCAGCGCGTCGAGCTGGGTGGCTCCGCGCGCCGGATGACCGACAGCGTCAAGGATCTCGACGTGATCGCCACGGCCAGTGACCCAGCCGCCCTCGCGCGCGCGGCCGCCGGGCTCGAGCTGGTCGAGACGGCGGGAACACCCGGGCAGGCGGGAGTGCGACTGCGCACCCACACCGGGTTGTCTGTGGACCTGAAGATCGTCGCCCCCGACCAGTTCGGCAACCTGCTCCAGCACTTCACCGGCTCCAAGCAGCACAACATGGCCCTCCGTGACGCCGCCGTGCGCAAGGGCCTGCACGTGTCGGAGTACGGGGTGCTCGAGGACGCCACCGGCGAGACCCATCGGTGCGCAACCGAGGCCGAGGTGTACGGGCTTCTGGGGCTGGCGTACATCGAGCCCGAGCTGCGCGAGAACCGCGGCGAGCTCGAGGCCGCGGCTCACGGAAACCTGCCCGAGCTGATCTCACCTCGTGACCTCAAGGGCGATCTGCATTGCCACACCACCGCGTCGGACGGCACCGCCTCGATCGAGCAGATGGCGATCGCGGCGCGCGAGGCCGGATACGAGTACCTGGCCATCACCGACCACTCGGCGAGCTTCGGCTTCGGTGAGGAGGTCTCGCCCGATCGGCTGCTCGAGCAGATCGAGCAGATTCGGAGCGTGTCGGTGCCGGGCATCGAGCTGCTCGCCGGCTCAGAGGTGAACATCCTCCCCGACGGCTCGCTCGACTACGACGACGATCTGCTCGCGCAACTGGACTGGGTGATCGCCAGCGTGCACTCGTCGTTCCGGATGGGGGCAGAGGCGATGACGCAGCGGATCGTGCGCGCGATCGAGCGCCCGCTGGTGGACGCGATCGGCCATCTGTCGGGGCGCAAGATCGAGCGCCGCCCCCCGTACGCATTCGACCTCGAGCTGGTGCTCGAGGCGGCGGCGAGCACCGGCACGATGCTCGAGATCAACTCCAGTCCGGACCGCCGGGACCTCAATGAAGTGCACGCCCGGGCGGCGGCCGCGGCGGGCATCCCGATCGTGATCAACTGCGACGCCCATCGGGTCGGCGGCTTCAGAGTCGCGCGGTACGGCGTCGCCACGGCGCGCCGGGCCTGGTTGAGGGCGGCGGACGTGGCCAACACCAGGCCGTGGGCGCAGATGGCGGCGATGCGCCCGCGCTACCGGCGCTGATCGGACGCCCGGGCGGGCACTGGGCGCCGCGCCCCCGGCTCCGGCGGCTCGTCGCGGCCCCGCTCCCGCGGCTCGCCACGGCCCCGCGCCCCCGGCTCCGGCGGCTCGCGGCGCCCCCGCGGACGCCATCCCCGCTGGATGGCCGCGAACCAGGCCAGACCCGCGAGGCACAGCAGCGAGGCGACGTAGAAGTTCAGTCGCAGCCCGAGGTAGTAATGCGCCGGGTCCACGCGCAACAGCTCCTCGAAGATCCGAAAGCCCGAGTAGCCGGCGACATAGAGGGCGAACAGCCCCGGCGCCCTGATCTTGCGGTGGTGTCCGAGCCAGACCAGGAAACCGGCCAGCGCCAGGTTCCAGATGATCTCGTACAGGAACGTCGGTTGGAAGGTCGCGTACTGCTCGTAGCGCGCGGGCCGATGCGCCGAATCGATCTCCAGCCCCCAGGGCAGCGTCGTGGGGCCGCCGAACAGCTCCTGGTTGAAGTAGTTGCCGATCCGCCCGATCGCCTGGGCCACGAGCAGCGCCGGTGCCACCACATCCGCGAACACGGCCTTCCCGATTCCCCGGCGACGCAGCACCCATAGGCCGCCGACCGCGCCGCCGGCGATCCCGCCCCAGATCCCGAGGCCGCCCGTCCAGATCGCGAACGGACCCCACCAGTGCTTCGGGACCTGATCCCAGCTGGTGAGGAGAAAGTAGATCCGCCCGCCGATCAGGCCGGCCGGGAACGCCCACGTGGCCACCTCCGGGATGAGCTCGCGGTCGCCGCCAAGGGCGGCCCAGCGTCGCCGGGCGATCAGGATCGCCGCCCCCACGGCGAACACGTACGCGATCCCGTAGGCATGCAGGAAGAACGGTCCGATCGAGAAGCCGTTGGAGTGCGGGCTGGGAATGAAGGCGTAGAGCAAGGCGGTCACGGCCCGTCCGATCTTCCCAGCAATCGCGGCAGCACGTCCTGCGCGATCACGCGATCGACCGCCACTCGACCGAACGGAGCCAGGAGCTGCGCCGCCCGGTGGGCGTATCCCGGGATCGGATCGTCAAGCGCGGTGCGGATCGCCCGCGGGAGGTCCTCGTCGACCAGCCGTGGATCGAGCTCCCGGGCCAGAGCAAGCGCGGGATAGGGACCCGGAGCGGGTGTGCTGACGAGCAGGCAACCGTCGGCGAGCGCCTCGAGCGGGGCAATTCCGTAATCCTCGCGCACCGGCGCGGCGACGAAGCAGCGGGCGCGGCGCAGCAGGCCCCGGTAGTCCTCGGCGCCCAGGCGTCCCGCCACTTCGACCCCGTCACCGGCGCCGAGCCGCGCCAGCGCCGGATGGCCGGCGTCGACACCGGCCACCACGAGCGTCTCCTCGCCGCGGCGCGCGGCGCGCCACGCGGCGAGCACGAGCTCGAGGCGCTTCTTCTCCGGATTGCCCGCGTAGGTCAGCGCGGCGATGTCGCGCGGGGATGGGTGTGCGGCGCCCGGCTCCGGCGGGTGCGCGCCCGTGGCCCCACCGTCGGGGGCCACGGGCGGCCCGGGCGCAACGCTCTCGGGCTCGACGCGACTTCCCGGCACGGAGCACTCGACCGGACAGGGCACCACGATCGCCTCCCGGCCCCAGCCCTCCCGTGGCGATGGCGCGCGCCGGCTCATCGTCAGCACGAGGGGCGCCTGCTGCAGGCGCCGGCGCTCCACCGTCCGCTGCCAGACTCCGTGGCGCCCCGGCCGGTTCTCGGCGCCGATCGAGTCGAGCCACACCGCGCCGGGCTGGGGCCAGAGCAGCGCCGCGGTGATCGAGCAGTAGATGATCGCCGCCGGTTCGTGCTCGGCGATTGCGTGCAGAGCCGCCCGACGCGCCGCACGGGCCTGGACGTAATCGGTCAGGGCGAAGGTCCGCACCTGTGGAAGCGGACCGGTGCTGATGCTCGCCACGCGTGCGCCCGCGCGGGCCAGCGACTCCCTCAGCTCACCCGCCGCCGCTCGCCAGCCGCCCGTGCTGTCGACCGAGACGACCAGCACGTCGGCTCGAGGCACCCGTGACCCCTCCGCTAGGCCCGCGGTCGCGCGTGTCCCGGGCGGGCGGAGTTGCCACCCAGCTCGAACAGGTTCGACTTGAAACCGGGCGTTCGCACCAGCTTGATCCGCTGCAGCGGCGAGGTGCGCTCGATGTAGAAGCGCGCCCCGTCCCGCTCCTCGATCGCGGTCACGGCCGAGGCCTGGCGGCGCCAGGCGAGCGACCAGATGATCGCGAATCCGGTCGCGATCGCCGGAACCTGGGGAATCACGAAGGCCAGCGCGCCGGCGACGACGGTCGAGATCAGCAATGGCCACAGCCGGTTCAAGAGCGTACGAGCGGGATCGACCTCGGGTAGCGAGGGCTGGGTGCGAGCACCCGACAGCAACGAGGCAATCGGGGGCGAGGTCTGCGCGCGACGTCCCATCCCGACCCCGATCACCGCGGCCAGGATCCACCACCCCGCAGCCACCGGCACGATCAGATCGTTGGCGGCCCCGGCGGCGCTGGCCACGGTGACGGCAGCGAGGGCGGTCGCGGCCGCGGCGCTGATCAGGACCGTCGTGCGCAGAAAGTCGGCGAAGCGCACCGCTGCTCACTCGGCGGCCAGGACGGCTAGCAGCTCCTGCACTCCGTCGGTTCCCTCCACGACGATGTCGGCCTCTTCGATGATCGCCGACGGGCCCTCCTCAGAGCTGACCCCGATCCGGATCGCGCGCGCCACGCGGTTCTCCTGCACGAGGCGGTGAATGGCGCGAAACGCATCGAGATCGGTCACGTCATCCCCCACGTACATCACCACGTCGATCTCGACGCCCTCCAGAAAGGAGACGATTCCCGCGCCCTTGTCGATCCGCACCGGCGGGCGCACCTCGAGCACCTTGCGCCCCCAGTGGGTGGCCAGGCCCGCCGCCTGCGCCTTGGCCGCCAGGGCGTCGATCGCCGCTCGCGCGGCGTCCACATCCGGTGCCCCTCGCCAGTGGAAGGCCACGATCGCCCCCTTGTCCTCCAGCCGGACGCGTCGGCGGCGCAGGTCGGCGGTGTCGGCTTCGCGTCCGAACTCGTGGATCCGCCGCGCCCAGTCCTCGACGCTCCGATCGAGCACCGGCTCGGTCCATCCGGCGCGCAGCAGCTCTGCTCCGTGGGAGCCGAGGTAGGAGATCGTCCCGATCGCCACCATCGCGCGGGCCTGCGACGCGGGGCGGCCGCTGACGCACGCCACCACCCCATAGCGCCGAGCGACCTGCACGAGCAGTTGACGGGTTCCCTCGGGTACGCGGGCGTCCTCGGCGTGCTCGACGATCGGCGCGAGCACCCCGTCGATATCAAACAGGATGGCCGCACGGGCGGGACTCGCTCGAAGCGGCGCAAGCGCTTCAGACAAGAGCGCTGAACTCACCGCTCTAGTATGGCCCTCCGTATTGCCGCGCGTGTGCTCTGTGGCACTCGGCCACAGCGGGGGCGCGGCCGGGCAGCCAAACGCCGGGGCGATGCAGGCAACGCGAGCTCGAGCGAGGCCGACCGCAACCCGGCTCGGAGGCTCAGTCGTCGGGCTGGGGCACGGGCACGATCGGGGTCGCCGGTTCCACCGGTGTCGGAACCGTTGCCGGCTCCTCCGGGGCAGCCGGAGAGCCCGGGTCCGGTACCGCGGGCGAGATCGGCGCATCGGGGACGACCGGCGTCACCGGGTCCGAAGGCTGCGGGACTTCGAGTCGCATCGGTGGTGGAGCAGTGAATGACATGGCAGAAATGGTAGCGAGCGCGGCCGACGACCCCCGCGGGGCGGACACCACGACGCGGCGAAGGAATCGGACCTTCCAAGCGGGGGGCTGCCCCGCCCTGCCAGTTTTGAAGACCGGATGAGCCACCAGGCTCCTGCCGCGCCGCGTGCGATCCTACCCCCGCTCCCCGGCCTCCGAGCTGCTCTGGAGCCCACATCGCCGCTCAACCCCACCGAGATGGGGGTTTGAGCCGGCTCCACACGGATGAGCTCAGGCGTCCGCGACGCGGCTCAGGAGGGCCAGCGCCTTATGCAGCAGCGCTCGCTCGTCGGCGTCGAGCTCGCGCTCCAGGGTCTCGGTGAGCCAGGTCTCGCGCCGGGCGCGCGTGCTCTGCAGGAGCTCGAGGCCCGCCGCGGTCATCTCGACGAACGCCCGTCGTCCGTCGCCCGGGTCGGGTCGCCGCGAGACGATCCCGGCGGTCTCCAGGTCGTGGACGGTCTGGGCCATCGACTGCGGGCGCATGCGCTCGCGCGCGGCCAGGTCGCTGATGCTCGAAGGGCCGTCGCGGTCGAGGCGGCCCAGCACCGCAGTGCGACCGGCCGACGGGCCGGGCTCGGCTCGGATCCGGCGAACGACGCGTCCGAGCGTCACGCGCAGCTCGTGAGCCAGCGCAGAGCTCGTGGACTGCGGCCCGAGAGTCGGGCTCGCCGGCTCGTGAACCCCGACCGTCGCCGCCTCGTGCGCCGAGATTGGGCTCATCGACTCCTGGATCGGCACGAGCCAAGCCTACCGAACCAATACACAGGCAGGCTTTGCAGGTAGCCTGTGCACCGTGTCGAAGCCGATGCTCACCTCGGTCCCGGATCGCTACAAGTGGACTGCCCTGCTGAACGCCACGCTGGCCGTGCTGCTGGCCACACTCGATGGGTCGATCACGATTATCGCGATGCCCGACATCTTCCGCGGCATCCATCTCGATCCGCTCGTCCCCGCGAACTCGTTCTACCTGCTGTGGATGATCCTCGGCTACCTCGTGGTGACCAGCGTTCTCATCGTCAGCCTCGGACGCTTGGGGGACATGGTCGGGCGGGTCAAGATCTACCGCCTGGGGTTCGTGATCTACACGATCGCGTCCCTGCTGCTCGCCCTCGACTGGATGCAGGGTCGCGACGGAGCGCTCTATCTGATCGGCTTGCGCGTCGTGCAGGGCATCGGCGGAGCCTGCCTGCTGGCCAACGCGGCGGCGATCATCACCGACGCGTTCCCCGCCCACCAGCGCGGCATGGCCCTGGGCATCAACAACATCGTCGGCGTCAGCGGATTCTTCATCGGCCTGATGCTCGGCGGCGTGCTGGCGCCGATCGACTGGCGTCTGGTCTTCCTGATCTCGGTGCCCGTAGGGGTCTTCGGCACGCTATGGGCCTACCGCAGCCTGCGCGAGCTCTCCTCGCCGCGCGCTGCCCCGATCGACTGGGGAGGCAACGTGACCTTCGCGCTCGGACTGATCCTGATCATGACCGCAGTGACCTACGGCATCCGTCCCGCCGGCGGGCATGCGGTCGGTTGGAGTAGCGCTCGCGTGCTCGGCCTACTCGGCGCCGGGATGCTCTGCCTGATCGCCTTCGTGGTCGTCGAGCATCGTTCCCACGATCCGATGTTCCGACTGCCGCTGTTTCGGATCCGCGCGTTCACGTTCGGCACGCTGTCGACCTTCCTGTCGTCGATCGCGCGAGGTGGTCTGATGTTCATGCTGATCATCTGGTTGCAGGGCATCTGGCTGCCCCAGCACGGCTACAGCTTCACGGAGACGCCGCTGTGGGCCGGCATCTACATGCTGCCGCTGACCGTGGGGCTGCTGTTCGCCGGGCCGGTGTCCGGCTACCTGTCCGATCGGTTCGGCGCGCGACCGTTTGCGACCGCCGGGATGCTGCTGACCTCGCTCGGGTTCGGACTGCTGCTGTTGCTGCCGACGAACTTCTCCTACGTGTCCTTCGGGCTGGTCCTGCTGCTGATCGGGATCTCGATGGGCCTGTTCGCGTCGCCCAACCGAGCCGCGGTGATGAACAGTCTCCCCCGCGCGGATCGGGGCGCGGGGGGCGCGATGAACCAGACGTTTCAGAACTCAGCCCAGGTTCTATCGATCGGGATCTTCTTCACGCTGCTGATCGTCGGGCTGGCCGCCACGCTGCCTCAGACGATGAGCTCCGGCTTGCACGCCCACGGCGTCGCGGTCGCCGCCGCCCATCGAGCCTCGACCCTCCCGCCGGTGTCGATCCTGTTCGCCGCGTTCCTGGGTTACAACCCGATCCAGCACCTGCTCGGGTCCCACGTGCTCGCCGGTCTCTCGGCCCATAACCAGTCGATCCTCACCGGCAGCTCGTTCTTCCCCCACCTCATCTCCGCACCGTTCCGCGTCGGGCTGCACGCGGCCTTCCTGTTCGCTATCGTCTCCTGCCTGATCGCGGCCGCGGCGTCGCTGATGCGCGGCGGGCACCCCGCCCACGACGACGACCCCGCGCCCGTCGGCGCACCCATCCCCCGCCGCCTGCTGGTGGGCGAGCCCGAGGAGCAGCATGCAGGTTGAGTCACAGGCCGGTTACGCGCCGCGCGCGATCCTACGCGAGGAATGCACACGCGGACCCGCCTACCGCCAGTGCCCCACAGCGCATGATGTACCGTGATCCAGATGGCACCATTGCAATGGGAGTACCGCCCCGATGGCCTGCGCGCACCCGCGCTCGTGTGCGCATTCACGGGCTGGAACGACGCCGCGGACGCAGCGTCGAGCGCGATCACCTTCGTCGGGTCGGCGCTCGGTGCGCGGCGGTTCGCCAGCATCGACCCGGAGGAGTTCTACGACTTCCAGGCCACCCGACCCCGCATCAAGCTGCTCGAGGGACAGCCGGGGGAGATCGTTTGGCCGGCGGTGCAACTGCTGGAAGCCCGCGTACCTCGCGCTCCACGCGACCTGGTTCTGCTCACCGGCAGCGAGCCCTCGTTCCGCTGGCAGGGCTTCTGCCACCAGGTCATCGCGCTCGCTGAGGCTCTCGGGGTGCAGCTCGTCGTGACCGTGGGGGCGCTGCTCGCCGACGTGCCGCACACGGCCCCGGTGTCGGTCACCGGGCTCACCTCCGATCCTGCGCTGCTCACCCGCCTGGGTCTGACCGCCTCGTCCTACGAAGGCCCGACCGGGATCGTGGGCGTCCTGCACGCCGCGTGCCAGGAGGCGGGGCTGCCGTCGGCCAGCCTGTGGGCCTCGGTGCCCCATTACATCGCGGCGGCGCCCAACCCGAAGGTGGCGCTCGCCCTCGTGCGCAAGCTCGAGGGCCTGGTCGGCGTGGCCGTGGACGCCTCCGACCTCGAGACCGCCTCGGGCGACTACGAGCGCCAGGTCAACTTCGCCGTGCAGAGCGACCCCGACGTTCAGGCCTTCGTGGAGCGCCTGGAGCAGGCCGCAGACGCCGACGGGGACACCGACGGGCAGGCGCAGGGGCTGCCCTCCGGCGAGACGATCGCCCGTGATCTGCAGCGGTTCCTGCGCCAACGGGGCGACGGCGAGGGCTGAGCGTCCTCGGGCTGGGCTTGATCGCGCTCGCGCCGCGCCGCCCGGGTGGATAATGGACCGGGCCGGGAGCGCCTCAGCGCTCGGCCGCGGGACACGCGAGCCGGTAGTCGCACATCGAGCAGGCGGCGAACGACGGGGTCGGCTCGAAGCCCTGCGAGAGGATCCCCTCGGCGACCTCCATCGTGACCTCCCGGATCCAGGCCGCGCGATCCCCGTCGTCGACCGGCACGGTGATCTTCTCGTCGTCGAGCAGGTAGTAGTAGGCCTGACGGGATGCCTCGAGCTGCCACGCCTCCCGAGCACCGACGGCGTACAGCGAGAGCTGGACGTCCTGGGTCAGCTGCGCGGCACTCTTGGGTCGGCCGGTCTTGTAGTCGATCAGCTCGTAGTCGCCCCCGGGGAGGCGGTCGACGCGGTCGACGCGGCCCCGCAGCAGGTGTGGCCCCAGCTTGAACGTGAACGAACGCTCGAACCAGATCGGCTCTGATCGCTCGGATTGAAAGCGATGGTGGTAGCGCGTCAATGCGGTGGCAGCCTTCCCGCGCAGTTGGCGCTCCTGCTCGGAGTCGGCGAAGCCGCCCCGGCGCCAGCCGGCGTCGAGCAGACCCAGGAGCTCGGCCAGCGTGCCGCCCCGCTGGCCCCCCGCGCCTGCGCCCTCGCCGCCGGCGTGAAAGCGCTCGAGCACCTGATGCACGAGGATCCCAAAGCGCTGGTGGATCGTCGGCTCCTGCGGAATGCGGAGCACGCGGGCGAACTTGTACTTCAGCGGGCACGTGCGGTAGGTGTCGATGTCGGTGGCCGAGAGCACCATCCCCTCCCCACGCTTGGCCAGGAAAGGCTCCAGCGAGGGCTCGTCGCGGGCCGCGATCGCGCGCGACCGGCGCCGGGCATCGCGCTCGGTGTCGAGCAGATAGTCGTCGAGCCCTGAGGAGGCGAAGATCTCCCGCTGCTCGGCGCTCAGGGCCTGAAGGATCCGCGCGTTCACGTCCCGCAGACCCTCGGCCACCCCCTGTCCCTCCGAGCGCGCGATGAGGGCCGCGACCTTCAGCAGCTCCAGGTAGCGCACCACCGCGTGGGAAACGTCGAGGTCGGTGTCGAAGCGCAGCTCAGCGAGCCGACCCCCGGCTCGAATCGTCCCTTCCAGGAGATCGTCGCGCAGCAGGCGGTACGTCGAGTGGAGCGTCTCGGCCGGACCGAAGAGCTCCTCCGGCTTGTCCTCCCATTCGCCCGCGAGAGCCTCGCGTGCCGCCTCGGCCGGGCGCGAGGGGGCGAGACCGGCCGCTCCTTCGCCCCCGCGCGGCTCCCGGGAGCTGCCCCCGTGGTCACCGGCGCTCGCGTAGCACAGGACGACCCGCTCCCTGGCGCGGGTGATCGCCACGTACAGCGCCTGACCCAGAGCGACGCGACGGTTCTGTTCGGTATCGCCGGGCAGCTCCTCGCGCAGCAGAGCGTCGGGGACGGGCTCCGGGACCGGCGCCGCAAGCCGGGCGTGCAGGCCGAGCACGTACATGTGGACGGTCTGCAGCCCGCCGGTCGCCTGTAGCGTCATCACCTGCACCACGCGAGCCCCCGAGCACTCGGGCTCCTGGAGCTCACGCAGCCCGGAGTCGGCCACGGCGGCGATCCGGCGTGCGAACTCCCGCGGCGTGGCCTGTGGCGCACGCCGCACGTGGGCGCTGGCCAGCTCGCCCAAGCGCGACAGGGCCCGCAATCGCTCCACCACGTCCGCCTGCGCGGTGAACAGCTGCTGGCGGCGCAGCCCCAGTCGGTCGATCAGCCGATGCACGTAGAGGTCGGGCCGCGTCGTGTCGATGGCGGCCGCGCCGGATCGGTACAGCTTCAGGAAGATCCGGATCCGCTCCCGGGCCTCCGGGGGCACCTGTGGCGATTCGGTGGCCGCCGCCAGCGCGGCCACCATGTCGAGCTTGCGCCGGCGCGCGATCTGCGTGCACCGCGCGATGTCGACCGACCGCAGCTCGATCGGGGGCCGCGCGAGCGCCCGCACCACCGCCCCCGCATCGGAGGGGTCGGCCAGCAATCGCAGCCATGCCAGCACGTCACGGATCTCCGCCCGCTGGAAGAACGCCGCCTCGCCCACGATGCGGTGCTCTATGGCCCGCTCCTGCAGAGCCACGGCGACCGCGTGCCCCTCCTCGGCGATCACCGGAACGACCACGGCGATCTCACCCGCCGCCACCTCCTCACGGGCGATCAGCCGCTCGATGTCGGCCGCCACCGACTGGGCCTGGGCGCGGTCGTTGGCGGCGCGCCAGAACTCGACCTTCCCCCCCGCTCGCGAGGATGTGGTGTCCGAGTGGCGGTTGCCCAGCGCCGCGTCGGCGGCCGCGACGATGCGCTGCGGGGAGCGCAGATTGCCCTCGAGCGCGATCACGGTCACGCCGGGACCCTCGAAGCTCTGCATCCGTGCGGCTCCGGCGCCGCGCAGGCGCCGCAGCGCCTGCGCGGGATCTCCCGCGGCGGTGAGCCGCGGCCCGGCCACAGCCCGGACCAGGCTCACACCCGCGAGGTCAAGCTCCTGGGCATCGTCGAGCAGCAGGTGCTCAAAGCCCTGCGCGGCCTCCGGTTGCTGGCGCACCAGGCGCAGCGCATCGCGGACGAGATCGCCAGCGTCCCGGGCGGCGCTCTGCGCCAGCATCCGTTCGTGCGTGCGGTAGACCTCGGCGAACTCGACCTCGGCCGCGGCCGACGGCCGATCGGTCAACCCAGCCGCCCATTGGGCGTAGTCCTCGGCACCGATCAGCTCGGCCTTGAGCCGATCGATCTTGCGCACGAACCCTCCCAGCAGAGCGATCGGGCTGGCGCCGAAGTCGTGGCGGCGCAGGGACAGCTCGTCGATCCGCTCGAGCAGCATGGCCAGGCGGTCCCCGGGTCCGAGCATCGCGGCGAGCAGGTTGGCGCCCGCCCGGTTGCGGTCGAGGATCAGCGCCGCGAGCTCCACCGGCGTCAGCACGAACAGCTCCTCGTAGCCCCCCGTCAGCGCACCCTCCAGCGCTACGCGCATCGCCTCCGCGCGCGCCGCCGAAGGGGTCAGGAGGGCCAGCCGCTGAGGTGCGCAACCCTGCTGCACCAGCCACATGAAGCGGGACTCGAGGACCTGGCTCTTACCCGTCCCCGCGGCTCCGAGCACGACCAACACCCCCCCTTGATGCGTGACCGCCTTGCGCTGGAGGGGACGCAGGGCATCCGGTGCGAGCGCCACGTCTGACAGCATAGGTCGATGCCGAGTCCTCACCTTCCCGACGACCCACCCCTCTCTTCGTCACGGCTGACCGCCCCGGCGGCCGCGCTGCAGGCGGATTGGCTGGGGGCGTGCCGGCGCGCGGTCATGGGGGTGCAGCGCCTCCTCACGGCGGCTCCGAGCACCCAGGAGCGCGCGGTGGAGACGGGCCTCCGTGGCTGTGGCGGGGACCAGACGCTCGTGATCGATCGCGACGCTGAGACGGTGATGCTCGGCGAGCTCGACGCGCTGCACGCGCAGGGACACCGGTTCGTGGCCATCTCCGAGGAGCGCGGTGAGGTCGACTACGGGGACCCCGGGGTACGCGTGATCATCGACCCCATCGACGGATCCCTGAACGCCAAGCGCGGAGTTCCCCACCACGCGCTGTCGGTGGCGGTCGCCGACGGCGACACCATGGCCGATGTCGCCTTCGCCTTCGTCTACGACTTCGGCCCGGGTGAGGAATGGTCGGCGCGCCGCGGCGCCGGCGCATGGCTGGACGGGGCGCGGTTGGACCCCACGCTGCCCGAGCGCCGAGACTCCGACGGGCGCCTGGAGGTGCTGGGAATCGAGTCGGCGGACCCGCGGTGGCTGGCGGCATCCATCGAGTCGCTGGTCGGCGCCGCTTACCGCCTGCGCGCGCTCGGGACGATCGCCTGCACGCTGTGTCAGGTCGCCGCGGCCCGCTTCGACGGGATGGTGACCCTGCGCCGCACCCGCGGAGTCGACGCGGCGGCCGGGCAGCTGATCGTGCGCGAGGCCGGAGGGATGGTCAGCTTCCCCTGGTGCACAGAACCGCTGGGCGCCCCCCTGGACGCGCGGCCGAGCTCGCCGGTGATCGCCGCTCGCTCGCTCCAGACGCTACGTATGCTCGAGGGGGTACCGACGTGATCGACTGGGTGCTCGCGCAGCGGATCGCCGGATACATCGCCAGATCGGATACCGGTCACGAGCCATTTCCCGTGGCCGAGCTCGCCGCTCTGGCCAGCGAATCGGAGCGGCGGGTCACGGCCTACACCGGGCTCGTTCCGACGGCGCCGCTGCCCGCACCCGAGGGTATTGACCGTCCGGAATGGGTGGCCAGCAACATCGGGGCGATGGCGCTCCTGCTCGACCCCGTGCTCGAGCGGGCCGGCAAGGGCCTCGGTCCGTTGCGACCGGTGATGGAGATCGGGATCGGGATCGTCGTGAGCACCGAAGTCGGCGTCGTGCTGGGCTACCTGGCCCAGCACGTGCTGGGCCAGTACGAGCTCGTGCTCCTTGACGAGGCCGTCGAGGACCGGCCGCCGCGGCTGTTGTTCGTGCTGCCGAACCTGGCCGAGGCGGTACAGGCCTTTGGCGCCGAGGAACGCGAGTTCATGACCTGGGTGGCGCTGCACGAGGTCACCCACGCGGTGCAGTTCGCGAGCGTGCCCTGGCTCCATCACCACGTCGCCGGCCTCGTACGCGAGCTGCTGCGCAGCGCGGAGGTGCGGATCGACGCTCCTCGTAAGCTGCGGCTTCCGGGCCCCGGCGAGATTCAGCGTATGGGCGCCGCGCTGCGGCGGGGTGACCTGATCTCGATCTTCACCAACCAGGCCGAACGTGACACGCTTGACCGCGTGCAGTCGGTGATGGCGGTGATCGAGGGTCACGCCGAGCACGTGATGGATGCGGTGGCGCCGGACCTGCTTCCCTCGCTGCCGCGACTGCGGGCCGCCCTCGACGAGCGCCGGCGCTCACAGTCCGGGCTCTCGCGGCTGTTCGCGCGCCTGCTCGGGCTCGACCTCAAGCTCCGCCAGTACGAGCAGGGCAAGTTCTTCTGCGATGCGATCGTCAGGGAGGGAGGACCGCAGGCCCTCCTTCGCGTCTTCAGCGCACCCGAGGCGCTGCCCACGCTCGTCGAGCTGCGCGACCCCCGCGCCTGGCTCGCGAGGACGATGCCCCAGAGCCTCGATCCCTCCAGCGCCGCCGAGATGTAACCACCACGGGGCCGCGGTTTACAAACATGTGTTCGTCGGCCTCATATCTCCGCCGGCGAGCGCAGTGTCCTCTCCTCCCCAACCGTCGGGGCGTCACGCAAGTGGCGTCCCGTCGGCGTTGCAGGGCCATCGTGGGCGTCGCGGGGCCGTTGCGGGCCGCGTGGTGCTGTCTGCGAGAATGATCCGGTGCCCACGCGTGACCAGGTGATGGAGGCGCTGCGGGTCGTCATCGACCCCGAGCTTCATCGCGACATCGTCGAGCTCGAGATGGTGCGCTCGATAGACATTCACGCCACCGGGGTGGTGGACGTGATGGTGTCCCTGACGACGTCGGGGTGCCCGATCCGCAGCCACTTCCAGACCGGGGTCGCGCAAGCCGTGCGTGAGCTCGAAGGCGTGACCGCGGTCAACGTCAGCTTCGACGTGCTCTCCGACACCGAGAAGCAGGCCCTCGGGCGCAAGCTCGGGCGAGGCTCACTCCCCCAAGGCGCGCTCGCCCAGGTCAGCAACGTGATCTGCATCGGCTCGGGCAAGGGCGGCGTGGGCAAATCGAGCGTGACCGCCAATCTCGCCGTCGCGCTTGCCGCCGACGGCAAGCGGGTGGGGGTGCTCGACGCCGACGTCTGGGGCTATTCGCAACCCCGGATGCTCGGCCTCGGTGCCGCGCGCCCGCGCGTGAACGCAGAGCGCAAGCTCGTGCCCATCATCGCCCACGACGGGATCGCCGTGATGTCGATCGGCTTCTTCGTCGAGCCGGACGCCGCGGTCGTGTGGCGCGGGCCGATGCTCCACAAGGCCCTGCAGCAGTTCCTGGAGGACGTCGAGTGGGGCGAGCTCGATTACCTGCTCATCGACCTCCCCCCGGGGACCGGCGACGTCTCGATGACGCTCGCCCAGTTGCTCCCCCAGGCCAAGTTCCTGATCGTGACCACTCCCCAGCCCGTCGCACAGAGGGTCGCGCGGCGATCTGCGGAGATGGCCGGCAAGCTCAAGCTCGAGATCGCGGGCGTGATCGAGAACATGTCCGCCTTCATGACTCCGCGCGGCGAGCGCTTCCAGATCTTCGGCGAGGGCGGCGGTCAG
This sequence comes from Solirubrobacteraceae bacterium, assembly GCA_050999075.1. Lineage (GTDB taxonomy): Bacteria > Actinomycetota > Thermoleophilia > Solirubrobacterales > Solirubrobacteraceae > Palsa-465. The sequence continues at coordinate 36,582 of JBPCPO010000016.1, forward strand.
CTGCTGGCGCAGGAGCTCGAGGTGCCGCTGCTCGCCAAGGTTCCGCTGACCATGGCCCTGCGCGAGCAGTCCGATGCCGGCATTCCCGTGGTCCTGTTCGATCCCGACGATCCGGCCGCGCAGGCGCTGCGCCAGGCCGCACGCGGGCTGATCGCGCTATCGCCGCTCGAGCTCCCCGTGATGCAGGAGCCGGCGCCGGCGCGCAAGCCCGCCGGCATGTCGTTGCCGATGGCCTGAGCGGCGCCCAGAGGGCATCGTCATACGAGCTATCGTCCCGGTATGACGATGCTCAGCTTTCGGATCGCCGAGCGAAGCTCGGTTCGGCGGGGCTCAGCCCGGATTGGCGAAATAGTCGGTGTTGATCTGCGTGTACTTCTGCCACTCCTCCGGGAGCTGATCCTCGGCGAAGCAGGCGTCCACCGGGCAGGCCTCGACGCACGCGTCGCAGTCGATGCACTCCTCCGGGTCGATGTAGAGCATCTCGACCTTCTCGTAGTCGGGCTCGTCGGGGGTTGGATGGATGCAGTCGACCGGGCAGACCTCCACGCAGGAGTTGTCCTTCGTGCCGATACAGGGCTCGGCGATGACGTAAGCCATAGGTTCCTATGTCTTCCTGTTCGGGTCGTTGGCGGGCAGAGCGGCCATTTTACGGGTGCGGTCCTCCGGACCCGTCCGCGGCGGTTGCGTGCGCCGCTAGCCTCACGCCGGTGCTGCTCCTGACCGGCGCCACAGGGACGATCGGATTGCCGCTGCTCAGGCGGCTCACCGCTGCACAGGTTCCCGTCCGGTGCCTGGTACGCGATCCCCGCCGGTTGGGCGCCGAGCGCGTGCAGGTTCAGATCGCGCTCGGCGACCTGTCGGACCACTACTCCTTTCGCCATGCGCTGCGGGGGGTCGATACGGTCGTGCACCTGGCGTCGGTGATTCGCGATCAGCCGGCGGGCTCGATCGAGGAGCTGGCCGGCGTCGCCACCTGGCGCCTGGTGCGGGCCGCCGAGCGGGCCGGCGTTCAGCGCTTCGTGTTCTTCTCGGCCCTCGGCGCGTCCACGCGCAGCCGGGCTCGGCTGATGCGGGCCAAGGCGCTCGCAGAACGCGCGATCGTCGAATCCTCGCTCGCCCACACCGTGTTCGCGCCTTCGGTCGTCTACGCGCCCGGCGACCCGTTCCTGAAGCTGCTGGAGCGCATGTCGCTGCTTCCGGTGGTGCCGATCTCCGGCTCGGGGCGAGCGCAGTTTCAGCCCATCTGCGCCGCGGACGTCGCGGACTGCGTCATGTCCGCGCTCCCCGGAGGCCCGCGGGCCGCGGACGCCGGTGGGGCGCGCTACGAGCTCGCCGGGCCTGAGATCCTCACCCACAGGGAGATCGTCGACACTGCCTTGAGGTCGTTTCACCGCCGACGGATGATCGTGGGTGTGCCGACCCCCGTGGCGCGCCGGGCGCTCGCGCTGACCGAGCTGCTCACCGGTCCGGCGGCGTTCGCCACCTGGGACGAGGCGGAGCTGCTGGAGGTGTCGATGACCTCGCGCCACGGCACCGCCGACGCGCGGCGGCTCGGGGTCACGCCCAAGCCGATGGGTGCGATACTGGGGATCGGATAGCTGCCGACTCGTTGCGTTGAGCGCCACCAGGACGACGTCCGCTAAATCTTGGCGCTCTCCCTGCCGAATAAGATCGTGAAGCCAGATCGCCGGGTTGCCACCCGTGTCGGTCGCGAGAATCCGAGAGGGAGCAACATGAACGCATTGATCGGGCGCTGCGTCCTCAAAACCATCTGCATGGGCGCGGTCGTGAGTCTGATCGCGGCGGAAGCGGCCGGCGCAGCGGGCGCCCACCGTCTTTATTCGGGTCGTACCTCGCAGCGAAACGGGGTGGTCATGACGCTGCGCGGCCGCCGGATCGCCTACCACGCGAGCTTTACCCAGCGCTGCTACCACGGGCATCGGTTCGTTGCGCACACGACTGGCGGGTTCGACGTCGAGGGCCGCTTCGATCTACAGAGGGGCGGACGCAGTCAGTTCTCGTTGCGGCTCGTCCAGCAACGCACCAAGGTCCCCGGCGCTGCGCAATACTTCACCGCCGTCTACATGGTCCGGGGGCGTCTCGGGTCCCAGCGCGCGAACGGCACGATGAGCGCCGTGTCGAAGTACTACTCGCTCCGGGGAAGCATGCTCGCCACCTGTGCGACCAGCACCTTGAGCTGGTCGGCCCCGCGCACCAGCTGAGCCTTCCCGCGGCTCAGGCTCGATCAGAGCGAGGCGCGGCGCCTGAGCCCGCCCGCCGCTGCGCCCATGGCAGCGCCTGTTCGAGCTGGGTCGCAAGCGCCAGCAGGGTCTCCTCCGATGCCGGCCGGCCGATCAGCTGCACGGATGTGGGTAGGCCATCCGGCCCGTGATACAGGGGTAGCGCGATCGCCGGCTGACCGGTCACGTTCACGATCGCCGTGTACGGAGTGAAGTGGCCCGAGCGCCGATAGTGCCCCCACGGGTCCGGTCCCCGACCATGGATCTCGCCGATCGCCACCGGGCGCACCGCGAGCGCGGGGGTCAGAATCGCGTCGTAGGGCGCGAGGAAGGCGACGACCGAGCGGGCCACCGCCTCGAGCCGGGCCTGTGCGCTGAGCTGGCTGATCGTGTCCTGGCTGCGCGCCCGCTGCCACAAAGCCCAAGTCAGCGGCTCTATGTCGGCCTCGGTTGGTTCTCGTCCGGCCAGAACCCCTCCCGTCAGCGTGGACAAAGAGACCAGCGGGCCGAATGCGCGCGTGAAGTCCGACAGCAACCCGAGGTTCGACCACGGCGCCGTGATCTCCTCGACGTGATGGCCGAGCGACTCGAGCAGCAGCGCTCCATCCCGAGCGCCCTGTTCACACACGGGATCCAGCGTGGAGCCCTCGAGCGGCATATTGAGCGCGAGGCCGATCCGCATCCGCCCTGGATCGCGCCGAGCGAGCTCTCCATAGGCGCCCGCGTGCGGGGGTGCCCAGCTTGTGTCGCCCAGCTCGTAGCCGCTCAGCACGTCGAGGACCCGCGCGGTATCGCTGACCGTCCGCGTCAGTACACCGTCGCTGACCAGAAAGCTCTGGCCGGCGTCGGGACCGACGGATACGCGCCCCCGGGCCGGCTTCAGGCCCACCAGACCGCAGCACGCCGCCGGGATCCGGATCGACCCCCCGCCGTCGTTGCCGTGGGCGATCGGCACCATTCCGGCGGCCACCGCGGCCCCCGACCCGCCGCTGGATCCGCCGGGCGTGCGCCCCGGGTCCCACGGATTGCGGGTCGGCCCGAAGCGCCGGGGCTCGGTCGTGGGCAGGATCGCCATCTCCGGGAGCGCCGTCTTGCCGACGATCACGAACCCCGCCTCACGCAGGCGCCGCACACAGAACGCGTCGCGCGGGGAAACGTAGTCGCCGAACAGCACGCTGCCCACGGTGATCGGCATCCCCGCGACCGCACGGTTGTCCTTGATCGCGATCGGGACGCCGGCGAACGGGCGGCGATCGCCCGCTCCGATCTCCTTCGCCGCAGCCAGGGCGCCATCATGCCCCACGTGAGTGAAGGCGTTGATCGTCGGCTGAAGCTCGTCGATCCGGCGCAGGGAAGCCCCGACAAGCTCCTCCGCGCTCAGCTTCCCGCCCCGGATCAGCTCCGCGAGCTCGCCCGCCGATCGCCACAGGAGCTCCTCCATGGGCGCACAGCGTAGTCGGCCCCGTCGTCTCCTCTCCGTTCAGCCGCGCCTTGCTATACGCTGCGCAAAATGCGAACCCGGCGACGATCTCTGATCGTGCTCCTGATCGTCGCGAGCACCGCGTTGGCCGGATGCGGGAGTAGCAGCAGTGGGGTTGGCGGTAGCCGTCTTCCCACTGGTCATCACGTCAGTGTGATTCGGGCCGCCATATGCGGCTACACGGCCTACCGAGCGGTGCACGACCTGCGTAACCACCATCGCTTCGCTGCGGCGTTCAACGCGTATCTGGCCGTCCACAACTGCCGGCGCATCCGCCACTAGGCGGTATCGAAGCAACCGCAGATCGTGAACAGCGGGTTCACCACGTTGGCCCGCGCTCAGCCCCTGACCGGGGCGTACGCGCCGGCAATGGCTATCGAGCCGACCCCGCCCCCGGATAGATGCCGGTCGCGTAGTCCGCCAGCATCCGGCTGGCGCAGAACCTTGGTCCCAGCGACCGCAGCGACGCCCGCATCAGCGCGATCCAGTTGGCCGGGCGGCCCTGCGCGTCGCGCTCGTAGAAGGCGGGCAGGACCTCGTCGGCGAACAGACGATGGAGCATGGCGGCGTGGTGCTCGTCCTGGGCGTAGTGATCCGGATCCACCTCGCCCGGTAGGGCCCACCCGTTGGAGCCGTCGTACCCCTCTGCCCACCAACCGTCGAGGACGCTGAGCTGCAGTCCGCCGTTGATAGCCGACTTCATCCCGCTGGTCCCGCTGGCCTCCAATGGCGGCCGGGGTAGGTTGAGCCACACGTCGCAGCCCCGCACGAGCCACGCCGCCGACGCGAGGTCATAATCGTCCAGGAACACGACGCGCTCGCCGATGATCCGGGCGTGCTTGAGGCCGAACAGGCTCTGCAGCGTACGTTTGGCCTCGTCGTCACGGGGGTGGGCCTTGCCGGCGAGCACGACCTGGACCGGGTGCTCGCCGCCCAGCAGCGACAGCGTCCACTCGGGGTCGCGAATCAGCAGGTCGAGTCGCTTGTAGGTCGCGACCCGGCGGGCGAAGCCGATGGTCAGGACGTCCTGATCGAACGCCCGCGCGGCCGCGTCGACGTACTCCCGCACGTCGGTCCGCGCGAGCCGATCGGCGATGCTGCGGGCGCCCAGGAACGACACCAGGTCCGCGCGCTGACGCTGGCGGACCGCCCACAGCTCGGAATCGGGGATCTCCTCCACACCGGCCCACGTCTGCGCCGCGTCGGCTCGATCGAGCCAGCCCTCGCCGAGATGGTGATCGAGCAGCTCACGCATCGGAGCACCGATCCAGCTGGGCACGTGCACGCCGTTGGTGACGTGGTCGATCGGTACATCTTCGACCCGCCGGTCCGGCCACAGCCGATTCCACATCTCCCGAGCCACGTCACCGTGGCGGGCGCTGACCGCGTTGGCGTTGCGGCTCATTCGCAGCGCGGCCTGGGTCACGCCGAAGGGCTCGTCGGGATCGCCGGGCTGCATCTGCCCGAGCGCGATCACCGCCGCGGCGGGAATCCCGATCTGCCGCCCCAGACGGTCGATCGCGCTGGTCACCTTCTCGGGAGAATAGGCGTCGTTGCCGGCCGGAACAGGGGTATGCGTGGTAAACACCGTCCGGGCGCGCGACCCCGCCAGCGCGAGCTCCACGGACTCGCCGGCGCTGATCGCCGGGCTGGCCAGCTCCAGCGGCGCCAGCGCCGCATGACCCTCGTTGAGATGAATCACGCTGGGCTCGATTCCCACCTTCCGCAGGGCTCGCACCCCGCCCACTCCGAGCAGCACGTACTGCGCCAGCCGCGTGTCGGCGTCAGCCTCATACAGGCGCGTGGTGATCCAGCGGTCGAGCGGATCGTTCTCGGGGGTATCGGTGTCGAGCAGGAACAGCGGCACCCGTCCGACGTCCACGCGCCAGATCCGGGCCGCGACCTCGCTGCCGAAGATCGGGACCCTCACCAGCACGGGGCGCTCGTCCGGACCGGTGACGAGGGCGGCCGGGAGTCGCTGCGGATCGGTGTCGATCCAGTACTCGTGCTGCCAGCCGCCCGCGTCTATCCGCTGGCGGAAGTAGCCCTTGCGGTACATCAGCCCGACCGCGACGAGCGGCACCGCGCGGTCGGAGGCCTCCTTGACGAGGTCGCCCGCGAGCGCGCCCAGGCCGCCTGAGTAGATCGGCAGGGAGACGTGAACGCCGTACTCGGCGCAGACGAAGGCGACCGGATGAGCCGGGTCTATCCCATCCACTCCCGGCGGGCGATCGAGGTCCGCCCGAACCTGCGCCTCGAGTCCGGCGGCCCTCTGCAGCAGCTCGCTGTCCTCGGCCGCGCGGGCCAGCACTCGGGTCGATGCCTCCTGCAGCAGTCGCACCGGATTCTCGCCGCAGAGCTCGAACCGCTCGGGGTCGACCGACCGGAACAGCTCCGGGCCTCCCGCCAACCACGACCAGCGGTAGTTGAACGCGAGCCGCGCCAGCGGCGCGAGCGGGCCCGGAAGCCGGTCCGCGAGCTCCGCGACGGCGCGACCGAGATCCTCGCGGCCGTCGTTGAGGGTGGCGACGGGAAGTGGCAAGCGGGCGATTATCCAAGATTTGCCCTCTCACGGCTACTCTCGCGCCCTTGGGCACCGTCAACCCGCACCACTGCCGGCTCGGGGTGCTCGCCTTCGGGGATTCGATCACCAACGGAGGCGGTGAGCTGCAATGGGGCGTCGCCCTTCAGTCGTGGGCATTGTGGGTGGCCCGCGGCGCAGGCCTGCCGTTCACGAGCTACGCGCGCGACGGAGCGCGCGTAGCGGATATCCTACGCGAGCAGATTCCGGCCTTTCAGCACCACAGCGCCCATCCCAGCGCCCGCTATGAGCTCGGCTGCCTGTACATCGGCGTCAACGACGTGCGCTCGCTCGATTGGAACCCGGAAGTCTTCGAGGTTCACTTCCGAGAGGCGCTGGACTTCCTGAGCGAGCGCTGCGACCGAGTCCTCACGGCTACCGCGCCGCTGGACCTCGGCCGTCCACGAGCCGGCGCCAAGGTCGGCGAGCTGAACGCCGCCGTCGAGCGGGTGGCGGCTCGGCTGGGGGCGCTGGTACTCGACCTGCAGGGCTTCGGAGCCCGCAACCTCGTGATGGTCGATCACGTGCACCCGACCGCGTTCGGACAGCTCGCGATGGCCGAGCGCGCCCTCGAGTGCCTGGAGGGCGACGGGCTGCACGTGATCGTGCGCCCCTCGTCGCTGATCTCCTTCCCGACGAGCTGGTACGGGCGCCTGCGCAGCGACATGACCTACGTCTACCGGCAGGCAAAGACTCACCTGGTCACGGGCCTGTGACGCTGCGCGATTGGCTTGCGGCGCACCGGGGAGGTTTTGCGCCAGCGTCTCCGGGGCATAGTGATGATCACCACAAACGGGGAAGTGGGCGGAAAGTGGAAATAGACAGGAAGCAGTTGCAGCGATCCAGCGAGTGGCTGGCGAAGGGGTCCATCGGAGATGTTCGTGCGGAGCTGATCGATGCCGCGCGCCGGCGCGGCGGGCGTGTCAACGATCTCGGCTCGGAGGATCTCGAGCTGTCGTTCGGCTCGCGCCTGTCCTACCGCCTCGGAGGCATCCTGATAAAGGCCAGCCGCGAGCGACTGCCGATGAAGGCCAGGATTGGACTCACTCCGGTCGACGATACGGTGCGCGTGGAGGCCACGGTGTGCGAGGACCCGGGCTGGAACGCGGCCTCGCTGTGGTGACGTTCGACCAGAGGGGGACCGGGCGCTCGGGCGCGTTGCGCTGTCGCGCGCTGCGCCGCCGGCGCGGGACGATCATCGACAACGCGGCGGCGTGCGGGCGTGAGCTCGGAGTGGCGCGTCAGTTCTATCCAACGGAGGATTCGGTCGCCGATCTCGAGGCCATCCGTCAGGCCCTCGGCGCTCCGGTGTTGTCGCTCGTCGGCGTGTCGTATGGCGGTCGGGTGCTGGGGGAGTACGCCAGGCGCTATCCCGCCGGCGTGGCGAGGCTCGTACTCGATTCGCCAAGTCCGCTGAGCGGAAGCGATCCTTACAACAGCCAGTTTCAGCGCGGAGGCTCCGCTGCCCTCGGATCCCGCCAGCTCCCCGGCGGGACTGGGGCGCCCCCGCCTGGCGGCGGCGGCGATCCGCGCGCTGGGGTCGCGGGCCTTCGTCCCGTGGGGACCCCGGATCGTGCTGAGCTCGGGGGGGCTCCTGAGTCAGTGCCTGAAGTGGCCCTCGGTGGCCAAGCCGCCCACGCTGGGCGGGACGGCCCCAGCGCCCACGCTGGTGCTCAGCGGGGAGGAGGACCTACGCACGCCGCTGGAGAGTTCGCGGCAGGTGCTGGCGGGCTACCCGCAGGGCAGCTGGTGAGCATCCCGTTCACCGGGCACTCGACGATCGGGACCGAAGTCAACGGGTGTGCGCTGGCGGCGGCCGTCCAGTTCATCCGCTCCGAGCCCCCGCCCTCGCTGTGCCCCGGAAAGCGCGTTCCCAGTCTGGCGCCGCGCGACCCGCGCAGCCTGCACGCGGTGCCCGCGCGTGGGGCAAACGGCTCACGCGGGCGCACGCTGGGCGGCGTGCGCCTCACACTGCGCGACGCGATTCGCCAGGTGGCGGTCGAAAGCTCCGGTGGATCGCAGATTCGCCTGGGTGGATTGCGCGCCGGTCAACTCGTGGCCAGCCTCAGGACACGTTCGCTACGGCTGGTGGGCTACACCTACATCCCCTGCCTGAGCGTCAGCGGCACGCTGCACGTGATGAGGAATCGCAGTATGATCGACCGCCTACGGGTGCTTCCCACCTGTCGCGGGCCGGTTCCGGTCACCATCCGCGTGCTCCCCGGCGGGCAGATGCTGGCCAGCTTCTTCCTCGCGGCTCGCGCCGGACCGATCAACCCCCCGCCACCCTCCCCCCCTCCTCGCTCGCCTCACGCAGCGCCAGCGCCAGCGCCGGGGTCAGCGCGCCCGGCTGCATCCGCCAGCGCCAGCTTCCGCCGGCCCGTCCGGGCTGGTTCATCCGCGCCGCGCTACCGAGCCCGAGCACGTCCTGAGCCTGGACCATGGCCAAACGCGCCGGAGAGGAGAACGCCAACCGAATCAGCGACCACCACGGCTCGGGCTCGGTGAACCCGCGGTCCGCCAGCTCGCGATCGACGAGCTGCCGTCGGGCGCGGTCGAGCGCCTCGTACCACCCGCGTGCGGTGTCGTGGTCGTGCGTGCCGGTGTAGACGAGCCGGTTCTCGACGTGATTCTCGAGCCGATGCGGACTGCGCGGATCGTCGGCGTCAAAGGCGAATTGAAGCACCACCATGCCGGGCAGCCCGAGCGCGTCGCGCAGCCGCTCCACGGCGGGGGTGATCACGCCGAGATCCTCGGCCACCAGTGGCAGGCCCTGCCCGAGCTCGCGCTCCAGCGCGGTGAACAGCGCCCGTCCGGGGCCGCGGCGCCAGCTCCCGCCGATTGCGGTGCGCGCTTGCTCGGGCACCGCCCAGTAGGCCACCAGGCCCCGGAAGTGGTCGATCCGGGCGAGATCGAACAGCGCCAGGGTGCGCCGCATCCGCTCGACCCACCAGCGGTAGCGCCGGCGCCGCAGCGCCGGCCAGTCGTAGAGCGGATTGCCCCATAGCTGCCCCTGCGCCGCGTAGTCGTCCGGCGGCGCGCCCGCGACCACGCCGTGCTGGAACAACTCGGGGTGGGCGCGGTGATCGACGCTGCCCGGCGCGACGTAGATCGCCACATCGCCCATGATGCGGACATCGCGCTCGGCGCCGTAGCGCCGCAGCGCGCTCCATTCACGCTCGAACCGAACCTGGTCGGCAATCGCCCCTCGACCCGAGAATCGCTCCCAGTCGCCGATCCAGTAGCCGTGGCGCTCGCGAAACTCGATCTTCGCACTCGCCGAGACCGCCGCGCGACGGTCCGCCACCAGCCCCGGCCACGCCGCGAACGCCGAGCGCGACTTGTAGGGCGAGCCGTGTCGGTCCGGCGGGCCGAGCGGCAGCACCTGCCACCACGACTGACCGGCGGCGGCGAGCCAGTCGACGAACTCGTAAGCCCCACGCCCCAGCCGCCCCTCGGGCAACGAGGTCAGATGCAGCTGAACGCCGCTCGATCGCGGCAGCGCGTTCATCCCTGGTGGTCTAGCGGACCGGGGGCGGGCGGGGGATCAGGATCGGGGCGAGATTCATCGCCCGAGGTTTACCGAACGGGGGATCCTGGATAGTGTCGATACCGATGGCGCAGCCGCCCCCTCGCATTCAGATTCAGCTTCCGACTCCGGCCGTGGACGACGGGCGGTTCCCCAGCAAGCGCTGCGTCGGAGACACGGTGACGATCTCCGCCGACGTGTTCCGCGACGGTCACGACCTGACTAGAGCCGTGGTTCGTTACCGCGGTCCCGGAGAACAAGGGTGGCGTGAGATCGAGCTCGCGCCGACGGATGCCCACCTGGACGGCGTGCGCTGGGCCACGAACCTCGAGCTCGACCGCCAGGGCGCCTGGCAGTACACGATCGAGGCCTGGACCGACACGTTCGGCACCTGGCGCGAGGAGCTGGAGCGCAAAGCCGCCGCGCGGTCCGTCAGCGCGCCCATCCCCACGTCGACCGGGCCCGAGGCAACCGCCGCCCACGACACCCTCGCCGGGGAGCTCTCCGAGGGGATCGTGCTGCTGCGCGCCGCCCTGGCGCGAACCCGCTCGAGCGGCACCCGGGCGATGGCCGAGCACGCGCTCGCCACGCTCGAGGACGCGGCCGTGCCGGAGGGGGCCAAGCTCGATGTCGTGCTGGGTCGGGCGCTGCTGGCGGCGATCGTCGGCGAGCAGGAGCGCGAGGACCGGGTGCGAATGGAGCCGCCGCTGAGCATCGAGGTCGACCGGGTCCGGGCTCGGTTCGGGGCCTGGTATGAGCTGTTTCCCCGTTCCTGGGGCGGGTTGACGGGCGTGCAGGCGCAGCTGCCGCGGCTGGGCGAGCTCGGCTTCGACGTCGTCTACCTGCCCCCGATCCATCCGATCGGCCTCACCCACCGCAAGGGCCCCGACAACGCTCCGACGGCGACCGGCGACGATCCGGGGTCGCCCTGGGCGATCGGCGACGAGACCGGCGGTCACGACGCGGTCCACCCCGAGCTCGGCACCAAGGACGACCTGCGCAGCCTCACCCGCACGGCGAGGGAGCTGGGGATGGACATCGCCCTGGACTTCGCGATCAACTGCTCGGCCGATCACCCCTGGCTGCGCGAGCATCCGGAGTGGTTTCACCGCCGTCCCGACGGCACGCTCAAGTACGCCGAGAACCCGCCAAAACGGTATCAGGACATCTACAACGTCAACTGGCAGTCCTCCGACTGGCGCGGCCTCTGGGACGCGCTGCTGGAGGTTGTGCTCGGCTGGGTCGACTGCGGCGTCACGGTCTTCCGGGTCGACAATCCCCACACCAAGCCGTTCGCCTTCTGGGCCTGGCTGATCGAGGCGGTTCACGGGCGCGATCGCGACGTGATCTTTCTCGCCGAGGCGTTCACCAAGCGAGCGGTGATGCGACACCTGGCCAAGCTCGGCTTCAGCCAGTCCTACACGTATTTCACGTGGAAGAACTCGCGGACCGAGCTGACCGAGTACGTGTCCGAGCTGGCGTCCTCAGGCGAGCAGGAGTACTTCCGGGCCAACTTCTTCACCAACACGCCCGACATCCTCCACGCCAACCTGCAGCACGGTGGGCGCCCGGCGTTCGAGGCGCGGCTGGTGCTGGCGGCGACGCTCAGCCCGAGCTACGGCATCTACTCGGGCTTTGAGAACGTCGAGAGCGTGGCCGTGCAGGACGGGTCGGAGGAGTACCTGCACTCCGAGAAGTACGAGCTCAAGGCTCGCGCGCTCGACGGGGAGCTGCTGCCGATGATCGGGCGCCTGAACGCGGCTCGGCGGGAGAACCCGGCCCTTCAGGAGCTGTCGAACGTCACCTTCCTGGACACCGCCAACGAGGCCCTGATCGCTTACGCCAAGCAGTCTGGCCCGCGGGCCAGACTGCAGCTGGGGCAGACGCCGGATGCCCACGACGGCGAGAATACGGTCATCACGGTGGTCAACCTCGATCCACGCCAGCCCCAGGAGGGCCTCGCGGTGCTCCCGGCAGAGCTTGGCCTGCCGGCGAGCTTCACCGTCCGCGACGTGCTCACCGGCGAGCGCTATCAGTGGAGCGCGGGGCCGAACTACGTGCGCCTGGAGCCGGGTCTGCGCCAGGCCCACGTCAACGTGGTGGAGGTCTGATGGGGGTCGGTCCTCCCACGCTCACCCATCTCCTGGCCCACGCGCGCAGCGTCTCGGAGGACAAGCGGGCCGCCGCCGCGCCGCAGGCTCAGACGCATCAGTGGTTCGAGGCCGAGCCGCTGTGGTTCAAGCGCGCGGTGTTCTACGAGATCCACATCCGCGGCTTCTTCGACGGCAACGGCGACGGATCGGGCGACTTCCGCGGCTTGGCGGAGAAGCTCGACTACCTGCAGTGGCTCGGGATCGACTGCATCTGGCTGCTGCCGTTCTACTCCTCGCCGCTGCGCGACGGCGGCTATGACATCTCGGACTTCACCAAGGTGCACCCGGACTACGGCACGGTCGCCGACGTGCAGGAGGTGATCAACTCCGCCCACGCCCGCCAGATCCGCGTGATCGCCGACCTGGTGATGAACCACACCTCGATCGACCACGCGTGGTTCCAGGAGTCGCGCTCGAGTCCCACCTCGGCGAAACGAGACTGGTACGTGTGGTCGGACACCGACAACCGCTACCGGGACGCGCGGATCATCTTCGTCGACACCGAGTCCTCGAACTGGAGCTGGGATCCCGTCGCGGGCGCCTATTACTGGCACCGCTTCTTCTCCCATCAGCCCGACCTCAACTACGACAACCCGCAGGTGCAGGACGCGATGCTGGACGTCCTGCGCTTCTGGCTCGACATCGGGCTCGACGGCTTCCGTCTCGACGCCGTGCCTTACCTGTTCGAGCGCGAGGGAACCAACTGCGAGAACCTCCCCGAGACCCACGCCTACCTCAAGCGGGTACGGCGGGAGGTCGACGCTCACTACCCCGATCGGGTGCTGCTCGCGGAGGCCAACCAGTGGCCGGCGGACGTGGTGCAGTACTTCGGCGACGGAGAGGAGTGCCAGATGGCGTTCCACTTCCCCGTCATGCCGCGCATGTTCATGGCGGTCAGACGGGAGGAGGCGGTGCCGATCTACGAGATCCTCGAGCAGACCCCCCCGATCCCCGACGGCTGCCAGTGGGGCCTGTTCCTGCGCAACCACGACGAGCTGACGCTCGAGATGGTCACCGACGAGGAGCGGGACTACATGTACGCCGAGTACGCCAAGGACCCCCGGATGAAGCTCAACCTGGGGATTCGCCGGCGCCTCGCGACGCTGCTCGACAACGGGCGCGACGACATCGAGCTGATGACCGCGATCCTGTTCTCCCTGCCGGGATCGCCGGTGCTCTACTACGGCGACGAGATCGCGATGGGCGACAACGTCTTCCTCGGCGACCGCGACGGCGTGCGCACGCCGATGCAGTGGACCGGGGATCGCAACGGCGGCTTCTCGCGCGCCGACTTCGCCCAGCTCTACGCCCCGCCGCTGGTGGACCCGGTGTTCGGCTATCAGGCCGTCAACGTCGAGGCCCAGCTGCGCACCGCCACCTCGCTGCTGCGCTGGATGCACCGCTTCATCGCCCTGCGCAAGGAGCATCCCGTGTTCGGCCTGGGCACCTACGAGCCGATCGAGCCCTCCAACCCGCGGATCTTCGCCCACCTGCGCCGGTTCGAGGACGATCTGGTTCTGTGCGTGCACAACGTCGCCCGCTCCGCCCAGGCCGTGGAGCTCGACCTCAGCGCCCACAAGGGCCGCTATCCAGTCGAGCTGTTCGGGCGATCGCGGTTTCCGAGGATCGGCGAGCTGCCCTACCTGTTGACGCTCGCGCCGCGCGGTTTCTACTGGTTCGAGTTGGCCGAAGCACAGGAGCCGACGGTGGCTGAGCCAGGGAGAGGAGTGGACGGATGAGCGAGCCCCTTCCGGTCACCCAGCCCCAGCACTTCCTCGACATCGAGACCCTGCGCGAGTGGGTGCAGAGTCAGCGCTGGTACGCGTCGAAATCACGTGCGGTGGCGGGTCTGGAGGTCGTCGAGAGCGTCACCCTGCGCGAGAATCCTCGCCTGCTGATCGCGCTGGTCCAGGCGCGGTTTGCCGCCGGCACGCACGAGCTCTACCAGCTCCCGCTCGGATTGACGCCGGACCGTACGCCACGGACGGCGCAGCCGATCGGCACCATCGAGGGCGTCACGGTGTACGACGCTCTCGCCGAGCCGGCGGCGGCGCTGGAGCTGCTGGCGCGGATCGACGCCACGGGCGAGATCGAGACGCCCGACGGCCGCTTCAGCTTCCATCGCGCCGATGGCCCGGCCCGCATGCCCGAGGCGAGGACCGTGCGCCTGATGGGGGTCGAGCAGTCCAACTCATCGCTGGTGTTCGACGATCGGCTCGTGCTGAAGGTGTTCCGCAAGCTCGAACCCGGCATCAACCCTGAGCTCGAGCTGCTGCGCTTCCTCACCGCCCGCAGCTTCCCGAGCATTGCGCCGCTTCACGGTTGGTACGAGTACGAGGGGCAGGCGCTGTCGGCGACGCTCGGTGTGGTGCAGGAGTTCCTGCCCGACGCGGCTGGCGGCTGGGAGCTGGCGCTGGCGGAGATCGTCTCGAGCCCCGACAGGTTCCTCGACCGGCTCGCGAGCCTGGGGACGATCACCGCGCAGATGCACACCGCGCTGGCCTCCGACCCCGGCGATCCCGCGTTCGCGCCCGAGGAGCCGAGCCAGGAGGCGATCTCGCTGCTGACGGCGACGATCGACGAGGACATCGAGCGGATCTTCGTGCGCCTGCCCGACGACGCGCGCCTGGCGCCGATCGCCGGCCGCGGTCAGGACGTGCGCGAGCGCCTGGCCGCGCAATCGCAGATCAGCGTCGGGGGCCGCGTCATTCGCACCCACGGCGACTACCACCTCGGGCAGACGCTCTACACCCCCCGAGGCTGGGTGGTGATCGACTTCGAGGGCGAGCCTGCGCGCGCCCTTCCCGAACGTCGCCAGAAGCGCTCGCCGCTGCGCGATGTCGCGAGCATGCTGCGCTCGTTCTCCTACGCCAGCTCAGCCGTGGAGATCCTCGGCGGCGAGCCCGCGCCCGAGGACTTCGAGCAGCGCGCGCGCGAACGATTCCTCACTCAGTACCTGGCCGAGATCGACCCGAGCCTGTTGCCCGCCGGGGAGGCCGCAGCGGTGAACATGCTGTCGATCTTCGAGCTCGAGAAGGCGATCTACGAGCTCCAGTACGAGCTCGACAACCGTCCCGACTGGGTCTCGATCCCGGTCGCGGGAATCAGGCGCCTGCTGGAGTCCGCATGACGCTCGCCTCGGCGCAGCTCGAGGCGCTGGTGCGCCGCGAGCACCACGATCCGCACACCGTGCTCGGCCCCCACCCCGCCCGGGGTGGCGTGGTCGTTCGCGTGCTGCGACCCGCCGCGCATGCGGTCAGCGTGGAGCTGGACGGGGGGCGAACGGTCGAGCTCGCGCAGATCCACGACGCAGGAATGTTCGAGGGGGTGATCGCCGGCGCCGCGTTGCCGCTGCGCTACCGCGTGAGGGTCGACTACGGACCGTCGGGGAGCTTCACCATCGAAGACCCCTATGCCTTCGCGCCGACGCTCGGCGAGCTCGACCTGCACTTGATCGGCGAGGGCCGCCACGAGCAGCTCTACGACAAGCTCGGCGCTCACGTTCGAGATCACGGGGGCGTCCGCGGCACCGCGTTCGCCGTGTGGGCGCCGGCGGCGCGCGCGGTCAGCGTCGTGGGCGACTTCAACTCCTGGGACGGGCGGCTGCACGCGATGCGCTCCCTTGGCTCGGGCGGGATCTGGGAGCTGTTTCTGCCCGACATCGGGCGGGGCGAACGCTACAAGTACGAGATCCTGACGCCCGGCGGGGAGCTGAGCCTGAAGGCCGACCCCTACGCCCAGGAGACCGAGCGGCCGCCCGAAACGGCGTCGGTGGTGTTCGAGCGCCACCACCGCTGGAGCCCGGACGAGGAGGACTGGATCACGCGACGCGGAGAGGCAGTGCCGTTGTCGGCACCGATCTCGATCTACGAGGCCCACCTCGGCTCGTGGCGGCGGAACTCGCTGGAGCACAACCGTCCGCTCTCCTACCTCGAGCTGGCCGACGAGCTGGCGAGCTACGTGACCGAGATGGGCTTCACCCACGTCGAGCTGCTCCCGGTGATGGCGCACCCGTTCAGCGGATCGTGGGGCTACCAGGTCACGGGCTACTTTGCTCCGACCCCCAGCCACGGCTCCCCCGACGACCTGCGGGTGTTCGTGGAGCGCCTGCACTCCAGGGGCATCGGCGTGATCCTCGACTGGGTTCCGGCCCACTTCCCCCGCGATCAGTTCGCGCTCGCCCGCTTCGACGGCACCGCCCTCTACGAGCACGCCGATCCGCGGCGCGGCGAGCATCCGGACTGGGGCACGCTGGTGTTCAACTACGGCCGCCACGAGGTGCGCAACTTCCTCATCACCAACGCGCTGTTCTGGCTGCGCGAGTACCACGTCGACGGCATCCGGGTGGACGCGGTCGCGTCGATGCTGTACCTCGACTACTCCCGGCGGGAGGGAGAGTGGGTGCCCAACCAGTTCGGTGGCCGCGAGGATCTCGACGCCGTCGCCTTCCTCAAGGCGCTCAATGAGGTGATCTACGGCCGCGAGCCGGGGATCATCTCGGCGGCCGAGGAGTCGACCGCGTGGCCGGGCGTCTCGCGCCCGACCTACCTCGGCGGGCTCGGATTCGGCTTCAAGTGGAACATGGGCTGGATGCACGACACGCTCAGCTACTTCCAGCAGGACCCGATCTATCGTCGCTACCACCACCACGAGCTCACCTTCAGCCTGATGTACGCGTTCAGCGAGAACTTCATCCTGCCCCTGTCCCACGACGAGGTCGTGCACGGAAAGGGCTCGCTGTACGGCAAGATGGCCGGCGACCACTGGCAGAAGCTGGCCAACCTTCGCGCCCTGTACGCCTACATGTGGGCGCATCCGGGCAAGAAGCTGCTGTTCATGGGCGGAGAGCTCGCCCAGCCGGACGAGTGGAGCCACGAGCGCTCACTGGACTGGCACCTGCTCGAGCAACCCGATCACGCCGGGATCCAGCGTCTCGTGCGCGATCTGAACCACCTCTACCGCGCCGAGCCGGCGCTATGGGAGCTGGACTCCGACGCCTCGGGGTTCTGGTGGCTGGAGCCCAACGACGCCGACGCGAACGTGCTCGCGTTCGCGCGCGCCTCGGGGCCACAGCCCTCGCCGGAGGGGGGCGTGGCCGCTCGCGTGCTCGTGTTCGTCGCCAACCTGTCCCCGGTTCCGCGGCCGGGATACCGGATCGGGCTGCCGCGCCCGTGCCGCTGGCGCGAGGCGCTCAACACCGACTCCACCTTCTACGGCGGCAGCGACGTGGGGAACCTCGGCGGGGTGGAGCCCGAGCCGGTTCCCTGGCACGGTCAGCCGTTCTCCGCGCTGGTCACGCTTCCGCCGCTGGCGGCGATCTGGCTCGTCCCCGAGGCGCTCGACCCGCCCGAAGTGCCCGACACGTCGGACGTGCCCTGAGCGCCCGACGTGCCCTCCGAGCAGTGATCGAGTACCCGTGGGAGCGAGCGCTCGGGGCCAGGCCACTGGGCGAGGACGAGGTCGAGTTCCGTGTCTGGGCGCCGCGCGCGCAGACGATCTCGCTGCGGCTGGGTGAGCACGACGTTGAGCTGCAGGAAGCCGGGTGTGGCGTCCATGAGGCAGTCGTCCCGGCCGCAGCCGGGGACGACTACTGGTTCGTCGTCGACGGACAACCGCTGCCCGACCCCTGCTCGCGCTGGCAGCCCGACGGGCTTCGCGGGCCCTCGCGAGTCCTCGGCCTGCCGCCCTCCCCGCCGCCGGAACCCGGAACGCCGACTCCGTTCGAGCCCCCATCGCTGCGCGAGCTCGTCCTCTACGAGCTGCACGTCGGCACCTTCACCGCTGCGGGGACCTTCGAGGCCGCGATTCCCCACCTGCGCGAGCTCGTCCAGGTCGGGGTCACCGCCATCGAGATCATGCCCGCGGCCGAGTTCCCCGGGGCCCGCGGCTGGGGCTACGACGGGGTCTACCTCTCGGCCGCCCAATCCTCCTATGGCGGGCCGCACGGCCTCGCGCGACTGATCGGCGCGGCGCACGAGCACGGACTGGCGGTGCTGCTCGACGTGGTCTACAACCACGTCGGCGCCTCGGGCACCCAGGCGCTCGAGGCGTTCGGCCCGTACTTCACCGGCAAGTACGAGACGCCATGGGGCAAGGCGATCAACTTCGACGACGAGCACTGCGACCCCGTGCGCGAGTGGGTGCTGCAGAGCGCCGTCGGGTGGGTGCGAGACTTCGGCCTCGACGGGCTGCGGCTCGACGCGATCCACGCAATCTTCGACTCCAGCGCCGAGCACATCGTGCAGGCCGTGGCGCGCCGCGTTCATGGCACCGATCCGCGCGCCCGGGTGATCGCCGAGAGCGGCCTCAACGACCCGCGCGTGATGCGCCAGGGTCGCGAGGGGTACGGGTGCGATGCGGCCTGGGCGGACGACTTCCACCACGCGTTGCGCACGCTGCTGACCGACGAGCGCGACGGTTACTACTCCGACCCCGAGTTCGGCCAGGTCGCCGCGCTGGCCAAGGCGTGGCACCGCCCGCACGTCCACGACGGCGGGTACTCGGCCTTTCGCGCCCGGCGCTTCGGGGCCCCGGCGCAGGACGTCGCGCCCGAGCGCTTCGTCGTCTTCTCCCAGAACCACGACCAGGTCGGCAACCGCGCCTACGGCGACCGGATGCCCGTCGCGGCCCGTCCCCTGGCCGCCTTCTGCACTCTGCTGGCGCCATTCGTCCCCCTGCTGTTCATGGGTGAGGAGTACGGCGAGCCGGCGCCGTTTCAGTTCTTCTGCGACCACATCGACGAGTCGATCGCCACCGCGACGCGCGAGGGGCGCCGGGCGGAGTTCGCCGCCTTCGCGCAGTTCGGCGAGGAGATTCCCGACCCCCAGGCGCGGGAGACCTTCGAGCGCTCGAAGCTCACGCGCCGGCGCGATTCGCAGCTCGAGCGGCTCTACGCGCAGTTGCTCGAGGCCCGCCGGCACCTGCCCGCGGGCGCTGTGGACGCGATCGAGGCCGACGAGCCGGCCCGCACGTTGAAGGTCAGGCACGGCCGCTTCGAGCTGCTGTGCAACTTCGGGGATCGTCCCGCTCGGATAGCCTGTGAGGGCGATCGCGTCCGGGTCGTGACCCACGAGCCCGTGAGCATCCGCGATCGACACATCGAGCTTGCCCCTCTGTCGGGAGCTCTGATCGATTGACCGAGGTCTGGCCCGGTCGCCCGTTCCCGCTCGGCGCCATCTGGGACGGGCGCGGGACCAACTTCTCGCTGTTCTCCGAGCACGCCGAGCGAGTGGAGCTGTGCCTGTTCGACGACGCGGGCCGCGAGACCAGGATCGAGATGACCCAGCGCACCGACCTCAACCGGCACTGCTACCTGCCTGGAGTGGGACCGGGGCAACGCTACGGCTATCGCGTATACGGACCGTACGCTCCCGAGGAGGGTCACCGCTTCAACCCGGCGATGCTGCTGATCGACCCCTACGCCAAGGCGATCGAGGGAGTGGTCGACGCGGACGCGGACACCAACGCGCTCCCCTACGTTGTCACCGGCGAGCCCGACGCCGACCTCGAGCCCGACGACGAGGACGACGCGACCGCCGTCCCGAAATCGGTGGTGATCGACGACTCGTTCTACTGGGAGGGCGATCGCCCGCCGCGGGTCCCGTTCGCAGCCACGGTCATCTACGAGACGCACGTGAAGGGCTTCACGATGCGCCATCCGGGAGTCCGCGAGGATCTGCGCGGCACCTACGCCGGGCTGGCGTCCAAGGAGGCGATCGCCTACCTGGTGAAGCTCGGCGTCACCGCGGTCGAGCTGCTGCCCGTGCACCACATCGCCGACGAGTCGTTCCTGTCGGGGCGCGGGCTGACCAACTACTGGGGCTACTCGACGATCGGCTTCTTCGCGCCGTTCTCCGGCTACGCGGCCACCGGCATCCGCGGGGCGGAGGTGCGCGAGTTCAAGGGCATGGTCAAGGCCCTGCACGGGGCGGGCATCGAGGTGATCCTCGACGTGGTCTACAACCACACCGCCGAGGGCAACCACCTCGGCCCGATCCTCTCGCTCAAGGGCGTCGACAACCAGAGCTACTACCGGCTCATGCCCGACGACCCGCACTTCTACATGGACTTCACAGGCACCGGCAACTCGCTCAACGTGGTGCACCCGAGCGTGCTGCGGCTGATCATGGACTCGCTGCGCTACTG